>JADGPQ010000052.1 GCA_017882325.1 Thermoleophilia bacterium
GGGAGAACCGCTAGGATGTCAGACAACCGGAGACACTGACCCTTCTGCTGGTACCAGAGATGGGGGCATCCCACGCGCGCCCTGAGCGCCGCGCCAGACTCTTCGCAGCGCTCATCACCGCGGATGATGAGCGTGCCACAATCCGAACCTGGATCACATCCTGCGCCGACTCCTTTCCAGCGCAACGTGGACACTCAGCCGGCCGTGTGTGAGCAGCCGCGCGCGGCCGTGCGAGAGTCGTGAACGCATTGTCGCTCACCCGCGCACGGAGCCCGGCGAGATGCGGAGTCCATGCTCGCGCGCTGCTAGCGCGCTCGGGCGACCGCCTGGCGCATCCTGCGGCCGAAGGTCGCCAGGGACTCGCCCCAGTAGACGGCGATGCGAGGGAAGGCGTTGCGCCCTCGCGGCGTGGCGGCCCCGTAATGGATGGACGTCGCCGCCAGGTAGCCCGCGGCGCGGGCAGCGCGCATCACCCGGCGGTCGGAGATGCCTCCGGGATAGCAGACGAAGTCCACGGGCACGCCGAACTTGTGCTCGAGGGCGCGGCGCGAGTCCACGAGCTCGCGGCGCAGCGCCGCCGGCGAGCAGTGCGTCAGGATCGGATGGTGGGGAGTGTGCGAGCCGATCTCCCAGTCCCACCTGACCATATGCCGCACTTGCGAGTCGCTGAGCTTCGTGCCGCGGTCGACCACGAGATTGAGCACCGCCGGCCAGCGGTAGGTCCGCAGCTGAGGGGCGGCGATGAAGTACTGGTCGGGGTAGCCGTCGTCGAAGGTGAGCACTACTGGGTGACGAGGCAGTCTCTGCTTGCCGGTCCAGTCGTCCCACACCTGCTGCATCGTCACAGGGTGATAGCCGTGACTGCGCAGATACCGAAGCTGGCTTGCGAACTGGGACGTGCCGACGTACAGGAGGTAGTAGCCTGCCAGATGCCTCTGCACATGGTGGTAGACGAGGATCGGCACCGGCGTTTGGCGAACCCACCCGTGCGGTGACGCCCCCGGCTTGGGCGCGGCGGATGCGCCGTCCGCAGCCGCGATGGCCGGCGCCGCGGCCAGCGCCACCGCCCCCGCGCAGAGCAGTGCGAGCCCGAGCGAAACGAGGCGCAGCCGGTGGAGCTCCCGGGCGGACGGGTCCACGTGCGCATGCTAACAGTCAGCGCTCGTCAGCGACCTATCGCTAGAGCAAAACGCTTCGTCGCGTGATTCTGCAGGAATTCGATTGCCTTTGTGCTCGGAACGTGTAGAATGCCGCCAATCGGGAGGCGATCCCGATGCGAAGACTTCCTCGGACGCGGCGACGGACCCGGGACTCCGCTGCGCGCGGAGGTAGGCGCCGGACACCGACTTCGGGGGGTGCTCTTGACGGGGGCGGGGCTCAAGGAGCCCCGCCCCCGTCACATCTTCCTCGGGGCGCCGCTACGGCGCCCCCTCAGACCTCGAGCAGCTCGAACCCGGTGGCCGAATCGACGCGCCGACAGGCCTCGCTGCCCACCAGCTCGATCAGCACGGCTTCGGCGACCACCCACGTGGTGACGCCGGCGCGGATGCAGCCGGCGGTCACTCTGTCGTCGCGGCCGAAGGCCGCGTGCAGGTGCAGCACCGGCCGGCCGGTCTCGTCGGGGAACAGCGTGCCGGCGCCGACCATCTCGTGCACATCGTGGAGCGCACGCTCCATGGGCACGATGGGGTCGGCGCGGCCGTCCTCGGGGCCGACCACCAGGCGGCTTCCGCCGTCGGCTCCGCCCAGCAGGATGACGGCGGCGCGCGCGATGCCTTCGGCTCGCGCCGCCTCCTCGATGCACTCGTGGACCACATCGCCGTCTTCCAAGCGGATGACCAGCGCGCGGCCCAGATTCGCCGAGCTGTATCTCATGACGGACCTCCCTGGTGCGGGCATCTTACCTCGACCCTGTGGACGCCGCCGTCCGTCAACCTTGCTACACTCGGCCGCGTGTCTTGGTCCCACGCCACCGGTCTTGCGGCCGCCGCGCCACCTTCCGCTCGCGCCCTGCTGCGCGACGTCTTCGGCTTTCGCGACTACCGGCCGGACCAGGAAGAGATCGTCGAACACTTGATCGCCGGCGGCGACGCCTTCGTGCTCATGCCTACCGGCGGCGGCAAGTCGCTCTGCTACCAGCTGCCGGCGCTCGTACGCGCCGGCGCCGGCATCGTCGTCTCGCCGCTCATCTCGCTGATGAAGGACCAGGTCGACGCCTTGCAGGCGGCCGGCGTCAGCGCCGCCGCCTACAACTCCTCGCTCGAGGCCGGCGAGGCACACCGTGTACTTGCCAGGCTTCGCAGCGGCGCGCTCGACCTGCTCTACGTTGCGCCCGAGACGCTGATGACCGAGCCGTTCCTGGCGCGCCTGCACGAGAACCAGGAGAACGGGGCCGGGCTCGCGCTGTTCGCCATCGACGAGGCGCACTGCGTCAGCCAGTGGGGCCACGACTTCCGCCCCGAGTACGTGCAGCTCGGCCAGCTCCGCGGCCTGTTCCCGGGTGTGCCCATCCTTGCCTGCACGGCCACCGCCGACCCGCAGACGCGAGACGACGTGCGTGCGCGCCTGAGCCTCGGCGATGCGCCATGCTACGTCACGGGCTTCGACCGGCCCAACATCCGCTACACCGTCGTGGAAAAACGCGAGCCGCTGCACCAGCTCAAAGCCTTCCTCGACGGGCGCCCCGGTGAGGCCGGCATCGTCTACTGCCTCAGCCGCAAGCGCACGGAAGAAGTGGCCGGCAAGCTCGCGGGAGCCGGCGTGCCGGCCGCCGCCTACCACGCCGGCCTGCCCGCCGAGGAGCGCCGCCGCGTGCAAGACGCCTTCGCCCGCGACGACATCCTCGTCGTGGTCGCCACGGTGGCCTTCGGCATGGGCATAGACAAGAGCAACGTGCGCTTCGTGGTCCACTTCGACCTGCCCAAAAGCATCGAGAGCTACTACCAGGAGACGGGTCGCAGCGGCCGCGACGGCCTGCCGGCGGAGGCCCTCCTGCTCTTCAGCCTTGGCGACGCGGCCGTGGTGCATTCTCTGATCAAAGGCGGCGGGCGCTCCGGCCCAAACGGCGATCCCGACTACGAGCGCGATCCCGAGCAGGTGCGCGTGGAGCTGCACAAGCTGAGCAGCATGGTGGGCTACGCCGACGGCCTCTCCTGCCGGCGCGAGGCGCTGCTGGGCTATTTCGGCGAGCCGTACGCGGCGCCGTGCGGCAACTGCGACATCTGTCTCGAGCCCCCGGAGACCTACGACGCCACCGAACACGCCCAGATGGCGCTGAGTTGCGTGTACCGGCTGCGCCAAAGCTTCGGCATCATGCATGTCATCGACGTGCTGCGCGGCTCCGAGAACGAAAAGATCCTGCGCCTCGGCCACGACCAGCTCAGCACCTACGGCATCGGCGCCGACGTGAGCCGCGAGCACTGGCAGAGCCTCATCCGCCAGCTCATCCATCGCGGCTACCTCACGCAGGACATCGCTCGGTACTCGGTGCTCAAGCTCACGCCCAGGGCGCGACCGCTCCTGCACGACGAGGAGTCGCTCGTCCTCGCCAAGCCCCGCACCAGGGTGCCGACCAAGAAACAACGAAAGGCGGCGGACCGCTCCGCGCGCGCCAACGGGCTGGCCGGCCTCGATGTCGACGAAGCGCTGTTTGAGCGGCTGCGGATGCTGCGCAAACGGCTCGCCGACGGGCAGCGCGTGCCCGCCTACGTGATCTTCAGCGACGCGACGCTGGCCGAGATGGCCGCCCGCAAGCCGCGCACTCATGCAGACCTGCTCGAAGTCGGCGGCGTCGGCCAGACCAAGCTCCTGCGCTACGGCGACGCGTTCATCGACGTCATTGCCGGCGACTCGGCGAGCGACGCGCCGAACGCGTCGATCTGAGCGGGACCGGTGGTCAGCGGTAGCCGGCGGCGCGGAAGAGCTCGGGCAGCGACACGGCCTTGTAGGCGCGGGCTCGCAGACCGCTGAGGATCGCGGGCAGCGCCGCGGCTGTCTGCCCGCGCAGATGCATGCAGACGATGGCGCCGGGATGCACGTGCGAGAGCACGCGCTGCGCGATGACGCTCGAACCTGGTTCGCTCCAGTCCTGCGGGTCCACATCCCACAGGATCACGCGCGTGAAGCCGGCTGACCCCGAGGCCGCCAGCGTGGCGCTGTTATAGGACCCGTAGGGCGGGCGACAGTACGGCACCGGCGTGGCATCGGCCGCGTTCCACCATGGCGCCTCACTGCGGATCCACTCAGCGTGCACGGCGCCCTGGCTCTGCCGCGTCATCTCCGTGTGCGTCCAGCCGTGCGAGCCGAGGGCGTGCCCCTCGGCGACCGTGCGCCGCATCAGGGACGGGCTGGCCTGTGCATACGACCCGAGAGGAAAGAACGTGGCGTGGGCGTGATACGCCTTGAGCGTGTTGAGCATGCTCGCCCACGGCCCGGCGCCGCCGTCGTCGAAGGTGAGCGCCACCCGCCGGCCCGCACCGCGCACGTGCCTCCAGGCCTTGGCCGGCGCCGGTCGGTAGTCGCGGAAGGCGCGCGTGCCGGTCACGGTGAAGTTGCCGGCCTGGTCGGTGAGCTTGAGCCCCACTTTGTACAGACCCGGCATGAATGCGTCGTGGTTCTTGTAGCGAGGCGTGACCTCGATCTCGCGAGAGCCCGGCTGGCGCTCGAGGCCCCCCTTGCTCGCCGCAAAAGTCCCGTACTGATCGGTGGCACGCCAGGAGACGCGGATGGGTCCGCCGATGTCGCGAATGAAGAAGCGGAAACGCACGGCCTGCACGCGGTCGATCACGCCGGGACTCACGTCGCGCCACCTGAACCGTGGCGGGGTGGTATCGATCTTCACCGTCACGCTCTTCTCCAGCTCGACGTTCTGAGCGTTGTCGACCGAGTAGAAGCGGACCGTGTGGGCGCCGTCGTTGGCGTGATTCTTGAACGCCCGCATCTCGATGCGCGTGCCCTTCGTCCAAGCTCCGTCGTCGACCTTGAAGAGAGTGTAGGCCACGCCGGAGAGGGAGTCGGTGGCGCTGAGGCGGGCGACGACGTCGGCGCGATGCCAGCGATCGTCGACGCCCGCGGCGATGGTGACGGGGGGCTCGGCGTCGCTGGGGGATGGGCTCGGCGAGACATCCGGGGACGCGGCGAGGGACGACGCCCCGGCGCCCGACTCGGTACCCGGCTGCGCCAGGGGCGTGTCCGCCGCCACCGACGGCGGCGAGGCAGCGGCGTCGGTGGCCAGGGTGTACACGCCCGGCAAGGAGAAGACGACGGCGGCAGTGACGATGAGAAGCAGGCGGTACAGTGACGACCTCCCGGGCACGGTGGGCGTCGGCAGGAAAGCGCAGACCGCTCATGATCGGTAGATACCCGTGTCGACAGTTCTAGAGCCATCCTTGAATGCCTACAGCCGCGTGGCGCAGAGGTGGCTCTGAGAACAGGCCGACCGTTCACGAAGGTGACGCCTTCAGTCGCGTGGTAGCCTTGGGCGATGGCTCTCCCCTTCTTCGCCACCGTCCCCCGAGGCATGGAGTCGCTGCTGGCCGGCGAGCTGCGCAGCCTCGGTGCGGAGCACGTCAAGCAGGCCCGCGCCGGCGTGTCGTTCCAGGGCACGCTCGAGACGGCCTATCGCGTGTGCCTCTGGTCGCGCCTCGCCGGCCGCGTTCTGCTTCCCCTCGCGACAGGGCCGGCGACCGACGGCGACCAGCTCTACGCCACGACCCACCGCGTGGACTGGGACACACACCTCGGCGTGGACGGCACTCTTGCGGTGGACTTCTCGGGCGTCAGCGACACGATCCGCGACACGCGCTACGGCGCCGTGCGCATGAAGGACTCCGTCGTTGACCAGTTCCGCGCGCGACACGGCGAACGGCGGCCGTCGGTGGACACACGCGCGCCCGACCTGCGCATCAACGGGCACCTCATGCGCGGGCGCGTGACGATCTCGCTCGACTTGAGCGGAGACAGCCTTCACCGGCGCGGCTACCGGACCGACAGGGTGCAGGTCGAGGCGCCGCTCAAGGAGAATCTGGCGGCCGCGGTTCTTCTGTTCGCGGCGTGGCCGCAGGAGGCAGCCGCCGGGGGCAGCTTCCTCGATCCGCTCTGCGGGTCGGGCACGCTGCCCATCGAGGCGGCCTTCATGGCAGCCGACGTGGCCCCGGGGCTTCTGCGCGCCGACGGGCTCAACGGCTTCGCCTTTCTGCGCTGGCTCGGGCACGACGCGGCAGCTTGGGAGCGGCTCGTGGGCGAAGCCCGCGAACGGCGCGCGGCCGGGCTGGGCCGCCTGAAGGCAGTGGCTCCCGGCCAGACGGTGTGCGGCAGCGACCGCGACCCACGCGCCATCCGTGTCGCGCAAGCCTGCGTCGAGCACGCGGGGCTGGGCGGCGCTGTCGCCGTCTCCCAGAGCGAGCTGAGCGAGCTCCGCTCTCCCGCCGCGAGCGGCCTCGTGGCCGCCAACGCGCCCTACGGCGAGCGCCTCGGGCGGCGCGAGGACGCCGAGGCTCTCACGCGCCAGCTCGGTGAACGGCTGCGCGCGGAGTTCGTGGGCTGGCGCGCCGCCGTTCTCGCCGGCAGCTCCCACCAGGCCCAGACGCTCGGCCTCCCTGTCAAGCGCGACACCACGCTGCGCAACGGACCCCTCGAGTGCACGCTGGCGTTTTATCAGGTGGGTGCCGGCGGCCCTTCCGGCGGCGCGGCAGGCGCGAGTGCCGTCGATGCTCCACGGAGCGCCCGCGCTGCGGTACGCTCGTCCAGCGGCCCCTCGCCGACGGCCCCCGCGCAGACGCGACCGGCCGGCATGCTCACTGGCGGCGCCGAGCAGTTCGCCAACCGCCTGCACAAGAACATTCGCCGCCTTAGCCGCCAGCTCCACAGGGAGGGCATAACCTGCTACCGCCTGTACGACGCCGACCTGCCCGACTACAACCTGGTCATCGACGTGTACGGCGACTGGGTACACGTTCAGGAGTATGCGCCGCCCGCGGAGATCGACCCCGGCAAGGTGCGTCGCCGTCTCGAAGACGCCCTCGCGGTGATCGGCTCCGTACTGGACGTGCCGCCGGAGCGCGTGGTGCTCAAGGAGCGCCGCCGCCAGCGAGGAGCGGCGCAGTACGAGCGCCGCGCGAGCGGCGGCGACTTCCTGCCGGTCGAGGAGGATGACCTTACGTATCTGGTGAACCTGCACGACTACCTCGACACGGGGCTCTTCCTCGACCAGCGTCTGACGCGGCGCCTCGTGCGCACGCTGGCCGGAGGGCGCCGCTTTCTCAACCTTTTCGCCTACACCGGCACGATGACGGTCGACGCCCTGGCCGGCGGATCGCCGGCCTCCGTGACGGTCGACCTCTCGTCCACCTACCTCGAGTGGGCGCGGCGCAACCTGGAAGCGAACGGCTTCAGCGCCGAGCTGGGGCCATCGGGGCGCGTGGCACAGGGGCCTCCCACGCCGCCGGCATCGCCACACCGCCTCGTCCAGGCCGACTGCCTGCGCTGGGTGGCGGAGGCGGAGGGCCAGTACGACCTCATCTGGCTCGACCCGCCGACCTTCTCCAACTCCAAGAAGATGGGTCGCGCGACCTTCGACGTGCAGCGCGACCACGCGGACCTCGTCCGCATGACGGCGCGGCGCTTCCTGGCGCCGGGCGGCATCCTCCTGGTCGCCACCAACCGGCGCGGTTTCAAGTTCGACCAGGCCGAGCTGGGCGGCCTGACGGTCAAGGACCTGTCGCGCGCCACGCTGCCCTTCGACTGCACGCGGGGCGCGAACCGCCACCACGTCTTCCGCCTCGAGCGATCGTAGAGCGCCCCACGTGCGGTCTGCACGGCGGTGTATGCTCCGTGGAGAGCCGCGCCGCCAGACGCGGTTCCTTCGGAGGGGGTAAGACTGACTGACCAACCGCGCCCGGGCCCGGCCAAAAGGCCGCGCACCACGGCGCCTTACGGTTCGTGGGCGTCGCCGATCACGGCGCGCCTCATCGCCAAGTCCAGCATCGCCCTGGGCTGGCTGCAGGCTGCGGCCGGTCAGCTCTTCTGGGTCGAGATGCGTCCGCTGGAGAACGGGCGGTCTGTTCTCGTGCGGCGCACCCTCGACGGCGACGTCGTCGAAGTCATCCCGGCGACGGCCGACTCGCGCACCCTTGTGCACGAGTACGGCGGCGGCATCTACGCGCTGCACGCCGCGGCGGACGGCGGCATCACGGCGTACTTCAGCGAGTTCGACGACCAGCGGCTGTATCGCATTGAGGTCGGCGGGCCGACGAGCGGCCTTCGCCCCATCACGCCCGCGCCGCCGGAGCCGCGCAGCGTGCGCTACGCCGACGGGCGGGTGACGCCCGACGGCGGCTCCCTCGTGTGCGTCCGCGAGCGCCACGAGGACGACGAAGTCGTGAACGAGCTCGTCATGCTGCCGACAGATGGATCGGCCGCGCCCCGGGTCGTGGCATCGGGCCACGACTTCTACGCGGCGCCGCGCCTCAGCCCAGACGCGCGGCAGCTGGCCTGGCTCAGCTGGGACCACCCGCGGATGCCGTGGGACGGCACCGAACTGTGGGTAGCCGATCTGACGGCCGCCGCAGAGCTCGCCGCGGAGCGGCGTGTCGCCGGCGGCCTCGACGAGAGCGTGCTGCAGCCGGCCTGGAGCCCCGACGGCCGGCTGCACTTCGTGAGCGACCGCAGCGGCTGGTGGAATCTGTGCCGTCACGAGGGCGGCGGCGACGTCACCCCGCTCGCCCCGCTCGCCGCCGAGTTCGCCAAGCCCCCGTGGGTCTTCGGCCTGCAGAACTACGACTTCCTGGCGGACGGGCGCATCGCGGCCACCTTCGGTGAAGACGGCGTCGAGTACCTCGGCCTCATCGACCCCGCGCGCCCCGGCATCGCGCCGCTGTCCTGCGCGCTCACCACGTTCTCGACGCTGGTCGTGAGCGGCGTTCACGTCGCCGTCATCGGCGGCGGCGCTGCGCGTGCCGCCGCGGTCGCGCTCGTCGACCCCGAGAGCGGCGCCGTCCACGAGGTCCGCCGCAGCAAGACCGTCGACATCGACCCCGGCTACATCTCGGCGCCGGAGCCCATCACGTTCCCCACGTCTTACCCGGCGGACTCGATCGTGGGGCCGTTCGCCGACGAGATCGGAGGAGCGGCCGGCATGGGCGACCCCGTCGGCCTCACCGCCCGTGCCCTGTACTACCCGCCGGCGAACCAGGACTTCGAGGCGCCGGCGGGCGAGCGGCCGCCGCTCATCGTCATGAGCCACGGCGGCCCCACCTCAGCGGCCTACTCACAGCTCTCGTTTGACATCCAGTACTGGACCTCGCGCGGGATCGGGGTCGTCGAGGTGAACTACGGCGGCTCCACCGGCTACGGGCGCGCCTACCGCGAGCGCCTGCGCGGCAACTGGGGCATCGTCGACACGGTCGACTGCCTCAACGCCGCGCGCTATCTGGCCGATCGCCGCGACGCGGACCCGACGCGCATCGCCGTCCAGGGCGGCAGCGCCGGCGGCTACACCACACTCAACGCGCTCACGCGCCACCACTTCTTCGCCGCCGGCGCTTCGTACTTCGGCCTCGCCGATCTCGAGGTCTTCGCCACGGGCGGCACCCACAAGTTCGAGTCACGGTACCTGGTCGGACTCATCGGACCCTATCCCGAGATGGCCGCCGTCTACCGCGAGCGCTCTCCCATCAACCACGTCGAGGACATCTCCTGCCCGGTCATCGTGCTGCAGGGGCTGGACGACGCCATCGTGCCGCCGGCGCAGGCCGAGATCATCGTCGCCGCACTCAAGAAGAAGCGGTTGCCCCACGCGTACCTGGCCTTCCCCGGCGAACAGCACGGTTTCCGCAAAGCCGAGAACATCGTGCGCAGCCAAGAGGCCGAGCTGTACTTCTACGGGCGCGTGTTCGGGTTTGCACCGGCAGACGAGATCGAGCCGGTCGACATCAGGAATCTGGACTAGGACGCACGCGGAGCGCCGCTGACGCGTCCTGCTCTAGTCGCTCCAGGCGCAGGACAGCGGCAGCAGGTTGGTGGTCCAGGCCCTCACTTCGGGGGAGGGGTCTTCGAGTCCCGTGACGATCTCCTCCAGCGTCTGTGCATCCACGGTCTGCCCGAGGGCTTCGCGCGCCGCTGCGCGCACGTCGTCGTCGGGGTCAACGAGCAGCGCCGCGACTGTCTCGGCGGCGACCGGTGAGGCGAGCCTGATCAAATCCTCGCAGACGGCTCGCCGGGTCGCGGCGTCGCCGCTCTCGGCGAGCTCGAGCAGCTCCTCGAGGGCGCCGCGGCCGAACATGGCCACGAGCGCGTCGGCGAACACGCCGTCGAAGCGCGCGCTTTCGAACGCCTGCCGCACGACCTGAGCGGCGCGAAAGTCGCCGAGAAGACCCAGGGCACGCACCGTCTCGTCGTACATCGGGCCGTCCGCACCCTGCGACTCGATCATGAAGATGAGCGGCTGCACGGCGCGCGGGTCGCCGAGCTGGCCGAGCGCATCAACGGCGGCGCAGGCGTCGTAAGGGTAGGCCTCCGCCCACGCCTCCGGCTCCGCCTCGCGCGGCGGCATCTGTACGGGGCGCGTCGCCAAAGCGATGAGCTTGGGCACCGCGCGGCGGGAGTCGTGGGCGCCGAGAGCGTAGGCGGCCGACTGCCGCACCAGTTCGTCGGGGTCGTCCAGCAGACGAATCAGCGCCTCCTCTGCAGCGTTCCCGCTGTCGCGCAACGCAGTGAACAGAAACGCGGCCGTGGCACGCACGTCCGGGTCGGCATGCTGGAAGCAGGCGAGGAGCGGCACAACGGCCGGCTCGCCGATCTCGCAGAGGACCGCTGCAGCTGCCTCCCGGCCGCGCTTGGGGTCGTCGCAGACGTCCCGCACGAGCGCCTCCACCGCGGCAGGGCCTGTCTCGACGAGGAGGCGGCCGGCGCCGTCCGCCGTCTCGTCGTCGGCGTCGGGGTCGTTGACGATGGCGACCAGCTCCGCGGCGAGCTCACGCAGGCGCTCCAGAGCAGCGCGCGCCTCTGCAGTGATCATTCTGCTATCGACGACCTTGCCGGGTGGGTCGGTCACGAGTGCTCCTCGCCGTCGACGGCGCGGGGGCGGATGCCGACGCCGCGCCGAGGCGGACAAGCATACATCGGCCTGTCGACGGCCGCCTCCCGCGACGCCCCGGCGGGGAGGGCAGCCCGCCGTTCCCAGCGTATACTCTCCTCATGGCTCGCCTCACCCGCATCGCCTTCGGAGTCGCGGCGGCGCTCACGCTCTGCGCGAGCTTCTCCGCGGCCGTCCTGCTGAGCGCCGCCTTCGCCCCCACGTCGGTCTGTGCGGCGACTGCGCCCCGGCCGCCGATCACCCTCAAGCTCATTCCCTTCGGCGACACGCGCAAGGCGCAGATGGTCGACTACAGTCAGCGCCACTACCACCAGCACACCTGGAGGCTCACCGCCCCCAAGGTCATCGTCCTCCACCACACCGCCGGCGCCAACTGGCAGAGCGCTTGGAACACCTTCGCCGCCAACACGGCCTACGACTCGGGTACCGGCAGGCTCGAGAAGCCCGGCGTCTCGGCGCACTTCATCATCGCCAAGGACGGCACCATCTACCAGTGCGTACGGCTCTCCATGCGTGCCCGCCACGCCATCGGCATGAACTGGTCGTCCATCGGCATCGAGTTCGTGCAGGAGCCGCGCAGTGGCAGGAACGGCCACTGGATGGACCAGCAGATCCTGAACCGCACCAGGCAGGTGCGCGCCGGCCTGCGTCTGGTGCGCTACCTCGAGCTCCGCTACGGCATCACTGATCGCAACGTGATCGGCCACGCGATGGCCAACAACTCCCCGTACTTCAAGGATTACACCGGGATCAAGAACGCCGCCGGCGACTGGTTCGCCCCCGAGGTGCGGGCCTTCCGCGCACGGCTCTGACCGGCGACCGGGATCGGA
Source organism: Thermoleophilia bacterium (assembly GCA_017882325.1). Lineage (GTDB taxonomy): Bacteria > Actinomycetota > Thermoleophilia > UBA2241 > UBA2241 > CAIXSE01. The sequence goes on from JADGPQ010000052.1 coordinate 11,923, forward strand.
GGAGCACCGTGGGCATCCGTCTCGAGGGGATCCACTTTCTCGTCACCTACCGCTGCACCTACGCGTGCGACCACTGCTTCGTCTGGGGCTCACCGGACGCCGAGGGCACGATGACGTTGGCGCAGCTCACGAGCGCCATCGACCAAGCGGCTGCGTGCGGCGTCGAGTCGGTCTACTTCGAGGGCGGCGAGCCCACTCTCGCCTACCCCATCGTGCTGGCCGCAGCCGCACACGCCCGGCGCCGCGGCCTCGAATGGGGCATGGTGAGCAACTGCTTCTGGGCGACGTCGGTCGAGGACGCCAAGGTCTGGCTCGCGCCCTTCGTCGAGCTCGGTATCAGCGACCTTTCTCTGTCGTCCTACGCCTACTTCGTCGAGGACGCCGACGAGGACCGCCTGCGCAACGCCGCACTGGCGGCGCAAGAGCTCGGCCTGCCCATGGCCGTGCTCGAGGTGGGCGCAGCCGCCTGCCTCGACATCCCCGGCCTGTGCCTCGGCGAGGACGTCGGCGAGATCATGTGCAAGGGCAGGGCGGCCGTGGAGCTCGCCCCCGGGCGAGCGGCCCGGTCGCCCGAGACGCTGGTCACCTGCCCCTTCGAGGACTTCGCCGAGCCCGGCCGCGCCCACCTCGGCTGCGACGGCGAGCTGCAACTCTGCCAGGGGATCAGCGCCGGCAACGTGTTCGCCACTGGTCTGGCCGCCGTGCTCGAAGGCTACGACCCGGCGCGGCGGCCCGTCGTCGCCGAGATCGCCGCCGGCGGCCCGTGGGCCCTGTCGCAGGCCTACGGGCACGCGCCGGAGCGCGCCCTCTACGCCGACGAGTGCCACCTCTGCTATGAGACGCGCTCTGCTCTTCGCGAGCGTTTTCCGGACGTACTCACGCCGGCTCAGTGCTACGGCCTCACGGCCGAGCAGGCGGCCGGCGCGCCGCAAGATCAACCAGCGTAGGAGGAGACACCATGCCCTCGGAGTGCGAACGGTTCTGGGAGCGCGACGCTTATGCCGTCGTCGGGCATCAGGAGAAGAAACCCTTCCCCAAGATCGCCTACGGCGCGCTGAAGGAGCAAGGCAAGACGGTGTACGCTATCGACCCCGATCGCGGCCAGATCGAGGGCGACAAGGCCTATCCCGACTTCGCCACTCTGCCCGCCCCCGTGCAAGCAGCCGTCCTGGAGCTGCCCAAAGAAGAGACGGCTGCGTGGGTGGCCAAGGCCGCCGACGCCGGCGTCAAGGAGATCTGGATCCACCAGATGACCGACACGCCGGAGGCGCTGGCCGAAGCCGAGAAGCGCGGCCTCAAGGTCATCACCGGCCACTGCGCCGTGATGTACAACAAGCCGGGAATGAGCATGCACGCGCCGCATCGCTGGATCTGGAAGCTGGTCGGCAAGTACTGACGACGACTGTGCTTGGCTAGTGTGCGGTGCGCCTGGGGGCGCCCTCCGGTTGACCCGACCGCGTCGGTCAGTCTTGGACACCGTCCCCAGCCGGCAGGTCTGAGGGCTGCGGCGGCACGGCGTCTTCAGGCAGGCCGCGGACGTGCTCGAGAGCACGTTCGGCCGCGGCCGCTCCCTCGCGCAGGCAATCGCCGATGCCGATGCCGTGGTAAGCGCCGCCGGCGAGCTCCACCCCGGACACCCCCGACACGCCGGCCTCGATCCTGTCGACCAGGTCGACATGCCCGACCCGATACTGCGGCATGCCGCGCGGCCAGCGGAAGATCTCGACGAGCTCGGGCTCGGCGGCGATGCCCATGACCTCGCGAAGCTCGGCGCGCACGACCTTGGTCATCTCAGCGTCGTCGAGCTGCGCCGCGGCCTCGATGCCGGCGCGGCCGAGGAAGCTACGCAGAAGCACGTGGCCCTCGGGCGCGCGGCCCGGGAACTTGCTGGAGCTCCACGTGGTGGCCATCACCGGGCGGTTCTCGGCGCGCGGCACGACGAAGCCGAACCCGGTGAGGTCGTGTTCCACCAAGTCGCGACGAAAGGCCAGCGAGGCGGTCGCCGTGCTGACGTATTCGATAGACGAAAGGTCCGCCGCCGGGAGCGGCGCGACAGTGCGCAGCAGGTCGCCGCTCGCCCAGGCCGGCGTGGCCAGCACGACCGCGTCGACGACGACGGGCCTGCCGTCGGCCAGCTGAAGGGCGTAGGCGCCGGACCGGGCGCCGGAGGCGCCACAGCCGGCGCCGCACGAAGCCATCGTCCGCACGGCCGAGCCGCCGTGCAGGCGCTCCGGCGGCAGCGAGGCGACGATGGCGTCGCTCAGTTCCTGCAGGCCGCCCTTGAAGGAGTAGAAGTAGGAGTGTGGGCCGGCGGGCGGAGCCCCTCCGGCCGAGGCGCCGCCGGCGGCCGTCGCCTTCTGCCTGGCCTTGCGCCGCTTGAGCATCGCGAGAATGAGGCTGCGGTGCTCCCGCTCCATCTCGAGGAACATGGGGAAGGTCGCGCGCACGCTCATCTGCTCCGGATCGCCGGCGTGGATGCCGGCGACGATGGGCTCTGCGATGCGCGCCAGCGCCTCGCGCCCGAGGCGCCGCCGCACGAAGTCGCCGAGGCTCTCGTCGGCGCCTCCGCCGGCGTCCCGCGCCGCGCCGCCACGCGGAAGGATCAGGTCCATGCCCATGCGCACCTTGCCGGGCCAGCTCATCAAGCTGCTGAGAGCGAACGGC
>JADGPQ010000214.1 GCA_017882325.1 Thermoleophilia bacterium
GGCGTAGAGGCGCAGGGCGACCGCGTTGTCCCGATACACGCGCAAGGTCACGGCGGTCGCGTGTGTGGATTCGATCGCCGCCGCGATGAGCAGTTCGCAGAGACGCCTGCCGACGCCGTGGCCACGCCCTTGCGGCGGAACGATGATCCGCCCCAGATGCACGGCCCCCGGCGTCTGCACCCAATGCTGGCCGAAGCCGAGCGGCAGAGCTCCGGCCTCGCCGAGGACGTAGCTTCGAGCGCCGGGCACGGCGAGAAGGGCGGGCAGGTCGGCCGTGTGAAACGGAAAGCGCAGGCCCGGCCCGGCCCAGCGGGCGCACGCGACGGCGTCGGCGACCCACGAAGCCAAGGCTTCGTAGTCTCGCGGCGCCGGTGGCCGCAGGGTAGCCTCAGGGGCCGCGGTCACGTGGGCCACCGCGGGCAGCCGGCGCGGGCGGGCGTCAGCCCCTCCCGCGCCCCATGGCGATGGTCCCTGTACGCACGACTTCGAGGACGCCCAGCGGCTGCAGCAGCTCGAGCAGCGCTTGGAGCTTGTCGTTCGTGCCGACCACGCGCAGCGTGATGGCGCGCCGGTCGACGTCCACGATCTTGGCCTTGAAGATCTCGGCGATCTGCAGCGCCTCGGTGCGCTTGTCGCCCTCGCCCGCGACCCTCACCAGCAGGAGCTCGGCGGAGACGGCGTTGCCGGGCTCGAGGTCGCGGATCTTGAGCACGTTGATGAGTTTGTGGAGCTGCTTGGTGACCTGATCCACGGGGTGCTCGTCGCCGTCGATCACGATCGTGACGCGCGACAGCTTCGGGTCTTCGCTGAGCCCCACGGCAAGGCTCTCGATGTTGAAGCCGCGGCGCGCGAAGAGCCCGGCGATCCTCGTGAGCACGCCCGGCTTGTTCTCGACGAGGATGGAGAGGGTGTGTTTCATGACTTCCTCCCCTGGCGGCCGTGACCGCCGATCATCTCAGTGATCTCGCTACCGGCCGGCACCATCGGGAACACGTTCTCCTCGGGGGAGGTCCTGAAGTCGATCACCGCCGGCCGTCCGCAGCCGAGAGCTTCGCGCAGGGCCGGCTCGATCTCGCCCTTCTCGGTGACCAGCAGACCCACGGCGCCGAACGCCTCGGCCAGCATCTTGAAGTCGGGCTGCGCCTCGATGCAGGTGAACGAGTAGCGCTTGTTCCAGAACAGGTCCTGCCACTGGCGGACCATGCCTAGATAGCCGTTGTTGAGGATGCAGACCACGACGGGGACGTCGTAGCTCACGGCCGTCGCGAGCTCCTGCATCGTCATCTGAAAGCCACCGTCGCCGCTGATATCGACCACCGTCCTGTCCGGGTGGCCGATCTTGGCGCCGATGCTCGCCGGCAGCCCGAACCCCATCGTGCCGAGACCGCCGGAGCTGATGAACTGCCGCGGATACCTGTACGTGTAGTACTGCGTCGCCCACATCTGGTGCTGGCCCACGTCGGTGCAGACGATGGCGTCGTGGTCCGTGATCCGGTCGATCTCCTGGATCACGAGTTGCGGCGCCAGCTTGCCGTCCTTGGGATCCTCGTAGTGGAGAGGGAACTCGTCCTTGCGGACGGCGATGCGCGCCAGCCACTCAGCGGTGCGCTCGGCCGGCCACTCCATGCCCTCGAGCTCCTTGATCAGCCCGGCGGCAACGTGCTTGGCGTCGCCCACGATGGGGATGAGGGGCGATACGTTCTTGCCGATCTCCGCCGGGTCCACGTCGGCGTGGATGATGCGGGCGTGTGGCGCGAAGGCTTTGAGCTTGCCGGTCACGCGGTCGTCGAAGCGCGCCCCGATGTTGATGAGCAGGTCGCACTCGTGCACCGCGTAGTTGGCGGTGACGGTGCCGTGCATACCGAGCATACCCATGGAGAGCTCGTGCGTCTCGGGGAAGGCGCCGAGGCCCATGAGCGTGGTCACGACCGGCAGCCGGCGCAGCTCGGCCAGGCGCAGGATCTCGGGGGCGGCCTCGGAGGCGATGACGCCCCCGCCGAGGTAGAGCACCGGCCGCTGGGCCTCGTTGATCGCCTTGGCGGCGGCACGGATCTGCTTGATATGGCCCTTGAACGTGGGCCGGTAGCCGGGCAGGTCGAGCGTGTCGGCGTCGTGGTAGACGAGCTCGCCCAGGGCGATGTCGACGGGGACGTCGATGACCACCGGGCCGGGACGCCCCGTGGAGGCGATGTGAAAGGCCTCGTGGACGACCTGCGGCAGCTCTGCCGTGCTCTTCACGAGGTAGGAGTGCTTGACGATCGGCAGCGTGATGCCGGTGATGTCGGCCTCCTGAAAGGCGTCGGTGCCGATGAGGTCGCTGCGCACCTGCCAGGTGATGGCCACCAAGGGCGACGAGTCGAGGTAGGCGGTGGCGATGCCGGTGACGAGGTTGGTGGCGCCGGGGCCGCTGGTCGATGTGCAGACGCCCACCTTGCCGGTGGCTCGGGCGTAGCCGTCGGCGGCGTGCGCCGCGCCCTGCTCGTGGCGCACCAGCACGTGACGGAGCTTCTTGGCGTCGTAGAGGGCGTCGTAGAACGGGATCGCGACGCCGCCGGGAAAGCCGAACATGACCTCGCAGCCCTCGTGCTCGAGGGCGGCCACGAGGGCTTGCGACCCCTTCATTCTCTTGTCTGGTGTCATTGGAGGACAGCTCCCTTCTCCGCGCCGGAGACGAGTTTGACGTAGCGGGCAAGGTAGCCGGTTACGCCCTCGCGCGGCGTGATGGGCGGCTGCCCCGCCCGGCGCCGCGCGATCTCCTCTTCTTCGACGTCGAGCAAGAGGCTGCGTGCGGGGATGTCGATAGTGATGGTGTCGCCCTCATGAACGAGGCCGATGACGCCGCCGGCGTGCGCCTCGGGCGCCACGTGGCCGATGGCGGCGCCGCGCGTGGCGCCACTGAAGCGTCCGTCGGTGATGAGCGCCACGTCCTTGTCGCGGCCCTGACCGGCGAGCATCGAGGTGGCGCTCAGCATCTCGGGCATCCCGGGGGCGCCCTTGGGGCCCTCGCCGCGGATCACGACCACCGAGCCGCTGCGGATGCGGCCGTCGGCGATAGCCGCCACGGCATCCTTCTCGCTCTCGAAGACCTGTGCGGGGCCGCTGTGCCGCAGCATCTCGTCGGCCACGGCGCCCTCCTTGACGACGGCGCCGAGGGGCGCAAGGTTGCCAAACAGCACGGCGAGGCCGCCGGTGGCGTGGTACGCCTTGTCGAGCGGCCGGATCACGTCGTCGTCGACGACCCGGGCGCCGGCCACCGCCTCGGCGACCGTGCCGCCGGCCACGGAACGGGCGGAGCCGTCCATCAGGCCGGCATCGATGAGCTGGTTCATCAAGGCTTGGACGCCGCCGGCCTGATACAGGTCTTCCATGTGGTGAGCGCCGGCCGGCGCCATCCTGCAGACGTGCGGCACGCGCGCAGCCACCTCATTGACGCGCCGCAGGTCGAACTCAAGTCCCGCCTCGGTGGCGATCGCCGCGAGATGCAGCACCGTGTTCGTGCTGCAGCCCAGGCTGGCGTCGGCCGCGAGGGCGTTGCCGACCGCGGCTTCAGTGAGCAAGTCGCGCGGCTTGAGGTCGGCGGCCAGCACGTCCATGACCTTGGCGCCGCTGTCCTTCGCGTAGCGCAAGCGCTCGCTATACGGCGCCGGGATAGTACCGTTGCCGGGCAGTGCCATGCCGATGACCTCGGCGAGGCAGTTCATGGAGTTGGCCGTGAACATGCCCGAGCACGAGCCGCAGGTGGGGCAGGCGCCACACTCGACGGCCTTGAGGCCGTCGTCGTCCAGGGCGCCCGCCTGGTGGCGGCCCACGGCCTCGAACACGCTGTTGAGGTCGATGGTGCGGCCTTCCAGGTGGCCGGCGAGCATGGGCCCGCCGCCGACCATGATGGCGGGCACGTTGAGGCGCATCGCCGCCATGAGCATACCCGGCACGATCTTGTCGCAGGTCGGCACCAGCACCAGCGCGTCGAAGGCGTGGGCGATGGTCATGGACTCGACGGTATCGGCGATGAGCTCGCGGCTGGGCAGCGAGTAGTGCATGCCGAGATGGTTCATGGCGATGCCGTCGCAGATGCCCATGACGCCGAACTCGAGAGGTACGCCGCCGGCGCCGCGCACGCCGGCCTTGACGGCCTCGACGACGCTGCGCAGGTGCATGTGACCGGGTACGACTTCGCTGAACGAGTTGGCGACGCCGATGAACGGCTTCTCCATCTCGGCGTCGCTGATACCGAGCGCGCGCAGCAGCGAGCGGTGCGGGGCGCGCGCCACGCCGCGCTTGATCTCGTCGCTTCTCACGGTCACCACGCCCTTTCCGCGGGGACTGGCTGCGGCCGTCGCCACCGGCGAGGCCGACTGCGGCCGCCACCGCGAGCGACGCCGGCCGTGAACCGAGAATCATACCGGAAACGGTCCGCGAGGAGCGAGACTGAGGTCGCGAGCGTCTTCGTCGTCCGGGATTGGCCGCCGGCGCTCACGGGCATGGTAGCCGTGAGCACGTGGTCGGGCGGAGGCCTAAGGTTATACCCCCATGGGTATATGCCGTCGTCCCCGTTGCTCCAGGAGGTCCACCATGCAGGCAGTCGAGTACGGCGTCGGACGCGACCTGACCGAGTCATACGACGCGGTCCTGCCGCGTGTCCGCGAGGCCCTCAAGACCGAGGGCTTCGGCGTGCTTACCGAGATCGACGTCAAGAAGACGATGAAAGAGAAGCTCGGTGTCGACGGTCGCCCGCACGTGATCCTTGGCGCCTGCAACCCCA
>JADGPQ010000053.1 GCA_017882325.1 Thermoleophilia bacterium
GAGCTCGTCGAGGATGCCGTCCTCGTACTCGCCCCAGCTGCCGGCCTCGGTGACGAGCACCCCGAGGTCAGTGCGATCGAACACCTGTGTCGTGCGCTTCGCGCGCAGCTCGCCGAGCACGCCGACGTCGTCGATGCCGGCGGTGTCGATGAAAAGCACGGGACCGAGCGGCAGCAGCTCCATCGGTTTCTCCACCGGGTCGGTGGTGGTGCCGGCGAAGTCGCTGACGATGCTCACGTCCTGGCGGGTGATGGCGTTCAGGAGACTGCTCTTGCCCACGTTGCGGCGTCCGAAGATACCGATGTGCAGCCGCATCCCGCGCGGGGCGTCCGTGAGTCCCACCTTTAGTCTTCCACCGGGTGCCCGAGCTGCTTCGTGTGGCCGAGGCGGCACAACGCCTCGGGAGTCAGCAGCTCGTCGTACTGGGCGGCCGTCAGCAGCCCCTTGGTAAGGACGGCGTCGCGAATCGTGGTGCCGTGCGCCTTGGCGTACTGGACGAGCTCGCAGGCGGCCTCATAGCCGATCTCGGGGACGAGGGCGGTGGCGGCGGTGCTGGAGGCCTGCACGAGCGCCGCGCAGCGCTCCTCGTCGGCCTCGATGCCCTCCACGCAGAGGCGCCGCAGGACCTCGCAGCCATGCGCCAGGTAGGTGAGGCTCTGCAGCAGGCAGCCGGCGATGAGCGGGAAGAAGGCGTTGAGCTCGAGGCTGCCGAGCCCGGCGGCGGCGGCGGTGCTCGCGTCGTAGCCCACGATGAGCAGCGCTACCTGGCTCACGGCCTCCGGGATCACGGGGTTGACCTTGCCGGGCATGATGCTCGAGCCGGCCTGTCGCTGTGGCAGGCGGATCTCGCCGAATCCGGCGTCCGGCCCCGAACTCAGCAGGCGAAGGTCGCCGCAGATCTTGAGCAGGTTCATGGCGTGCACCTTGAGCATGCCGGAGACCTCGACGAACACGTCGGCGTTCTGCGTCGCCTCCACGAGGTTTTCGGCCCGCGCGAAGCCGATGCCGGTGAGCTCGCGAAGCGTGTCGACGATGCGGAAGATGTACTGCCGCGGGGCGGCGAAGCCGGTGCCGATGGCCGTGCCTCCGAGGTTCACCACGCGCAGGCGCTCCTCGCACTTGTAGATGCGCCAGCGGTCGCGGCCCAGCGCCTCGGCGTAGGCGCCCATCTCGCGGCCCAGCGTGGTGAGCACCGCGTCCTGGTACTCGGTGCGGCCCACCTTGACCACGTGGGCGAACTCCTGTTCCTTGGCCTGGAAGGCCTCCTGAAGCGCCACGACCTGCTCCTCGAGCTTGTGGAGCAGGCTGATGGCGGCCAGCCGCAGCGCCGTGGGGAAGGTGTCGTTGGTGCTCTGGTGCAGGTTGATGTCGTCCAGCGGTGAGACGCGCGAGTAGGTGCCCAGCGGCTCGCCGAGGATCTGTAGGGCGCGGTTGGCGATGACCTCGTTGACGTTCATGTTGGTGCTCGTGCCGGCGCCGCCCTGCAGGCGGTCGACGACGATCTCGGGCGCGAGGAGGCCGTCGGCCAGCTCGCGGCAGGCTTGCTCGATGGCGTCTGCCTTGGCGTCGTCGTCGCCCCAGGCTCCGAGCGTGCGGTTGGTGCGCGCGCAGGCGAGTTTGACCGTACCGAAGGCCCGGGCCAGCTCGCCGTGCACCGGTTCGCCGGCGAGTGGGAAGTTCTCGAGGGCGCGCTCGGTGTGCAAGCCGTGCAGGCTCTGCGCCGGCACGGCCACTTCGCCCAGCAGGTCGCGTTCCGTGCGTGTGTCATCGTTCATGGGCACATCCTCAGTGGCCGAAGACCATCTTCTGGACGAGGACGCCCTCGACCTCGTTGAGCTTGGCCATCATGGCCGCGGCCTCGTCGTCGGCGCCGAAGAACTCGATGAGCACCACGCCGCTCGGCGAGCACGCGTGGGCGTCCACGTCGTGCAGACCGATGCGTGTCTTGATGTTGCAGCCGTACTCGGTGAAGACCTTCTGTACCTCCACCGCGTTCTTCAGGCGGTCGGTGATATGGATGCCCAGGATGATGTGGTCGTCGTTCATGTGGAGTCCTCCCCCGTCGCGTGTTGCTCTCAGCAGAGCACGTCGCGCCCACCGGCGCGGACCTGGTCGAGCATCTTCTCGGTGTGCGCCCGGCGCACCTCGTCCATCTCGCCCACTTTGCGCGCGATGAGGTCGTCGCCCGCGGCGCGCGTCTCGTCGCTGCCGTAGTCGATCAGGTACTCGAGGAAGGTCGCGAGGGCATTGGGGTCGCAATGGTGCTTGATGTCGCCGGGCTTGGCGAGGTCCATGAAGTCCATCCCGGTGCGCCCGAGCCGGTAGCAGGCCGTGCAGAAGGAGGGCACGTAGCCGAGCTCGGCCACGTCGCGGACGACCTCGTCCAGTGCGCGGTGATCGCCGAGCTGGAACTGCGCCGTGTCGAACTTCTCGTCCTCGGCGTAGCCGCCGGGATTGGTGCGGCTGCCGGCGGAGATCTGGCTGACGCCGAGGGCAAAAGTCTCCCGGCGGATGTTGGGCGTCTCGCGGGTGCTCATGATCATGCCGGTGTAGGGCACGGCCAGGCGAAGGATGGCGACCAGCTTGCGGAAGTCGACGTCGCCTACCGGGTATGGCGGCTCGTGGGCGACATCGCTGCCGATGGCCGGCTCGAGGCGCGGCATGCTGATGGTGTGCGGGCCGACCCCGTAGGCCCGCTCCAGCTCGCGCACGTGCTGCATGATGGCGAGCACCTCGAAACGCCAGTCGAAGAGGCCGAAGAGAACCCCGATGCCGACGTCGTCGATGCCGGCCTCCATGGCGCGATGCATGGCGGAGACGCGCCAGTCGTAGTCCCTCTTCTTGCCGCTCACGTGCACGTTGGCGTAGGTCTGCCGGTGGTAGGTCTCCTGGAAAAGCTGATAGGTGCCGATGCCGCTGCCCTTCAGGTCCTTGAACTCATCGATGGCGAGCGGCGCCACGTTCACGTTGACGCGGCGGATCTCGCCGTTGCCGCGTTTGACCTCGTAGATCGTGGCGATCGAGTCGAGCACATAGCCGAACCCCTGCTTGGGGTACGACTCGCCGGCGACGAGGAGGACGCGTTTGTGGCCCTGGTCGACGAGCAGCTCGACCTCCTGGCGGATCTCCGCCTGCGTGAGGGCGCGCCGCTTGAGCTCGGTGTTCTTCACGCGGAAGGCACAATACAGGCAGTCGTTGTTGCAGAGATTTGACACGTAGAGGGGGGCGAACAGGACGAGGCGTGCGCCGTAGATGGCGTCCTTCACGGCCTGCGCCGCGTCGAACAGCTCGCCGAGCAGCCCGGGATCGCTGACCGAGCTGAGGACGGCGACCTCGTCCATCTCCAGGCCGTTGAGCTCCCGGGCCTTGGCGAGGATCTCGCGCACGCGGCCGGCGTCTTTGGTGGTGGCCGCGCGCAGGGCTTCGTCGATCGCCGGTTCGTCGATGAAGGTGCCCTTGTCTACCACTCCTGCCGTCATGAGACACTCCCTTGTTCAGCAGCCGGCGGCACCGCACAGTCCGGCGTCGCGGGTATATCGAAACAGAACTCCGCCCACTCGCCCTGCTTGGACTCGGCGGTGATGCGACCTTTGTGGAGCTGGATGATGCGCCACGCGTTGTAGAGGCCGACGCCCGTGCCGCGGCGTGTCTTGAGGGCAGGGTCGTCCAGGCGCGAGAAGCGCCGGAAGAGCTTGTTCTTCTCGGCCGGGTTGAAGCCCGGCCCTTCATTCCACACGCTCACCTTGAGTTTCGCCGAGCTGCCGCGCCGGGCAGGCACGAGCTCGGCGCGCAGGCGGATCTCGCCGCCCTCGTTGCCGTACTTCACGGCGTTGTCGAGAAGGTTGACGAGGACGATGCGAAGCAGCGTCGCGTCACAGCAGACCAGCGGGACCGGATCCGCCGGCAGTTCGGTGACGAGGCTGACCCCGTGAGCGTCGATCTGGGGGCGCACGAGATCGACGGCCGCTTCGACCACGTCTTCGTTGACGTTCACGCGGGAGCGCAGGTCGGTCTGCAGCTCGCCACCTTCCACGCGCGCGAGGTCGAGGTACTCGTTCACGAGTCCGAGAAGGTACGTGCCCTTACGGACGATGCCCTCGAGCTTGGCCTGTTGGGGCTCGCTCACATCGCCCAGGTAGCCCTGTGAGAGGAGATGGGCGTCGGTGACCATCGACGCCACCGGGCTCTTGAGCTCGTGGCTGACGAAGCCCAGCATCTGCGTGTAGGCGTGGTTGAGCTCTTCAAGCTGCTCGATGCGCCACGCCTTCTCGACAGCCTGGCTGAGCCGTTCGGTGATCGCCATCTGCAGCTCGATGTGCCTTGTCCGGTACGTGTAGGTGCGCCGCGAGCTGCGGAAGATGAAGCCGACGACGCGGCCCTCGACGCTCAGCGGGCAGGTGAGGTTGGAACGCACGCCCTCCTGTACGAGCCGTCTGGTCGAGCGGCTGCGCGGGCGCGCCTCGAGGTAGAGCTCGAGGTTGCCGATGATGCGCGGCTGGCCCGTGGCCAGCACCTCGCTCAGCGAGGTCTGCTGCAGCGCCTCGGAATAGTCCTTGTCGATGGCGAGGCGCTCGTAGTTGGCGCGGTTGTAGTAACTGGTGACGCGCTCCCCGCGCTCGTCCACGAAGGCCAGGCCGATGCGGTCGCATGGGATGAGGGCCTGAGTGTTCTCGAACAGGTAGTCGACGATGGCACGCAGGGAAGGTCGCGCCGCGATCTTCTGGTTGACAGTGCGCAGGATCGTACGCTCTTCGCCGGTGATCGGCGTGAGGGCCTGAGCGTCACGAAACGGGTCGACGAAGTGCGCGGTCGTCGGCGGTGAAGTCTGGTCTACGCGTTTGCCCATGCATCTCGTTCCGCTGGCGGGCGCGGGCGCGCCTCGCGACTTTTGCTACGTGCAGACAGTGTAAGCCAAGCGGCGGCGGGGCGCTCGCAGGGCGCCCCGCCGCCGAGTCCAAGCCCGTCTGCGCTACTTCTGCGGGATGTACTTGCCGCGCGCCGTGTACGTGGTGTGCAGGAGCTCGTGGCTCTTGTGCCCGCAGGGGCCGTCGGTGAGGAAGTCCGCGTAGGTCCGTGCGACCGCCGGGTTCTCGTAGGACTTACGCACGTCGTAGGCCTTGTCTTCGCTGTAGATGGCCCTGGCGCGCGCGGCCCTGATCTCGGGTGTGGTCGGGATCGGCTGGCCGCCGCCGCCCAGGCAGCCGCCCGGACATGCCATGAACTCGATGAAATGGCACTCGCTGAACTTGCCGCCGGCCTTGATATCGTCCATGACTTTCTTGGCGTTGGCGGTGCCGTGGGCCACCGCGACCTTGACGGTGACGCCGTTGAGCCATTCCCAATCCGGCACCAGGTGCGCCAGGATCTCGGGCACCGGGCCGACCTTGGAGATCGTGATCTCGGCGTAGCGCACGCCCTCGAAGCCGCGCACCGGGATGATGTCGCCGTGCTCGTAGATGCTCTCGACCTTCTCGCCGGTGACCAGCTCGATGACCGTGCGAAGGGCGCTTTCCATGACGCCGCCCGTAGCGCCGAAGATCACGCCGGAGCCGGTCGCAGTGCCGAAGGGATCATCGAAGTCGCTCTTGGGCAGGCTCGGCACGTGCAGGCCGGCCTCCTTGAACATCTTGCCGAGCTCGCGCGTCGTGAGCCCGAAGTCGACGTCCTTGAAGCCGGAATCGTGCATCTCCGGCCGGTTGCACTCGAACTTCTTGGCCGAGCAGGGCATGAGCGCGCAGCTCACGATGTTCGCCGGATCGAGCCCGAGCTTCTCCGCGTAGTAGGTCTTGATGAGGGCGCCGAACATCTGCTGCGGGCTCTTGGCCGACGAGGCGTTGGGCAGGTACTCGGGGTAGAAGTGCTCGAGGTACTTGACCCAGCCCGGCGAGCAGCTCGTGAACTGCGGCAATGCGACGTCCTTGTCGCCGGCGACGAGCGCGCCGTAAAGCCGCTGGACGAGCTCGGTGCCCTCCTCGATGATCGTGAGGTCGGCGCTGAAATTGGTGTCGAACACGCTGTCGAAGCCGGCCCGGCGAAGAGCGGTGTTCATCTCGAAGGTCACTGCCGTGCCGGGCTCGAGGCCGAAGAGCTCGCCCATGGCCGATCGCGGCGCGGGTGCGGTCTGAATGACGACGTGCTTGGTCGGGTCGTCGATGGCCGCCCACACGGCGTCGGTCTCGTCCTTGGCGTACAGGGCGCCGGTGGGGCAGCGGTTGACACACTGTCCGCAGTTGATGCAGACGACCTCGCCCAGTGGCAGGTCCTCGAAGGTGGCGATGACCGTGTCGTCGCTGCGGTTGATCGCCTCGAGAACGCCGACCTCCTGAAGGTCGATGCAGGTGCGCACGCAGCGCCGGCAGCGGACGCACTTGTCCATGTCGCGCATCACGGAGTAGCTCGAGAAGTCGGGCTCGAACTGCGACTCCTGGGGATGGCCGAAGGTGAAGGAAGTGATGCCGTACTCCTCGGCCAGCGACTGCAGCTCGCAGTTGCCGTTGCGCACGCAGCTGTAGCACTCGCCGTAGTGCTCGCTGAGCAGCAGCTCGAGCACGTGGCGGCGCGCCTTGCGCACTTTGCGCGTGTGCGTGCTCACGGTCAGCGAGTTGGTGACGGGGTAGACGCAGGCCGCCTGCAGCGTGCGCTGCCCTTCGATGTCCACGACGCACATGCGGCACACGCCGGCGACCTTGAGGTCGGGGTGGTTGCAGAGCGTCGGGATGTCGACGCCCACGGTCTTGGCGGCTTCGAGGATCGTCATGCCGAACGGCACCCTGGTCTCGATGCCGTCGATGGTGACGGCCACCAGTGCACCGATGGCCTCGGGGTTGTCGGAGACGGGCACGGTGCTCCCGATCTGGCTGGGCGGGATGCGCGGGGCCTTCTCTTCGTTTCTGGAGGTGTCAATCATGCTGGGGTCCTCGCGGTCTCGGCCTGAACGGGGCGGCTCATGATCTCGTCGCCGAAATGCTCCAGGATGGACATGAAGGCGTTCGAGCTGGTCTGCCCCAGGCCGCACTTGGAGGCGACCTGCATGGTGCCGCTCAGCTCGCGCAGCTCGGCGACGTACTCGGCCGAGCAGGTCCCCTCTTTCAGCTGTTCGGCGGCCTCGAGCATCTTGGTGTTGCCGATGCGGCAGGGCGTGCATTGACCACACGACTCGTCCACGAAGAACTCCAGGAAGTTCTCGGCCACCGCCAGCATGTCGCGCTGCGGCCCGAACACCACGACCGAGCCGCCCGTGGGGATGTCTTCGAAGGCCATCTGGCGGGTGAACTGAGCGCGCGGCACGCAGGTGCCCGAAGCGCCGCCGATCTGCACGGCCTTGGCGTCGCCGCCGCCGACTTCTTTGAGCAGGTCGGCGACCGTGATGCCGAAGGGGAACTCGTAGACGCCCGGTTTGGCGCAGTCGCCGCTGATGCTGAACAGCTTGAAGCCCGTCGAGCGATCGGTGCCGAAGCTCTTGAACCAGTCCACGCCCTTGACGAAGATGCAGGCCGCCGAAGCCAGCGTCTCGACGTTGTTGACGACGGTCGGTGCGTAGCGGTACCCGGCGACCACGGGGAACGGCGGCCGGTTGCGCGGCTCGCCGCGAAAGCCCTCGAGAGACTCGATGAGGGCCGTCTCCTCGCCGCAGATGTAGGCGCCGGCGCCGAGGGCGACGATGATGTCGAAGTCGAAGCCCTTGACGCCGCAGACGTCCTCGCCCAGCAGTCCGGCGGCGCGGCGCTTCTTGATCACCGCGTTGAGCGGCGAACGCAGGTACGTGTACTCGCCGCGCAGGTAGACGATGCCCTGACTCGCGCCGATGGCGCGGCCGGCGATCGTCATGCCGGCGAACACGAGGTCGGCGAACTCGGTGAGGATGACGCGGTCCTTGAACGTGCCCGGCTCGCCCTCGTCGGCGTTGCAGATGATGTACTTCTTGTCGCCCTTCTCCGCGCCGGCGAAGTTCCACTTCATGCCGGTCGGAAAGCCGGCCCCGCCGCGGCCCTTCATGCCGGAGTCGGCGACGGTGTCGATGATGTCGGCGCGCTTCATGGCGAGAGCCGCCTTGAGGCCGGCGTCGCCGTCGATAGAGGCGAAGGTGAGGGTGTTGCCCTGCGTCTGGATGCTCATACGAGGTACCCCTCCTTGCGCTCGGCCGCGTGGCCGCTGTACGCGGCGCGGCACTCGGCCGCGATCTCGCGCACCCTCTCGGGCGTGACCCGTGTGTACACGCGGTCGTTGACGAGCAGGGCCGGGCCCTGGTCGCACATGCCCATGCAGTTGGCCCACTCGAGGGTGAAGCGGCCGTCCTCGCCGGTCTCGCCGAAGGCGATGCCGAGCTCGGTCTCGAGCTGGCGGGCGATGGCGTCCTTGCCCGCCAGCTCGCACGACACGGTGCGGCAGAGGCGCACGACGAACTCGCCCTGCGCGGCGGGATTAAGAAAGGCGTAGAAGGTCGCGACGCTGTAGACCTCCACCGGGTGGATATCCAGCAGGTCGGCGACGATCTGCATGGCATCGCTGTCGACGCCGTGATGGCGTCTCTTGACATCTTGCAGGATCGGTATGAGCGAGCTCCGGCCCGGACCCAGTCTGTCGACCAGGGCCGTGACGTCGGCGCGGAGCTTCTCCTGTTGTGTGACGAGCATCGGCGTCCTTCCTTACGCGAGCAGCTTCTTGACCTTGGCGATCAGCGTCTGTGGATCGACGGGCTTGGACTGGAACTCGTCGACGGGGACCATCTCTTCGTCCTTGTCGATGTTCAGGCCCATGGCGGCGTTGACGCTTGTGAGCATGATGATGGGCAGGGCGTGACCGGCCTTGCGGATCTCGCGGGCCATGCGCAGGCCGTCGTCGGGCTCCTCCATCATCACGTCGAGGATGAGCAGGTCGGGCTTGCCCTCCTCGAGCCTCTTCATGCCGTCGGCGCGGTTCGGCGCGCCCTCCACCTCGTAGCCCTCGCGTTCGAGGACCAGGCGGCCGGCTTCGACGATGTCAGGGTCGTCGTCAACGATCAGGATCTTGGGCACCACGCACTCCCTCTGTCGCTTGCCGTTCCCCATGGCGTCACCGGGTGGTGCGCCAAAGTGGTCAGACCGCGGTCACTCCTGCGGCGCCGCCGTGGTCTGCCGGCAGGCGCCGGGCAGGGCGGTGACACGTGAGGGGATGAACGTGCGGTGCCGGCCACTTGCTCCACTGGATCCATTTCGAGTCGGCCTCAGCTTTCGGTCGTTTCTAACGCATTTCTCGCGCTTGTGCAAGACGTCACGAACAGGACAGCCTAGGCTATTGGCGCGGAAGCGGCGGCCGGCGCGGCTTCGCCGCCGCCAGCTGCGGGCGCGTCGTGCAGGGAGACGGTGAAGGTGCTACCCACGCCGGGCTCGCTCTTCACCGTGGCCTCGCCGTCGTACATGTTGGCGATCTTGCGCACGGTCGAGAGCCCGAGGCCGCTGCCGAGGATCTTGACGGTGTGCTCGTTCTTGATGCGCGTGAACTCATGGAAGAGCTTGCCGGCCTCTTCAGGGCGCAGCCCGATGCCGGTGTCGCTGACGGCGATGCGCACGGCGTCGCCCTTGCGCCGGATCCCGATGGTGACCTTGCCGCCGTCGCGGTTGTACTTGACCGCGTTTGAGACGAGGTTGTTGAAGACGATCTCCGCCTCGCCGGCGTCGGCGAACAGCTCGATGCCCTCGTCCGCGTCGACCTCCATGCCGATGCCGCGGCGCTCGGCGTCGACGGCCAAAAGCTCCATCGACGCGCGCGCGAGCTCGGCGAGGTCGAGCCGCTTGATGACGCGCTCGCGCTGGCCGGACTCGATACGCGTCAGGTCCAGCAGATCGCCGATGAGCTTCTTCATGCCGTCCACGCGCACGATGCTGCGCTCGACCATCTGGAGGTTCTGGTCTTCCTCGGTGGTCCGCAGGATGTTGAGGTATCCCTCGACCGCGTTGAGCGGCGCCTTGAGCTCGTGAGCCAGCACCGAGATGAAGTTGAAGCGCACCTGGCGCTTCTCTTCGGCGAGCTTGCGTGCCTGCTTGCTGAGGATCAGCTGGCTCGTGGCCTTGCGCAGCGCGTAGCGCAGCTCGTCGGGGGTGAAGGGCTTGGCGAGGAAGTCGTAGGCGCCGAGCTTGGTCGCCTTGACGGCCGTCTCGAAGGTGGCATAGGCCGTGATCATGATGGTGAGGACCTCACGGCCCTGGCTGCTGAGCGCATCGAGGACGTCCATACCGCCGACGCCCGGGAGCTTGAGGTCGAGTAGCAGCAGGTCGACCTCGCCGCCCTCGCTGAGGTGGACGAGAAAGTCTTCGCCGCTGGTGAAGTAGCGGAACGTGTAGGCGGCGTCCACGAGCACGTCGGCGACGTGCACCTTGTAGCGCTCGATGATGCGACGCACGCCTTGGCAGAGCGCCTCCTCGTCGTCCACCATCACGACCTGCAGCGTGACCTGCTGCGGGTCCATGAGCGTCTCGCGCGGCGCCGCGTCGGAGATCATCGCTCAGCTTCCCATGATCTCTTGCAGGCTGGCCGGCGCGTTGAGCTCGGATTCGTAGCGCGGCAGGACGATGGTGAAGGTCGTCTCGGTGGGGCCCTTTGATGGGTCCGCGTTGGATTCCACCGTGATCTGGCCGCGGTGCATCTTGACGATCCCGTGCGTCACCGCGAGCCCGAGGCCGGTGCCCTTGCCCACCTGCTTGGTGGTGAAGAACGGGCTGAAGAGCTTGTCGAGGTGCTCCTTGGCGATGCCGGTGCCGTTGTCGGAGACCATGACGATCACGGTCTCCTCGGTGCCGTCAAGCGTGACGAGGACACGACCGCCGTCGGGCAACGCGTGCTGGGCGTTGGTGAGCAGGTTGGTGAGCACCTGCACGATCTGGTCGGCGTCGAGCTCGGCCATGGGGTCGGTGAGGCGGTCGTCGACGGTGATCGCCACGCCCTCGTCGACGGGGATGGTGCGCAGCACCTCCTGGACGAGGGCAGGCAGGTCGGTGGGCTGCCGCACGACGCGGCTCTGGCGGGCGAAGTTCAGCAGCCCGGAGATGATCTTCTTGCAGCGGTTCGCCTGATCGACGATCAGCTTGACATCGTCGGCCACGGCCGCGTCGTCTTCGCAGTCCTCGAGCAGCAGATTGGCGTGCAGAAGGAGGATGCCGAGGGGGTTGTTGACCTCGTGCGCGATGCCGGCGGCGAGCTGACCCATGCTGGCGAGCTTCTCGCTCTTGACCAGGGCCTCTTTGGTGGTCTCGAGCGAGTCGTTGGACTCCTGCAGCTCGTCGACCGTCTTGCGCAGCTCCTCGACGGCGTAGGGCAGGCACATCTCGACTTCCGCAAGGCCTTGCCAGATGGCCACCGCGTGGTCGCGGCAGCTCTCGTAGCCGCAGGCGCCGCAGTCCAGCTCGTCCTCAGGCGAATCCTTGTTCATGCGCGCCAGGATCTCGCGCAGCTCCTCCGGGGCCGGCATGTCGTCGAAGCGCTGGTCGAAGGGCGCGAAGCTGCGCGACAGGTCGGTGTCGCGGTACTCGGCGACGGCCGCGTCCCAGGTCGCCTGGTCGAAGAAGGCGCGGCGCGAGCGCGTCTCGCGGCTGACGTCCGCGCGCCGCTTGAACACCGGCTCCTCGCAGCTGAAGCCGGCGCCCATGATGCAGCCTTCGCAGCAGAGGATGTCGAGGAGGCGCGCGTCGGTCTCTCCGTGCTCGAAGTCGGTGATCGCGTCGGCCAGGTTGTGGCGTCCGTCGGCGGTCACGATGTCGCCGCTGAGCAGGTCCTCGTCGAGGTCGGCCGCCTGCAGCATGCCGCGCGTGATGGGGAAGAGGGCGCCGAGGCTGCTGTGCGGCGGGTCGAAGTCGTCGTCGGCCGTGGACACCTCGGCCAGCGTGATGCCTCGGGCCGCGAACAGGGCGCGCAGCTCGACGTACGTGAGTGCGGCGTCGACCTCGCCTTCGAACTGCTCGTACCGGGCCTCACCCTTCTTGGCGATGCAGGGACCGATGAAGGCGACCTTGACGTCGGGTCCGTACCTGGCGTGAAGGACGCGGGCGATGGCGAGCATGGGCGAGACGATGGGCGCCAGCCGGTCGAGCAGGTCCGGGTGGTACTTGCGCGTGTAACTGACCACGGCCGGGCAGGTCGTGGCCACGTAGCGTCTGGGGTCGTGCTCGAGGAGCCGCGCGTATTCCGCGGCCACCAGGTCCGCGCCGAAGCCGACCTCGTGGACGTAAGCGAAGCCGAGCTCGCGAAGGGCCGCGACCAGGGCCGAGGTCTCGCCTTCGGCGAATTCCGCCGGGTAGCTTGGGGCGACGATCGCGGCCACCGGCGCGGGGCCGGCGAGAACGCGTTCAGTGTCCTCGATACCGCTGAGGACCTGCTTGGCGTTCTGGCTGCAGACCGTGACGCAGTTGCCGCAGCCGATGCAGCGCGTCTGGATGACGCTCGCCTGGCCGTCGAGGATCTGAATGGCTTTGGCGGGGCACTCGCGCACGCACGTGTAGCACGTGCGGCACTTCTCGCGGATGGTCGTGACGAGCTGCTGGTGGGCGACGCGGTCGTCGTTCATGGGCGGACCGGCGGCCACGTCAGCCGCCGCGCTCGAGGAGCTCCTTGACCTTGGCCAGGAGCGCCTGGGCGTCGATGGGCTTGTCGAAATAGGCGTCGACGTGCATCTTGGCGAGGTCGGCATCTGTGTCGGGACGGAAGTTGAGGCCCAGCTGGCTGCTGACCGACGTGGAGATGATGATCGGCAGGCCGGCGGTGCGCGGGTCGGCCTTGAGCTGCGCCGCGAAGGCAAAGCCGGCGTCGACGCTGGTCATCATTAGGTCGGTGATCACCAGGTCGGGGGCCTGTTCGGCGATGCGCTGCTGCGCTTCGGCGGGGTTGGTGGCCGTGACCACGCCGTAGCCCGCTCCCTCGAGGATGAAGCGGTTGATCTCGAGGAAGTCGTAGTCGTCGTCGACGATCAGTATGACTGCCTGTTCACCGGTCATGGTGTGCCTTCAGTATAGCTGCTCGGGGCGGGGCGCTCGCAGGGCGCCCCGCCCCGGTCGATCGGGTCCGCGTGTCAGACGCGGTCGTGCTCGAAGTAGTGCGTGTGGAGGAGGTCGTGAGAGATCTCGCCGCACGGCGCCCCGAGGTACTCCTCGTACAGGGCGCGCACCGCCGGATTCTCGTGCGACTTGCGGATCTCGCGACCCTCGTCCTCGCGGTAGATGGCGGCGATGCGAGCCTTGCGCACCTCGTTGGTCGTGAAGCGCGGCTGGCCGCCGCCGCCGATGCACCCGCCGGGGCAGGTCATGACCTCGACGAAGTGGTACTCGGCCTCGCCGTTCTTGACCTGGTCGATGACCTTCTGCGCGTTGCCCAGGCCGTGGGCCACGGCCACTTTGAGGTCGGCGCCCTCGAGGAACTCCCAGTCGCCCTTGGCGCCCTCGACCTTGACAGTCGCGACCTTCACCCCTTCGAGGCCTTCGATGGGCTCGACGTGCAGGTTGGGGAAGGGGAAGGATGTCTCGGTGACGATCTCCCACGCCGTGCGCAGGGCCGCCTCCATGACGCCGCCGGTATTGGCGAAGATGTCGGCGGCGCCGGTGCTGATGCCCAACGGTGCGTCCATCTCCTCGTCGGCCAGGCCGCGGAAGTCGATGCCGGCCTGGGTGATCAGGGCGCCGAGCTCACGCGTGGTGAGCACGATGTCGACGTCCTGCACCCCGCTGTCGTTCATCTCCGAGCGCGCCGCCTCGAACTTCTTGGCGGTGCAGGGCATGACCGAGACGACGACCATGTCCTCCGGTTTCACGCCGATCTTCTCCGCGTAGTAGGTCTTGGCGATCGCCCCGAACATCTGCTGTGGTGACTTGCAGGTCGAGAGATTATCGAGCATCTCGGGGTTGAAGTGCTCCATATAGTTGATCCAGCCCGGGGAGCAGCTGGAGAACTGCGGCAGAGCCACCGGCTCGCCGTCCACGAGGGCTTTCTTGAGGCGTCCGAGAAGCTCGGTACCTTCCTCCATGATCGTGAGGTCGGCGGTGAAGTCTGTGTCGAACACCGCGTCGAAGCCCAGGCGGCGAAGGGCGGCGACCATCTTGCCGGTCACCAGGGTGCCGGCCGGATACTCGAAGCATTCGCCGAGCGCCGCGCGGATGGCCGGCGCGGTCTGCACGATCACGGTCTTGGTGGGATCCTCGAGCGCGTCCCAGACATCGTCGATCTGATTACGCTCCTGGATGGCGCCCACAGGGCACACGGCGGCGCACTGGCCGCACTGCACGCAGACGACGTCGCTGAGGTTCTGCGAGAAGGCCGGACCGATGAGGGTGGCGAAACCACGGCCCTGAGCGAACAGGCCGCCCACTTGCTGGATCTCGTTGCACACCGTGACGCAGCGGCGGCAGGAGATGCACTTGCCGGTGTCGCGGATCAGCGCCGGAGTGCTGTCGTCGATCATCTTGAAGGTCTTCTCGCCCTGGTAGCGCAGCTCGCCGATACCGAGATCGAGAGCCAGCGTGCGGAGCTCGCAGTCGGCGGACCGGCCGCAGACCTGGCAATCGCCGT
>JADGPQ010000215.1 GCA_017882325.1 Thermoleophilia bacterium
CCACAAGCCTGATCCTACGACGCCGGTCGCCGAGACGCTCGAGCTCATGAATCGGATGCTCGAGCAGGGCACGGTGCGCGAGATCGCCTGCTCCAACTTCACGGCCGCGCAGCTGGACGAGGCGGCGACAGCGGCCGCCGAGCGAGGGCTGCGCGGCTTCGCCGCCGTCGAGAACGAGTTCAGCCTGCTGGAGCGTGAGCCCGAGCGCGGCGTTCTGGCCGCGTGCGAGCGCCTCGGCCTGTCGTTCGTCCCGTACTTCCCGCTCGCCTCGGGACTTCTCACGGGCAAGTACCGAAGGGGCCGCCCCACGCCGAGCGGAACGCGGCTCGGCGGCGACGGCCGGCCGGCCGAGAAGGTCGTCCCCGCCGAAAAGCTCGCGGTCGTCGAGCGCCTCGCCGAGTATGCGGAGGCGCATGGCCACACGCTTCTCGAGCTTGCGATGTCCTGGCTCGCCGCCCACGATTCGGTCGCCTCGGTGATCGCCGGCGCGACGTCACCCGAACAGATGCGGGCGAACGCGAGCGCGGTCGGCGCCTGGCCGCTGACCAATGAGGATCTCGCCGAGGTGGACGCGCTGCTCGAACCTTGAGGCTGGAGCATTCGGCGGCAATCGAGGTGCGCATCGACGTCGGCGCGGCTTCCGAGCTCGCCTGCAGCGCAGCGTGGCGGCTCAACCAGGCGTGAGCAGCGCTGCGACCAGCGCGCTCCGCACCCACTCGGCCCAGCGATCCACCGGCCAACCCTGCTCGTTCACCAAGAAACGGTACTGGTCGGGATGACCGAGGGTGAAGATGACGGCGGCCGCG
Organism: Thermoleophilia bacterium; assembly: GCA_017882325.1. Lineage (GTDB taxonomy): Bacteria > Actinomycetota > Thermoleophilia > UBA2241 > UBA2241 > CAIXSE01. Next base: position 807 of record JADGPQ010000215.1, read on the forward strand.
TCGTCGGGCGTGAGGTCCTCGCGCAGCGCGCCACGCTCGGCGAGGATGCGCGCGGCGAGACCGTAGTTGCGCAGCCGCTGCTCCGCGCGCTGCCGCTCGAGCGCGGCCACCTCGGGGTCGAGCGCGGCCGCCTGGCGGATCACGAGGAACACGGGCGCCGTACGCTTCAGGCCGCCGCGCCAGAACTCGACCAACTGGTCGATGATGCGCCGCGGGTCGGGCTCGTGCTCAGCCTGGTCGCGCATGAACGTGGGCACGGGCGTGGGCGCGCGCTCGCCCGCGGCGGCGTGGTCGAGCACGCGCGAGAGCAGGTCGCGCTTGGAGCCGACCGAGTTGTAGATGGTCTGCACGGCTACGCCGGCTTGGGCGGCGACCACGCCGATCGAGGTGGCGTGGTAACCGCGCTCGAGGAAGAGCGTGTGCGCCGCCTCGACGATGGCGCGCTGCGTTTCCTCGGCGGCGATCTGGCGACGGGTTTTCGTTGCAGCCATATGGGTAGAGTATCATTCTATCGAATGGAATACAATTCCACTTTCGGCGAGCCGCCGCGTTTCCGCCGGAGTGATCGAGGAGGTGGCCGTCATGTCGGCAGAAGAGCTGAAGGCAAAGACGCTCGAAGGCTTCGAGCGCATGTTCAACCAGGGCGACCTCGCCTACGTGGACGAGGTTATCGATTCCACGGGAACGGACCACCAGGAGCCGCTGGGCACCGACTTCGTCGTCCACCTCAAGGAGGTCATCACCGCGATGCGCGAGGCCTTCCCCGACCTGCGCTTCGAGGTGCACGAGGTGCTCGCCGAGGGCGACATCGTGGCGACGCGATCGACGATGACGGGCACGCACCGGGGCCGCTTCATGATCGGCCCGCTGGCGGCGCTCCCGCCTACCGGCAAGCAGATCGCCGTGCCGCACATGCACTTCTTCCGCTACAAGAATGGGCGCGTGGTCGACCTCTGGCACGTCTGGGACGTGACGAAGCTGATGCGGCAGCTCGGCGTGCCGGCGCCGGACATTAAGGTGGGCCAGGCGGCGTGAGCTGCGCAAGCGCATGACGGCGGAGGGGCGGAGGAGCGGCCGCAGGCCGCTCCTCCGCCCCTTGCCCCCGCCCAACAGCGTCGTTCTCGCTTTGCGGGTACATCACGAAGTACAGGCACGTCCATCGGCGTCCTGCGACCCGAGAGGAGAACCGATGACCGACACGCCCACAGAGCAGCTTCGGCAGGATCACGAGCTCGTTCTGATGGTGGTTGAGGCGATAGAGCGTGAAGTCGCCGACATCGGGAAGACCGGCCGCGTTCACCGGGAACGGGTCGCCCAGATGGTCGATTTCGCCCAGAACTTCACCGACGGTTGCCATCACTCCAAAGAAGAGCGCGTGTTGTTCCCGACGCTTGAGGAACGGGACGCCGCCGCGGGCGGTCCCGTCAGCGTGATGCTGAGCGAGCACGAGGCCGGGCGTGAGGCGATCCGCGCTATCGACGCGGCCCTGCCGGACGTCGACGAGAGTGAGGCAGCACGGACCGCCGTCGCCGGGAACCTTGCGCTGTACGCCCACCTGCTACGGCTGCACATCAACAAGGAAAACCAGGTGCTCTTCCCGCTTGCCGAGCGCATCCTGAGCGACCAGGAGCAGGAGATGATCGCCGCCGAGTTCGAGCGCATCGAGGAGGAAGAGACGGGCGCCGGCGTCCACGAGCGGTATCGCGAGCTGGCGCACACGCTGGCGACGCCGCCGGCCGATGATTGAGGGCGCGCCGGCCGAAGGCTGAACGCGCGCCGCTCTTCTCAGCCCGGCAGCGGCTCCGTGTCCCAATCCGACGGCTTGAACATCGTGCCGGGCTCGGCGCCTACGATCAGCATTCTAGAACGGCAGGTCGTCGATGTGCGCCGGCCTGATTGAGGTTTAGCGATCACCCGGTGAGGAATGTGGGCTAAAACGGTCCTCTTCGGACCACCTTCACTTCACAGGAGACACCCCATGGAAACGGAATCGTTGTTGCGGCGGGCCGGCCCGCCCGAGAACGGGGCGCACGTGCCCCGTCACCTCGGCCTAGCGCTTGTCGTGATCGCCGCCGCCCAGCTCATGATCGTTCTCGACGCCACAATCGTGAACGTGGCGCTGCCACAGATGCAGCGCTCGCTCGGCTTCAGCGGCGCCGGTCTTGAGTGGATCGTCACCGCGTATTCGCTGGCCTTTGGCAGCCTGCTGCTGCTCGGCGGCCGCCTGGGCGACCTCTACGGCCGCCGCAGGGTCTTCATGACCGGCGTGCTCATCTTCTCGGTCGCGTCTCTCGTCGGCGGCTTCGCGACGTCCGAGTGGTGGTTGCTCTCGGCGCGCGCCGTTCAGGGCGCCGGCGCTGCACTGGCTGCGCCGACCGCTCTCGCGCTCATCGCCACGACGTTCCCCGCGGGCGTGCCGCGCAACCGGGCGCTTGGCGTGTGGGCCGGCATGGCCGGCGCCGGCGGCGCCATCGGCCTGCTGCTCGGCGGCATCCTGACGACCTACGTCTCGTGGCGCTGGGTTTTCTTCGTCAATGCGCCGATCGGCCTGCTGGTGGCGGGTCTCGCGCCGTTCGCCCTCGTGAAGACGGCCCGGTTGCGCAGCCGGCTCGACATCCCCGGCGTCATCACGAGCTCGGCCGGCCTGGCATTGCTGGTGTACGGGCTGACGCATGCAGCCGCCGGCCAGGACGGCGTCTCGCACTGGGGAAGCCCAGTGACGATCGGCGCGCTGGCGGCGTCGGCGGTCCTGCTCGTGGCGTTCATCTTCATCGAGCGCCGCAGCAAGCACGCAGAGTTGCCGCTTCACCTGCTCTCGTCGCGCCGCCGCTCGGGCGCTTACCTCATGATGCTCTTGCTCGGCACCTCATTGTTCGCGGTGTTCTTCTTCCTGACCCTCTACATCCAGACCGTCTGGGGCTACAGCGCCGTCAAGGCGGGGGTGGCGTGGTTGCCGTTCCCGATCACGCTCATCGCCGTCAACATCATCGTGGCGAGGGTGCTGTTGACGCGCATCGGCGTGCGACCGCTGCTCCTGGCAGGGCCTCTGCTCAGCGGCCTGGGCTTTCTCTGGCTCTCGCAACTGAGTGAGACCGGCAGCTACTGGACCACCATGCTGGCGCCCGCGATAGTGGTGAGCATCGGCTTGGGCCTGATGTTCGTGCCACTCACGTTGATGGTGGTCTCGCACGTGCCGCCAAACGAGACTGGCGCCGCATCCGGCCTGCTGAACACCGGTCAGCAGATCGGCGGCGCCATAGGCCTGGCGGCAATCGGTACGATCGCCTGGACCTCCGTCGCGCACAGCGTGACCAATCAGCTGACGGCTGCGGCAGGGGCGGCGGGCGGCGCGGCAGCGGGCGGCGCGGGGGCCGGAAGCGTGCCGGTGAGCGTGCTCAACCACGCTCTGACCACCGGCTTCTCCACCGGCCTCGTGGTCGCGGCCGGCGTCTCACTGAGCGGGTTCGTCGTCGCGTTGGTGACGACCCGGACGCCGGGCCGGTTCCGGCTTAGCTCGGCGGTGCACGATGTGGAACCCTCGTGCGACGAGGCGCTCGGCACCTGCGAGATAGCAGGGGCTACCGCCGCGTGACGAACGACGGCGGGGCGGCACCTGGGCCGCCCCGCCGTCACGTACGGTCCCTCGTCTTGACAGCCGTTGAGTGGTCGCCTAGAATGAACACTGTTCATCAGAGAAGACAGTGTTTCTCCAGGAGCGCCCCATGTACGACCACCACCATCACGAGCACCGCGCAGAACGGCACGCTGAGCGCCACGTGGCGCGGACGGACCAACGGCTGAGGCGTCGCCAGCGCCGCCACAGCGACACGCGCGACGAGATCCTCGAGGCCGCCCGAGAGGTGTTGCTGGAGCGCGGCGCGGCCGACCTCTCGCTGCGCGAGATCGCGCGCCGCGCCGGCTTCAGCCC
>JADGPQ010000216.1 GCA_017882325.1 Thermoleophilia bacterium
AGTAGTACACGCGGATCCTTACATGAGCCACGCGGCCCGAACGCGCGACCTCCAGCGTGACAGTTCGCGTCTGCGCCTATCAGTTGTTGCGTTCAGTTGCAGTTTCGAGCCTGAAATGCGGTGGTCCGCGATGGGCCGGAAAGCCACGGAAGGCCGATTTGTTGCCCGTTACCGGGGGCTGGGCAACAAGACGGGCAACAAGCGGGGTCCTACGCCTCATACTCGGTTGAAGCTGCGGCGAACCCATGCAGGGCGAAGGGCCGCGTGAGCACTGAGAACGCTGGATCACGGGAAGAATCCCCACGGCGCCGGAGTCATACGTGGTGCAAGTCCTTCCATCCGCAGGAGCGACAATGGACGATCAGAACAAGTTGTGCGAACTCCACCGCCTCGACGACTCCGCGGTGCTGTCCGACGTGGCGCAGTATCTCGAGGCTCGGGGCATCGAGGCGGATGTGTGGCCGGAGAAGGCCAGGCGCGCCGTCCCCTGGGCCTCTCGCTCGTCGCGCCTGATGGTCCGCTGCAGGGACCTCGTCTACGCCCGCTGGGTGGCCGCCGCGGCTGGGCTGGACACGTGGCCGGAGGCACCCGTCGGCCAGGACGGCTGAAGCGCTCGATCCGTGTGAACGCTGGGAGGGGGTACGGACAGGGCGAACCCGCGTCCGAGGCGACGGCGGCGGCCGGACCTAGCCTCGCTTGCGTACCGGCGCTTTCGGGCAAAACCAAGCACATGAAGCCCAAGCAGGAGGCCCCACGCTTGGTCCGCGCGGCTGGCGCGTTCGTCGAAGAGAGTCCGTTGGGACTCACGTGGACGGTGCGTGAACCGATATCGCGTACCTCACATGCCCTCGTCGATGCCGGCCGGGTCTGGCTGATCGACCCCACCTGGGAACCCTCCGTGTTCGAGCGCGTCGCGGCTTTCGGGGAGCCTGCCGCCGTGATCCAGCTCCTCGATCGTCACAATCGGGACTGCGCGACGATCGCGGCGAGGCTCGGCGTGCCGCATCTGAGCGTTCCGGCGTCGCTTCCCGACACGCCGTTCCACGTCATCCCGGTGGTCGACATCCGCTTCTGGCGCGAGGTCGCGCTCTGGTGGCCAGCGCACAGGACACTCGTCGTGGCCGAGGCGGTCGGCACCGCCCGGACGTACGCGCCGGGCCCGGCCGGCGCCGGCGTGAGCATCGGGCTGCGCCTCTGGCCCCCTCGAGCGCTGGCGGCGTGTGAGCCCGACCACCTCCTGGTCGGCCACGGGCCCGCGCTCCACAGACCACAGGCAGCTGTCGCCCTTCGTGAGGCGATGGCGCGCTCGCGCCGCGACCTGCCCCGCGCACTCAGCGAGCTGCTGAAGATGCTTCCTGGGACGATCGGCGACCGCGGCTAGAGCTCTGCGGATGCGCCGACGGCAACCTACTGCTTCGCCCGGCCTTCCGAGGAATCGCCGTGACGGGTATCCAGACAGAAAGAGCTCACCGAGGAGCATGAAGATGACTGCAGTCCCGAACAGCCGTCCACCCTTGCCACCCTTCACCCGAGAGACGGCAGCCCAGAAGGTACGCATGGCCGAGGACGCCTGGAACACGCGAGACCCTGAGCGGGTCTCACTTGCCTACAGTGTCGACAGCAGCTGGCGAAACCGCGCAGAGTTCCTCTCGGGACGAGAGGCGATCGTGACGTTTCTCGAGCGGAAGTGGGCGAAAGAGCTCGCCTACCGCCTGATCAAGGAGCTCTGGGCCTTCGATGGTCCACGCATTGCGGTGCGATTCGCATATGAGTGGCACGATGACTCGGGCACCTGGTTCCGTTCCTACGGCAACGAGAACTGGGAGTTCGACGAGCACGGCTTGATGCTCCGGCGCATCGCAAGCATCAACGACCTGCCGATCAAGGAAGCAGAGCGCAAGTACCGCTGGCCTCTGGGACCTCGCCCGGAAGGTCACCCCGGCCTGTCGGACCTCGGCCTGTAGGCTGTTTCAGCTGCGCTGAGGCTTGGCCCCAGCGCGCCTAGGCGGCGCAGGACGCAGCCGCAGGAAGGCGACGGAGCTCGAAGCCTTCGGTCACGCGCTATGCACGTCCTTCACGCGGCCGTTTGCGAACGACCAGACATGACTGAAGGGCAGATCGAAGGCCTCCGGGGTACCGCGCACTTGCACGCGATAACTTCCGCCCACGATCAGTCGTGCGTGGCGTTCGTTCGGCGACCAGGACCTCACCTGCACGTGCACCAGTTCGTACTGCGCGGGCAGGCGTCCGAAGAGGTCCAGCGCCGCGACTTCTCCGGCCGGCCGCGAGCGCACCCGGACGTCGAGGCTGTGGATCTCCCAGCAGGCGGGCTCGGGGCCGCTCTGGTCGAGCATGGCACGCACGTCCTCGTCGGCGCCGAGGCCGAGGGCGTGGTAGCCGCGACGGATGGGTTCGAGGAGGTCCATGCTTGAGTTGTTCCCTCATCGTGTCGCCTGCACCCTCGCCGACTGCCCAGCGCGAACGACAACCGGCGTCCTACGAAGCGGCCTCTAGGTCAGTCCTCATCAGGTGGGTCCGTGAGGGCCAGCTACGTCGTCATCGAGCTTCTCAACGTCAATCGCGGCTTCGGGCTCAAGCGGCTCGTGACCTGGGGCCTCCTCGTCGGCCTGCTGGCGGGCTTTCTTACCGACTGGATCCTAGTCGCCGCCGGAGGCTGAGGCCACGCTGCGCCAACGGAGCGCCGACTCCCCAAGCGGTCGCGCTGACGATACGCTGGTCGTGAAGCCGCCGGGCTACGCGCCGCCGAGGCCGCGGCTTCTCGGCGACACCGTCACCGGCGCGAGAGGCGCTGCCGTGAGGACGGTCTTCGAGCTCGGCGACGGGCTTGCGCTCGCGGTCACGGAGACGCCACCCGCCGGAGAGCGGCCTGATCCCGGCGCCGCCGGCCCGTACCCGACGAGCGGGCTCCAGAAGGGGCTCCTGCTGCTCGAGGCCGGGCAGGAGCTCAGCAGCGAAGGCGTCGGCGCGCCGGTCGTCAAGCGCGGCCCCCGAGACGTCGCCCAAGGCGCGGCTCAGAACTGCCGCGCTGGCGCGACCGTCCCGCACGAGCAGGGCGACGATCTGACGGTCTATGGCATCGAGAGAGATGGGCATTGGTTCCTGCAGTTGAGTGGAGGCGGATCGGTCGTGCTGCCGATGGTAGCGCGCAGCTTCCCATGAAAGCGGCCCGAGTGTAGTCCGACTCTGACTTCCGGTACGGGTCTCACGCTTTGTCCTGTTGCGCGCGAGCGCAGCTGCCTAATGGGCACGAGCAGTGGCACGAGTAAGCCGAGCCGTCTGCGACTGCGCGCAGGCTCGAGCGTCAGCGTCACTCTTGTCCGTCCAGTGCGCTGTGCCAGGTCTTGTGCGTTCCGATGCGGGCGCGCAGGCGCCAGCGCACGCTCTTCGGCGCAGCGTCGATGGCGGCGATCAGGCGCACGACGCCCCTGCGGACGCGAGCCACCCGCGCGTCACTCAAGGCGAACGCGGTGGCGCCTTCGCTGACGCGCGCCAAGTTGGTGGTGACGTCGTAGAACAGCCCCCAGTCGTCGCCGCAGAGTCGGCCGATGTAACTGCCGTTGATCAGCCCGGGCGCGTCCTCTTCGCCCACTTCGATGTCGGCGAGCAGCGTGGTGACGTCGCGCAAGTCCTTCTCCTCGAGCTTGAAGATCTGCAGCTTGCTCAGTAGCAGATCGCTCACGGAGACCGTGTAAGGCTCGATCTCAAGGCGCCGGGCGAGGGCGATGTCGTGGTCCATGCGGAAGGTGTCGAGGAAGACGTCGATGTGGTCGTCGGGGTGCGCGGGGGCGCTTCCCGGCCCAGCGCCATGCGCGCAGGGTCGCACGAACTGCAGCTCGGAGTTGGCCGTCGCCGTGGCCACATCGAAGTTCTCCTGGTAGCCGAAGCGGGCGAACAGCGCCACCAGCGGTCTTACTTGCTTGCGATGGGCGACCATGTCGAGGTCGGAGTAGTCACGCTCGCAGAGCTCGTGCGTGCGGCAGTGCTCACGCACCGCCAGACCGCCGAGCAGCCTCAGGGTGAGGCCCTCCGAACGCGCCGCGTCGACCAGGCGGTGGCCCTCGTCCAGCATCTCGTGCTGGGCGCTCTCGCGTGACTGAGACGCGGGTATCGGCTCGCTGGCCATGCCGTCCTTTCACCCGTTCGGGTCGCGAGCAAACGGGCAGTCATCACTCAGTCAGGCCCGCACCAATCAGCGTTCCTTACTTCCCAAGTAGCTCGGCAAGACCAGCTTGCCGAGAGCCGCGCAGCTCACCCACTGACGGCAGCCGGCCCAGGCGCATGAGCTCCACGAACGCGCCGAGCTCCTTAGGCTGCGTGCCGCACGCAGCGAGCAGCCGGTCGCCCGTCGCGTAGAAGGCCGTGAAGTCGCGCTCCCCGATGTCGCCCACGACGAGGACTTCCTCCCAGCCGCGGCCGGCCCCGGCGTAGCCGAGCTCGAGGTCGAAGTGCTGCGTCCAGAAGAAGGGCACGCCGTCGAACGGCTTTCCTCTGCCGGCCATGGCCCGTGCTGCCGCGCGCCCGTGCTGTTCGGCCAGCCGCCAGTGCTCGATGCGCACATCGGCGCCGCTGTAGGGATCGCGGTAGCGGGCCACGTCGCCGGCCGCCCAGACGCCGGGCGCGAGGGCGAGCTGCTCGTCCACGGGCAGACCGCCGTCGCGGTCGCGCTCCACGCCCTCGACGAAGCCGGTGAC
>JADGPQ010000217.1 GCA_017882325.1 Thermoleophilia bacterium
GCTCTGTCTGGCTGAGGCCTCCGTCTCCGTCAGTTGGCATCGCCTGCCCCTTTCGAGTCGCTCAGCCGGACGTCGAGGCGGGTCGTTGCGGCCGGCTCACGGTGTTCGACCGTCCGTCTGCGTGCTGGAGGACGTGCCGGCGGCGGGCTGCTGGCGCACCGTGGGCATGACGGCGGTGAGTGTGTCCTGTGCCCAGCGTTCGCTGAAACCTGCGAAGAAGCTGAACACGAGCAGCGCCAGCCGTCTGGCGGTGGTGGACTCATTCGCGGCGACGGGGAGGTGCAGGATCCCGCCGCTGAAGGCGAAAGCGATTGCCATTGCGAAGGCGCCGCCGATCAGCGGTCGGAGGCCACCGAGGAAGAGCGCGTAGGCGCGGCCGACGTCGAATTCGAGTGTGAACTTCCCGGTGGTGATGCGCTGGATGACGCTGACGACCGCGCCTACTGCGCCCGCGATCAGCGCTGCCACGGGGCTGGCCCAGGAGATCGTCAGCCAGACGGCGGCGACGATCGAGATCGCGATCGCGACCACCGCCATACCGCTGAAATAGACCATCTGCGCCTGTCCGTTGGCCGCTTCCCTGTAATACGCCTCCGCCTTGGTGAGCGCAGCGCGTTCCTGTTGCAGCGCGGCGGAGGTCTCTGCGGCGTTCGCGTGGGCGGCACGAGCATCGACGAGGCCGAGCAGGTGGGAGGCGGAGGCCATCACGAGCTGCATGCAGATCCGCTGCCGAACGCCGGTCAGCACGGTCTCTGCCCGCACAGCGAGCTCGTCGCAGCGGTGGAGCTCGCAGGCGATCTCCGGCGAGTTGTGGGTTGACCAATCGCTCTCACGAAAGAAGCTGTAGACCGGGGGCGCCCAGGGGAACGACGGCTTCTTACGCGTCAGCACAACCGCACTCTCGACGTGGGCGCACCAGTACGCGCTGACAATTTCCCCATGTTGTCGCTCGAAGGCGGCAACAGCAGCGTCGTACGCCGTCTTGATCGAGCTCCGGACTTCGTCTCGTCGTTGCTCGCGCCACCACTCGAAGCGCGCATAGATGAGCTCGCTGAACGAGGTTGAATGAGACTCGACCACCTGCGGCGGCACCGCGGCGATCGTCTCGGTAGGCGCCGCGGCCAGCGGTTGTGTCAACTCCGTCACCTCAAGACCTCCCGGTCGATCAAGCCGCAGCACTGTGGTTCAGGGAGCGTACGCGCTCGTGGCCGACCTCACAAGCCGCCGCGCGAGGAGGCAAGCCGGGGGTTGCCGCCCGCCTCGGCGGCGCTCTTCTCTGTGATCGAGAAGTGGAGTAACCTCCACGCGAACGACAGCCTGCGGCTCGATCCATCGTGAAAAAAGGAGACCGCATGGCTACGTCTACCTTGACCGCTCCGCGCCTCACGCGCGTTGTCGTGCATCCCCGCTCACCGGCAGGCGAGCGCTACCGCGCCGGGCGGGAGAGTGCTGCTCGCGCGCCCGGGTTTCCCGCCGAGCCCGCGATCAACCTGCACTACTTCGGCGGCAAGACGCTGGAGAAGCTGACCTTCACACACGTCTACCTGGGCGGCAGGGCTGCCTGGAATCCAGACGACGTGCAGAACATCGACCGGGCGCTCCCGGCAGCGATGAGCGATCCGCACCTGAACAATGTGATCGCCCAGTACTACCAAGACGAGAAGTCGACGACCGCGTTCAAGCCGAGCCGCATTCTGGAAGGTGCGCTGCCGAACCCGGTCTACCGAGACACGATCGAGAGTCTCATCGCGACACTCGACCAGGCGAATGGCCTCTCCGGCTTCGACCTCGCCTCGAGCGTGTTCTGCTTCATGTTGCCGCCGGGTGTCGTGCTCGTCGACGGCAACTCGACGGGCCGCCACCAACACCATGCACACGCGGACGAGCGACCGACGTACAACCCGGCGCTCGGTGAGCGTGACGAGGCGGACGACTCCAAGCACGGCCTCGGCGGCTATCACGGCTCCATCCACGCAAAGCGCGGTGCAACGACCGACACCGTCTACTACGCGGTCGGTGTCTACTCGGAGGGGGCGAACGGAATCGTCGCCTTCGACCGGCCGTGGAAGAACGTCGCAGCGACGTTCTACCACGAGCTCTGCGAGGCCCGAACCGACCCCGACGTCGAAGACGCGATCCGCGCCGGTGACACGCCCGCCGCGAACAAGTTCCTGGGCTGGTACTCGAACAAAGGCGGGGAGATCGGCGACATCCCGATGGAGGAGGCGGGCGCAGACCTCAGCACTGTGATGAAAGAGGTGCCCCTGAAGAGCGGCGGCACCGTCCCGATCCAGCTCATGTGGAGTAACGCCGTCTCGGGCCCGGAGGGGCCGATCGCCAAGAAGCACAAGCCGGCCGCGCGAGCATAGTCGGGGACAGAGAAGCCGCTCAGGGTTACGCCGACCGGATAGCCGGGTCGCCGGTCTCGGCTTGAGCACGCCGGGCTTTGTCTGTGATACTCGCCGTGGTCTGCGGCAGGTCGACTGAAGGGGTGGGTGGGCTGTGCCAATAGGCGAGCGCCAGCGAGCGGACGCGGTCTTCGAGGGCGGGGGCGTGAAGGGGATCGCCTTCGCGGGCGCGATCGCCGCCGCCGAGCGCGACGCGGGCGTCAAAGAGTGGGTCAACCTCGCAGGCACTTCCGCGGGGTCGATCGTCTCGGCGTTGCTCGTAGCCGGTTACGACGCGGCCGGGCTGCAGAAGATCCTCGCCGACGCAAAGTACTCGCGCTTCGCCGATACCGGCTTCGGCGGCATGTGGCTCGGCGGGTTGTACAGCGCGATCATGCGACGCCGCGGGATGGCACCCGGCCGCTACTTCAAGGAATGGATGAGCGAGCAATTGGCGGCCTCGCCGCTCGCGCGGGAGCTCGGCAAGACCGAGTTGACGTTCGGCGATGTGAAGCGGCGCGATTTGCCGCCCCGCTCCGAGCTTCCCGACATCAGCGACGAGAAGTACGAGCGGGCGACCTACCGGCTACACGTCATCACCTCTGATGTGACCGGCGGCCGGCTGGCGATCCTGCCCGACGACCTCCCCGACTACCAGGACGAAAACGGAAAGCCGTTCGACAAGGACACCTTCCCGATCGTCGACGCGGTACGCATGAGCATGAGCTACCCGTTCCTGTTTGCTCCCGTGGCGCTGTACCAGGGCGGCAGGCCCTACTACATGGTCGACGGCGGCCTGCTCTCGAATTTCCCGATCTGGCTGTTCGACTCGCCCAATCCGAAGCGACCGACCTGGGGGTTCCGCCTGCACCCGGGCGCCAGCGTGACCGAGGGCTTGCCGTATCGGAAGATTCCTCGGCCGCTCTGGTCGGTGCCGCTTCTGAAGGCGATGTTCTCGGCTGCGACCGAGGCATGGGACCGCCAGCAAATGGAACAGGTTGTCTCGGCGCGGACAGTCAGCATCCCGACCCACGGCATCAGCACGACGAACTTCGGACTCACACGCACCGATGCCGACAACCTCTACACCTGGGGCCAAGCCGCCGCGCACGCGTTCTTCACCGACCCGAAGCAGCAGTCCTACCTCAACTCATTTGGGAAAGCGCTCTAGCAGATCAAGCCGTTGCGCTCGTTGCGCGGGGACCGCATGACCTACGGGTGGCCTGTCGCGCCGTTTGACCGGCAACATGCCGTGCGCGGCTTCTTCTGCGATCCGCGCATCGGCGACCGTGGTTCGAAGGCGTTCCACTTCGGCATCGACGTCTCCGCGCGGGACGGGACGCCCGTGTATGCCGTGCAGCCGGGAACCGTCGACCTCGAAGGCGAGCAAAACATCGCGGTCGTCGAGGCTGGGGGCGACCGCGAGCACGGCTATTGGCACATCGTGCCGGCGGTGCGGCATGGAGAACACGTGGCCCAGCACGCGCTGCTGGGGCACATCGCGAAGGGATGGGGTCACGTCCATTTCGCCGAGCGCAGCGGCGGTGAGTACTGGAACCCTTTGCGCGATGGCGCCCTGACGCCGTTCTCAGATTTCGGTGCTCCCGTCGTCGACCGGATCGTCGCCGAACGACGCGGTGTCCCGCTCGATCCGAATACCCTCGCAGGTGTCGTCGACCTGATCGCTGAAGCACACGACATCCCTCCGATTTCGGCGCCGCCGCCCTGGCACGGGATGCCGGTCACGCCGGCCCTGCTGCGCTGGCGGCTCGTCCGCAACGGGCGCGCCGTCGTGCCGTGGCGGATCGTCGCCGACTTTCGCACCACGCTGCCGCCTGCCTCGCACTTCGGCGCGGTCTACGCACCCGGAACCCGTCAGAACCATCCCAATGAGCCGGGGCTCTTCCGCTTCCAGCTCGCAGCCGCCTTCGACACGCGCCGCCACCCCGACGGGTCGTACCGAATTGACGTCGAATCCGCCGACACGCGCAAGAACGCCTCTCGCGGCCGACTTACGCTCACGCTCACCAACGGCCTCCTCTAGGCGCACGCCGGCGCGGGCACCCGCCGGGCGTGAGGCGTCCGTGGATACCTCCTTACGAAACCCGTACGCACCTCTCACCTCGTTCTCAGCCGGAGAATCGATTCTGTGATCGTCAACCAAGAAGGAGCCGATCACATGGCAACCGCAAGCCTCCCCGCCGGCAAGGTTCGCCGCATCGACCTGGACAGCGTCGACGACGAGCTTCGCCACATCCGCGACCTCGTCTTCGTGCGCGATCTTCTTTCGGAGCGCGGGTCGCCCGAGGATGAGCTG
>JADGPQ010000054.1 GCA_017882325.1 Thermoleophilia bacterium
CCCAGGCACCGGCACGCCGCCGCCGGGTCGGGGCGCCGGGCCCTCAGCGACGGAGCGGCCGGGTGAGCCGGAGTAGCGCCGTGAGCGGGGGCGCCTCACCTCTCATTTGCGTCTAAGTGGCAGGACCATCCTGCGGCGGGAACGGCCGCCCCCGATGGTCACCCGCTACGGCCCCTGTGGCAGCGGCACCACCGTGCGGTCCGAGAGGCGAAGAGTCCCGCGGAATCCGGCCGTGACGGCTCGCTCCATGGCCTCGTTCCACAGCTGGCCAACATGTTCCGCCGCGTGGGCGTCCGAGCTGATGACGAGCGGAGTGCCGCGACCGCCGACGGCGCGGAGCAGCTCGTCGGAGGGGTACATGACGCCGGCCGGGTCGCTGATCCGGTCCGTATTCAGCTCGAGGGCGGCGCCCGAGGCGGCGATCGCGTCGAGGGACGAGCCGATGACGTCGTCCACGGCCGGACCGGGCGTGTGCCCCCAGAGCCCGATGTAGTCGAGATGCGCGATGACGTCGAAGATCCCGAACTCCGCGGCCCGGCGCACCGTCCCGTAGTACGCGGCGAAGAGGGGGTCGGCGTCTGACCATCGGGGGTCATGGCGCCTGGCAGGGTCGTCGAAATCGAAGTCGTCGACCACGTGCACGCCGCCGATGACGTAATCGAACGGCCAGTCGGTGAGCAGTGCTCGCAGCTGCACCTCGTGCTCGGGCACGTAGTCGGCCTCGATGCCGAGGAGCACTGTGATTTCGTCGTAGCGGCTGGCGGCGTCTCGCACCTCCTCAACGTACCTCTCGAGCCGCGCGAAGGGGATGGTGGGCGTCTCCCATGGCGATGGCTGCACCGATGAGACGTGGTCGGCGAAGCCGATCTCGGGTAGGCCCACGGTGATCGCCTGCTCGATGCACTCGGCCACGCTGCCGGTGCCGTCCGAGAACGTCGTGTGGACGTGGTAGTCGCCGGGGAGGGCCCTCCCCTTCGCGCCGCTGTTCGGCCGCGACCCGCTCATTCCTCGACCGTCCGGCTGCGGCCGCGCCTGACGACCCTCGCCGTCATGCCCGTGTCCCACACGCTGCCCTCGACGTACGGCGTCGTGAGCCCGACGTGAGGAGCGCTGTGGCGCCGCCTCATCGCCCGTGCGCCTCTCCTGCCGCCAGCAGAGCTTTATGCACCGCGAATGAGCCGGAGCGGCGGGCGAACAGCATGCGGCAGTGCTCCGAGCAGAACAGGTTTGTCCTGCCGTCGTTTGCGGCGCGCAGCAGCGCCTGCGCTTCGGTGAAATGCCTGCCGCACACGCAGGCTCGCGTCAAGGGACCGAGGGTCTCCTCTGTCAACTTCATCTGTGCTCCTGTCTCGCTGTGTCTGCCATGGCCTGGTTGAAGATGAGCGTCCATCATGGCGTCGTGATGTGAAGGTAGCGCGAACTAATTCTCGGGTGACGTGAAGGCCATCGAGCGACGGCACGCTGCTCAATTGCATTCGTTGGTCCGGGCCTGGTTGGGTCCTGCCCGCAGAGTCGTTTACGCTTGGCTGCGTGCAGAGCATCGTCAACGACGTCGTCAACTGGTGCACCAGCGTGATCGCCACGTTCGGCCTGCCGGGGATCTTTGTGCTCATGCTGCTCGAGAGCGCCTGCGTCCCCATACCTGCCGAGGCGACGATGATGTTCGCCGGGTTCGCCGTGAGCCAGGGCAAGATGGGCCTGGCGGCGGCGATCACCGTGGGCGTCGCCGGCAACGTCGTGGGCGCCTGGCTCGTCTACTACGTCGGCCTCTACGGGGGACGCCCCTTCATCGACCGCTACGGCAGATACGTCCTGCTGCGACACGAGCACATCGATCTCACCGAGCGCTGGTTTGCGAGGTACGGCCCGATCACCGTGTTCTTCTGCCGCATGCTCCCGGGCGTGCGCAGCTTCGTCTCGCTACCCGCCGGCGTCGCCAGGATGCCGATCTGGAGGTTCACGCTCTACACCGCGCTCGGCTGCGTGCCGTTCGTCGCCTTCCTCACCTGGCTGGGCGTCAAGGTCGGTGCCGACTGGCATCGGCTCGAGCAAGACTTCAAGTGGCTTGACTACGCGGTGGTCGCCGCGATCGTTGCCCTTATCCTTTGGGCCGTCGCGCGCCGCTTGCGACGTCGCGCGGCCTGAGCCGAGCTGAGCGGCTCGAATCTCTCGTCGCGCCGCACAACCAGTCTGCATGAGGCGCAAAGCCGTCCTGTCGGCAGGTGATCGGCGCCGTGCGCGACGCCCCCGCACAGACGCGGTTTGTAGGGACTGCTCAGGTCTCCGTAACCTGTGGCGCCTATGCCTGTGCCTGGCTGTCCACTCGACCGGAGCCAGTCGAACGTCAGGTTGCCAGATGCGAACGCTGCCGTTCGCGGCCTCGGCTCGTGCGTCAATCACGAGCCCGTGTCGGCGACGAACGTCTTGCCGATTGAGAACGCTGGGCCGAGTGATGCCCCCAAGGCGAAGTAGCCACCCGCCTCGAGTGCAAGCGCAATCGGGTCGAGCTTGTCAATATCGATGTGGCCTTCCGCATCGAGGCAGCCCTCGTCGATCTTGACATCCTTGATCTCGCCGATGAACTGGGTGTGCAGGCCGAGCTCGTGCACCTGCACGACCGCGCACTCAACGACGAGCGGAAATTCCGCCACATAGGGCGCATCGACGAACTCGCCCTTCACGGGTGTCAGTCCGGTGACGCCGAACTTGTCGACGTTGCGGCCCGAGACCAGGCCGAAGTAGTCTGCCTGAGCCGCTTGCTCCCGGCTGGGCAGGCTGATGGTAAACGCCTGCCGGGCGGCGATGTTGCCGTGCGACGCGGTGGCGGCCCGCAGTGACACGCAGACGCAGGGTGGCTTGGAGCAGGCGATGCCGCCCCAGGCCGCCGTCATCACGTTGGGCCGTCCGTCGGCATCGTAGCTGCCGACAACGAGGACGGGCGTCGGGTAGAGCAGCGTCCTGGGTCCGAGCGACTTCTTCACGTCTTCCCTCCTCTTCGTGGCCACGACCGCGGGCACAGCCAGTATTGCCACCGGCCTGGGGACGGAAACGGATGCCTCCTGAGACTGGGCGCGGCGATGGCGAGCGTGGAACCTTCACTCGGCCCACCACAGGCGGATGAGCTGCGGCCAAACGACGAGGTCGTCTCCCTATGTGTTGGCGTGACGCTTCGCGTTCGTGTCACTGCGGCCCGCTGTGCCCGCATCATCATCCGCGCCGCCCCATCGTCACCCTTGTCGGCCGCCCGGAGCGCCGCATACCGTCGCGAGTGACCGGGCGTTCTGTGCGTGTGGGCGAAGTCCCCGAAACGGTGGCCGCTCGTGTGACACGGCGCCGGAAGGGATGCCCTCGCTGCAGCATTGGACGGCCCGCCGGCGCTTTCTGCTGCCCGTTGTCGCCGTCCGATAATCGCAGCGGCATCGTCGGACCTTGTCGGCGATTCTGGGGGGGTCATGGGTGGCCGGGAGCGTTGCTGATCTGGCTTCTGCTCGCCGTCGTATTCTCGCCGGGCACCGCGATTGCCGTGGCCATAAGCTACCAGCAGACTTCGCGGACGCTGATCGTGACGTTCGGGCCGACCATCGGCTGGGCTGGTAAGACGATCACCTACGACAAGCAGGGCTTCAGCATCGGCGGGGTCGGTAGAGTCTCCGCTCGGGCGTGCTCACCTACGACGAGCAAGGACACCTCGTGTGGGCTCACGACGGCATGCGCGCGTGGGTCACTGGCCCGCTGGGGCCTGTCTCCTCAGGCGCCGCCTGGAGTCGTCGCGCCCGCGAGGCGTGCCCGGGCGTCAAGGTTTCGGCGCACGTCGGCCTCCATGGATCACGCGGCAGGAGTCCGGTGAGCGCGTCGAGAAGAAGGTCCTTGTCATAGCGGATCGTGCAACGTAAGCCGCTCTCGTCGCTGACACGATTCGCAGAACGGTCACTTCACTGGATCTGGCGGCCGCTTCAGTGGACCTGGAGCAAGGAGGCACCGCCATGGGCGAACGAGACCAACTCCGCTTCGAGCTCGGGGTGCTCCTGGCGTCGGGACGCGAGTTGAGCACCAACGTGCAGAGCGATAATCTCGATCCGCGTGACGTCAATGAGCGCTATCAGGTCTGGTACACTCAAGCGCTCCGCCTGGTGGAGCACGTGCTGTCGGAGCGGCGACGCGAGTTCGAGGGCTACTACCGATCCGATCAAGACAGCCGGGATCAGTCCGCTACGATCTCCTCGATCCTCGGTTCCCTGAGTCGCCCACGGTCGACCGGAGAGAAGCGAGAGGCGCTCGCCGGCCTCTTCGACCCCGGACTCGAGCAGGCGACGTTCCTCCATCTGCTCGGCATGCAGCTCGCCATTCTCGCCTCTGCATCGCCCCCACTGCTCCCGGAGGAGCGACGCCCGGACCGGGGGCTGCAGGCCGCGCGATTGCTTCTGTCGCAAGGACACCGCCGCGCCGCCGGTGCTGTGGCGGGCGTCGTTCTGGAGAGCCATCTGTCGAAGGTGGCGCAGAGACACGATCTGGCTCTCCGAGAGAACGACTCATCGAGCCTGCCCCGGCTCAATCGCTCTCTACGCAAGGCAGGCGTCTACGACTCGGCGGTCTCACGGCAGATCGAGTGCCTCGCGGAGCTTGTTGACTCCTGTATTCGCAGCGGGAAGAGGATCTCTCCCAAACTGGTCTCCGAGCTGCTGGCAGGAGTCGAGGAGACACTGCTGAACGTGTCCTGACGAGCGCCCCCGGACCCTCCGGCATCAGTGAGGCAGTCACGTGGGGGTTGGAGTCCGGCCGCTCTGGCGTTCAAGGTCAGGCGCATCAGGGGCCAGGGCGATCTCTGGGTTGCGGAGAACTCCATCAGCTACGACGGCGTCCCGTGGAGCTTCGTATGCAGCATCCTCGAGTTCAGAGGGGAGAAGGTAGCCCGAGAGACGGTCTACATCAATGAAGGTTGGGAGGCCCCCGAATGGCGCGCCCCTTGGCGCGCCGAGTGGGAGGACGAGTCTTCGGGCTAGACTTCTTCTCTGGTGGCTTGGCTCTCGCGAGTGGGGCTGTGCGCCAGCCCCGCAATCGGCGCCGCTGCCTCTTCCCGCGTCGCCGGGATCGCGTGCAAGTAGGTGTCGAGCGTGATCGAGATGGTCGCATGCCCGAGGCGCTCGGAGACGACCTTGGCGCGGATGCCCACCTGGCACTCCTTGGGGCGCCGCTCGATCCAATGCCTCCTGTTGCAGCTCTGGCAGCGCTGCATCGCGGCCATGTCGATGTCGACGATGTACTCCCAGCTTCGGGGCGCGCCGCGCTCGCGGATGCGACCTCGCATACTCGCTCCCTCGACGCGTGACTACTCTGCAACAGCAGCTTCGCTCTGGCGAAGGAGACCGGCAACGACGGGCGGCGCATCGAAAGCACGGAAGAGGCGCCGACGAATGAACCGTCCGGTGCGCTGCTGGTCGGCAGTGCGTCGTCGGCGTGGCCGTGTGCAGCGGGTTCTGATGGGCGACTGGAACGGGTGACTCGTGTCACCGGAGGCTCGGTCGGCGTCCGCCGCCGGTGGTTCGCAGGTCATGTGCGCCGCGAAGAGACGAGTGAGAAGCGGTACGTGCAAGGCGAGCACCGATGATCGCGAGCTCGCCTGGCAAGGTTTCGGCACGGTCGCGGGGAAGTTAGTCGCCAGTCGGGAGAGGGTTGGCTCCGCGGTCTTGCCGCCACTCGTCGGTTTGTCCTGGCTGGCTTACAGTGGTACGGTCCCGGGCTTAGACCGGCGAGGCAATCGGTGCAAGTTCGTACCTCAAGCAAGGGCGGCACTGGCTCCGCACCCGAAAGGAGGCGATGCAGTTGACCACCATGCGCAGGGTCACGGTCTTGTGCCTCCTCAGTCTCTCCCTCTTCCTCGTCTTGGTCTCTGCGGCCGCGGCTTCGCCGATCTCCGCCAAGAAGGCCCGCCTCAAGGCCGTTGAGGCGCAGCTCAACAAGGTCCACGTGCAGTCGGACGTCGCTGTGGAACGCTACGATCGGGCGACCAGCCAGCTGCACGGCGTGCAGGCCAAAGTCGAGCAGAACCAGCACCTCCTGAAGCTCGCCGTGTACAAGCTCGGGGTCGCCAACGAGCAGCTGCAGACGCGCGCTCGCCAGATCTACATGGCTCGAGACGTCGACATCATCGACGTTCTCCTCTCGTCCCGCAGCTTCGATGAGCTGATCACGCAGATCGACATGATGAAGCGACTGGGCGACAGCGACGCCGCCGCTGCCGCTGCTGCAACTGCCTACCAGCAAGAGATCAACGACCGCCGCCTGGCACTCGAATCTGACAAGAAGGCGGCCGCGACGCTGGTGGCACAGCGCCAGGTCAGCAAGGACCAGGTACTCGCCCTGCAATCCCAGCTCGAGAGCACCGCGGGCGGTCTCCAGAACCAGATTGCCGAGCTCGAGAGGGCGCAGGCGGCGGCAGCCGCGAAGGCGGCCGCGAAGGCAGCCGCGCAGGCGGCCGCCGAGCAAGCGGCAGCCGCGAAGGCCTCCTCCTCGTCGACTTCGTCGAGTAGTTCCTCATCGTCGAGCTCTAGCAGCAGCTCTTCCTCGGGCGGCGGTGGCGCTGGCCACGCGAGCGTGGTTGCGATCGCCCAGCGCTACCTCGGCGTGCCCTACGTATGGGGCGGCGCCAGCCCGAGCGGCTTCGATTGCTCGGGCCTGACCATGTACTGCTACGCGCAGGTGGGCGTCAGTCTGTCGCACGGCGCCACCGACCAGCAGCACGCCAGCACCCCGGTCTCACTCAGCAATCTCAGGCCCGGCGACCTCGTCTTCTTCGGCAGCCCCAGCTTCAGCCACCACGTGGGCATCTACGTCGGCGGTGGGCAGATGATCGACGCCCCGTACACCGGTGCCGTCGTGCGCTACGACTCCATAAGCGGCGCTTGGACCGGCGGTCGCTTCTAGAGTCACCTCACTGATCGACGCCGACCACGCCGGCGAGGATCAGGGAGTGTCGCAAGCGTCGGATTCACGGGCGCTTTCGTGCGCGGATCGTGCGCAAGACGCGCGACTTGGCCCGTACTCGTTCGCCCCTTCGCCCGGGTTCTGCCCTTCCCAGAGACGAGACTCCTGCAAGCGCGGGTGATCGCATGCGCCTGAGGGTGCGACAAGTCGAGCTATACCGAACTAGAGCGGCGCGCGGCGCGTCTCGGCAGCGGGTCGGCGGGGTGGCCGTGCGCAGCCTTTTCCGGCTGCCTACAGGATCGCGTGACCTGTGCAACACATCGCGATCGGTGAGCCGGTGGCCTGCACGTCCAGTGCAACGTCGTCACCCGGCGACTCTTGGCGCTCGGTGTCGTTCGCGACCGCCGCGGCCCCACGGTGGGCAGGACACGGCGCTCCACCCAACTTCACTTCGCATTGGTTAACCCCTCGGCGCTCAAGCGCGCCTTCGGCGATGCTAGTCTTTGACGCGGTCGGGGCAGTAGCGGCTCGTCTCTCCGACTGCACGTCAATCCAGTGAAGGAGGAGCGCCTCGGATGACTGCTCCCGGCCAGGTCTTGCGTCGCGTCTTCGTCGGTATCGGGGAGGCGCTGCGGCCACACCGCTGGGCGGTGCTCTTCCTCGCCGCCCTGACGGAACTGGTCATCCTCGGTGGCCTCGGCTTGGTGCACGGCGAGGATGCAGCGCTGGCGATCGCCGTCTCCTTCATGGTGCTGACCGCCGTTGCTGCCGGGACGCTGGCCGGACCCCTGGTCGGCGCCGTCGTCGCCTTTGTGGGCGGCGCCATCTTCTACGCCACGGTCGCGCATTTCGGGACCGACCAGTCGTTCCCGGTAATCGCGGTCTCGACGGCGATCTGGATGCTTGCCGCGCTCCTTTCCGGGATCATCGCCGAGGCGCTGAGTGAGCAGGTCGCCAAACGAGAGGAGGCTTCTGTCGCCTTGACCCAGGCACAAGCGGTGCGTCAAACGGCGGAACACCTGCTCGAGGCGACGGCCGCCTTCCACGGCGGCGAGAGTCCACGGCAGGTGGCCGACGACGTTTGCCGGGCAGCCCTCAGCTCTTTTGACTGCGTCTCGGTCGCGCTCTCGCTCGTCGAGGAGGCGAGCTTGCGCACCGTGGCGACCGCCCCGCCTACGCCGCTCGGGGCGGGGCGCCCTGTGTCGCTGGACGGCCATCCGAGCCTTGCGCGGCTGATCGCACTCGAGCGCCCAACTTTCTACGCGGAGGCGCAGTCACTCGATGACCTTGGTGCGGGCGTCACGCCGACCCTCACCTCGCTTCTCCCCGACGGCGCCGTCGCATACGTGCCGGTGCGCTCCGGCGGGGAGCCACTGGCCCTGCTGACCCTCGAGTGGGATCGGGGTACAGAGCAGCCCGAGAATGAGCGTCTGGCCGTCATGCAGCGCTTTGCCGACCAGGCAGCCGTCGCGATGCTCGAGGCATGGCGCGCGCAAGCTCACTCCGAGGCGGCGAGCCTGCACGCGACCTTGGAGGCCAGCCTCCTGCCCGTCATGCCCATCGACCATCGTGACCTGGAGATCGTCACGGCCTACCGGCCCGGGGAGGACCGGCTCCTGCTGGGCGGCGACTTCTACGACGTCATGCCTTTGCCGGACGGGCGCCTTGCCCTCATCCTCGGTGACGTGGCCGGCCATGGCCCCAACGCGGCGGCGCTCGGCGCCAGGTTGCGCGCCGGCTGGCAAGCGCTCACGCTGAGCGGCGCCTCCCCCTCTGTGATCCTGAGCAGTCTCACAAGGATGGTGGCGGCGCAGCCGTCCTTAGAGCTGTTTGCCACCGTAGTGCTGGCCTGGATCGACCCGGGCGCGCGCAGTGCGTCTCTCCTCTCCGCCGGTCATCCGCCGCCACTGCTGTTGTCGAGTGGCGTGCAGCCCATCCGATTGCCGGCTCACGTCCCGCTCGGCCTCGCCGAGGGCAGCCGGCCTCGGCCCACCACGGTGAAGTTGCCGCGCGGTTGGACATTGTTCTTCTACACGGACGGGCTGATCGAGGGTCGGGCGGCGCCGGCGTCGCGGGAGCGCTACGGCGAGGAAAGGCTCATGCGGCGGTTGCAGGAGGACGCCGCCGGCGGCTTCGATTCGGAAGCACTCGGGCGCGTGCTCGCCGAGATCGAGGCTGCCAATGGCGCCGCCTTTGGCGACGATGTGGCGGTCGTGGCCGTCTCCGAGAGGCGGGCGGAGCCGAGGCGCAGGAGGACTGCTTGAGGCGTGCCCACGGTACGAGCAGGTAGACGGACCTGCGAGTCTTCTGGTTGCGGCCAAGCGATCTTCACCCCTCCGCAACTTTTGCTCAGCAAGCAGAGGCGCCCTCGCAGCTGCGACTACGCTAACGGCGCGGGCGGCTCAGTCGCGTTGCCGCGAGACCGGCTCTGCCCGCTCGCGGTACCAGTCGCGCCAGATCACGCGATAGACCTTGAGACCGTGCGGCAGCCGGTTGAGACCCGGGATCACGGGCAGCAGGAGGAGCAGCGCGAAGAGCGCGAGCATGGTCGTCACCACGAGAAGGTCGGCGTTGTCGGCGTCCGAGATGGCCGGGATCTCGTACCAGACCTGGTATGCATCGAGCCACCACGCGCCGGGGTAGTTGCCGGTCTCGTGCACAATGCCCCACTGCGGGTTGCCCTGCTGCACGAGGTGTTTGGCGCTGTCGAAATACGGCGGCGCCAGGGCGAAGTACGAGAGCTGTTTCGTGTAGTCGAAGCTGTAGGGGGCGTAGTCATTGCCTTCGGCGGCCAGTGCGCCTTCGAGCAGACCGGAGCGTCCCAGACCCAGCATCCCGTTCATCATGGCTTCGACGGGGCCGTAGTCGCCGGCGGGAAGCTGCACGGCGTCGCCGCTGACGGTGGCCTTGGCAAGGGCCTTGTCGTAGGCGGTCAGCCATGTCTGCTGCTGGGCGCGCGTAGCCGCCTTGAACTCGGCCAGCGGCGTGGCGTAGGCCGGGTTGATCTGAGCGACCCGCGCGAGTGGGGCCAAGACCAGGTCGCGGGCCGGGTCGACGGGGCGCGTCGCGCCGAACCAGTTGGCCGGCGCGATGGGGCCGAGGTGCTGGGCCGCAGACTTGTCGTTCTGATACGGCGGCCCGTACCCGCCGAGCGCCGAGTCGTCGTTGCCGAGCAGAATGCCCACGGTCGTCTTCAGATAGGCGATCGGCTGCCTCGTAGCGACGTTCTCGCCATTCACCGTGGGGTAGTCAGGCGCGCCGACGACGACGGCAAGCGCCAGCACGACGACGGCCGCGAGCCCGAAGACGATGGCGCCCTCGCGCAGCAGGTCGTAGGGCTTGAGAGGTATGCCGCACAGGTTCTCGCGCGTTCGGCGCCCGGAGCCGGCAAGCTCGTCGTTGCTCGCGTGCGTCGCCACGGCGCGCGCCTCGGCCAAGTCCGCGTGCGCGCGATTCGGGCGGTCGTCATACGGTCGCACGGGGCTGTCGCGCCGGATCAGGAAGATGTGCAGGCCCAGCAGGACGGCGATTCCCAGCGGCAGCGCCGCCACATGCAGAGTCAGGACCTGCCCCATGTTCATCGTGTTGAAGAAGGCGCCGATGCCGGCGGCGTTCATCGCGTCCTTGGCCTGCGTCGCGATCCACTGGGAATCCCAGTTTGTCTGCAGCAGGAAGCCGGTGAGGCCGGTGAAGACGCCAGTGCCGAGGAGCAGGACTCCGACTACCCAGGTGAGCCAGCGGCCGTCGCGCCAGGCCCCGAGAAAGAACTTCGTGACGAAGTGCAGGACCAGGCCGAAGAAGAAGAGCTGCACGCTCCAGTAGTGCACGGCGTTCGCGAATCGCCCGACGGCGTTGGTGTGGTACCAGCTCGGGCCGCCCAGCGTCAGCACGACGCCGGAGATCACGATCCAAGCGAGCGCCATGAGCGCCGTCGCGCCGAACAGGTAGACGACTGAGTTGACGTACACGGGCATGCGGGTCGGCAGGGCGTCGTCGAGCGTGAAGTCGAGGCGCAGATACCGCTGTGCGCTGCGCGTGAGGTTCATCGCTCAGTCCTTACCTTCAATGAACCGTGGCAGGCGCAGGAACGCACCGCCGACGAACACGACGGCCAGTAGAATCCAGGCGGTCAAGTTGGGATACGCCACGGTTACCGGCACGCCGAAGAGCGTGAAGAAGAAGTAGGGCACTCCCGGCAGCGTCTCGGGTGGCAGCAAGAGCATTCGTCCTCCTCGGGGCGGGTGTCGCGCGCTCCGACTCTAGCAGGGCTCTGGCAAGGCGTTTCATCCATCTGCCGTTGTCTCACCGCGCGTCGGCCGTGAGCGCCGGGGAAGAACTCGTCGTAGGCGGCTTGAGGAGCTCGAAGCGTGCGGAGGCTCAGTCGCCGCCTGGGACTTGAGAAGCAGGCAAGCGGACAGTGAAGTAGCTCTGCGCGGCACGCGTATCGGGCACTCTATGGAGGCCCGCCCGTGCGGGGTGACTCCAGCCTGGCAGCCAGGCGCGGAGCTGGAAGGCAGCGAGCATCGATTCTGCGCGGCGATCCAGGAAGCTTGGCAAAGGGAGCGCGGCGCCGGGTCGTGGGCGGCCATGCGCATGTCGGTCCCTCGTCGGCGGCTGGGGAAGAGGACCTGCAGTCAGCGCACGTCTTTCGGTGTTACAAGTCGCCTGAACCTGCGACGCGACGCTGCGGTCTAGCCGGCAGTGGCGTTCCCCGTCTTAGGCCTGTTGAGCGGCGGCTTGGCCATCGACGGTGAGAGCGACCCAGGGTCCACCAATGTGCTTCCTTCCGGACTCACGCGCACCGCCTTGTGCAGCGCGCTCCCACGCAGGAGGTTGCGCCAGGAGAGGAACCACACGGTCCAGCCGTCGTCCCAGGTCCCGCCGCGCGGGCTCCCGCCGATCGTCACGGGGTCTCCGGGGACGGCTAGCTGGTAATAGGTCTTGGCGTGCTCGGGCGAGAGGTTCACACATCCGTGACTCACGTTGGCGAACCCTTGCTGGCCCACCGACCAGAAGGCGTCGTGCAGGTAGTCGCCGCTCCAGGTGAACCGCACCGACCACGGCACCTGAATGTCGTAGCCCGGGCCCTTCATGTGGGCGGGGTTCTGCTTCTCGATCGTGAGGTAGGTCCCATTGGGGGTGTCGTCTCCGGGCTTACCGGTACTGATGGGCCAGTCGGCGAACCGGCGCCTGTCCAGGTAGATGCGCACGTGGTGGGCGCGCGTGCTGGCCACGGCGATGAGCGAGCGTCCGATGACGAAACTCTGCTTGAGGGTGTGGGTGCCGTACACGCCGGGCGCCCCCTCGACGCCGTCGAGGCGCCCGACGAACCGGACCTTGGTGTGCGCCGGCCAGTAGTTGCGTGTGCGGAAGTAGAGGGTCGAGCTCCCGTCCCAGTACCAGGCGCCGACCACTCGCCTGGAGGACCACAGACGCAGCGACCGCTCCACGGCGCGGCGATCGGTGATGGGCTGGCTGAACTTGAGGATGATGGGCATGCCGACGCCGTAGGCGAGGTCGTGACCTTCGAAGATCTGTGTGGCGAACGTGTGACGCGGCTTGAGCGTGCGGAACGTGCTCGTCGCCGTGACTGTCTTGCCGGCCGTGTCGCGCGCCGTGGCGTGGACCGTGTAGCCGGTCGCGGTGTCGAGCGCCCAGCGGCTGTGCCACTTCGTGGCGGCGGGATCGAGTCTGCCGGTGACGCGCTCGCCTCGTGTCTCAACGGTCACGTTGACAATCTTCCCGTCGCTCACTTTGACCGTGATGCCCTTCTGCGGCTGTGCGCTGCGGCTCCCGCCGGACGGCGTGATCGTGAGCCGGGCGACCGGTCCGAGCGGCGACTGGCTTGCGGACGTGCGTTGCCCCGCACTGCCGGCGCAGGCGCCGACGATGAGGCTCAGGCACAGTGCCGCCGCGGCGGCGGCCAGCACTCGCCAAGCCGGGCGCCCCCGCGCGAGACTGGGCGCGTCGCAGTACCTTCGTTCGGCGCGCCTCGAGACACTGCTCCGCTTGCCCGACGCGTACCGCGTGAAACTAGCGGAACCAAAGGTTCGTTGTGGTGATTCTTGCACGGCGGCTGGGTTCCTAGTTCCGAGTTCTTGGGCGGCTCTATCTGGTCCCGAGGGCGCTCCCCGGGCGTCTTGGCCTCAGACAAGGGGACGAACAGTGATACTGACGCGCTTGGAGTCGCGAGTCCAGCTCGTGTCACCGTGCCGCGGCTGGCTGCGGACACATCCGGTCGACAATGCCTCGGCGGTTGGGGAAGAGGGCCTGCACAGGGCCGAATTCCGCGGATGGCACACATCTTCTTGACCTGTGACACCAGCGCGGAGGCTGTCTCGCGCGGGAAGCCGGACTGCGGAGCCGGGGCCCGGGCGCGACGGCTGCGTCACGCCCGGGCCCCGGCGCTTCATCAGTTTTCGACGCTGACGGAGGTCGAGCCGGAGCCGCCGATGAGGTCCCGGTAGTCGTAGGCCGGGAAGCTGCGCCACGCGCCCAGGGAGCCGGAGACGAACCCGCTGGCAGTCGCGCCGAGGTCGAAGGCGCCGGCCTTTGGACCGGAGACGATGGTGACCGAGGCGGTCTTGGTCTCGCCGACCGTCATCGTGCCGAGCGAGACGGCGCCGCTGCCGGCGACGGTGAAGCCGGCCGGCAGCGCCAGCTGCACGTGTGCCTCAGCCGCCGGGAACGTCGGGAATCCGCCGGTGGCGAACGGAGCGGCGCACGGGTACGTCACGCTGATCCGCACCATGAAGGGCTTCCCGGCCGGGGCCACGGTCGGCGCGTCGACCGACACCCGCCACGGCGCGATCAACACGGCGCCGTAATTCGCACCGGGAACGCCCCAGCCGTCGCTCGGCAGTTTCCACACAGAGAGGAAGTCCGCGTAGGTCCACTTCCAGCCCACGAATTGACCCTGACGGTCGTAGGCCGCCTTCTGGTTGCCCGACCCCTGGTAGTCGAAGTCGCCCTTGAGCTCGCGGCCCCACGGGTCATTCAGAATGATCACGCCCTCCGCGTCGTCATAGCCGACTACGACGCGGTAGTGAGGACCGTAGACGCCCGGGAGCCAGTCGGTGAGGCAGATCACCGGGTAACCCTGCGCCACGACGGCCTTGAGCTGCTCGAGCCACGGGCTCTGCGAAGCCTGGAAGAAGCCGGCGTAGCCGAGTGGCCGACCCGGATAGCCCCAACCGTCAGCCGAGGGGAAGCGGTCGCCTGCGGAGAAGCTCTGAGCGCTGAACTGCCCGGCACGCGCGAGGTCGGGCAGGGAGCTGCCGTGCAGGGTGCGGGCCGCGTCATAGACGGCCTTCTGGTCGACGAACGGCCCCCAGTAGTCGAGCACCATCTGTGTGGCGGCCGCGCCGCAGCCCACGGCTTGGATCTGCTGGTAGAACGGCACGCCCCCGATCAGGTACTTGTCGGGTGTAGCGGTCGCCGCAGCGGCTGGCCGGGCAGCGCCAGCAGGCACAGTGCG
>JADGPQ010000218.1 GCA_017882325.1 Thermoleophilia bacterium
TCGACGAACTCCTTGTAGACGAACGCCAGGTTCATCACGTTCCAGCCGCAGGTGAGGCCGGCGAAGACGGCGCTGCCGTCGCCGGCCGCACTCCTGTCTTCCACCGTGACGACCTCGGCGAGCAGCACGGCGGCGTTCCTGCAGAACATCTCGCCGGGCTCGCAGGCGATGGTCACGCCGAGCGGGCCGAGGTGCCTGGCGAGGATGCCGGCGTAGGCGTCGAGGTCGAGCGGCCGCTGCCCCTGGCGCATGACGGCGGCGAGGCCGCCGCCGGCGTTGACCTCGCGCAGCGGGCAGCCGGCGTCCATGACGCGCCGCGTCATGCCGGCTGCGGCTGCGACGGCCCGCTCGAACGCCGGCAGGTCGTCGTCGAGCAGATGATGGCTGACGTGGAAGTGCACGGTGTCGATCGTCAGGTCGTAGGAACGGGCCACGGCGATCGCCTCGTCGAGGCGCTCCGGGTAGATGCCGAACTTGGTCGGCTTGTCGCCACTGTAGTAGCTGATGCCGCTCTCGGGGCGGGCGGCGCTGACGCGGGGGTTGATGCGGACGCCGATCGTGCCCCCGCGGTTCCGTCGCCCGTAGCGGCGGATCTGGCTGAGCAGGTCAAGGTTCACGTGCACGCCGCGGTCGAGGATGGCGTCGAGGTCGCGTTCGCTCACGTTGGTGCCGGTGTAGCTGATCTCGGCGGCTGGGAAGTCGTGGGCGAGGCCGTGCTCGACCTCTCCGGGTGAACAGACGTCGAGGCCGACGAACTCTGGAGTGCCGGGCGCGCCGAGGGCGTGGATGCGCGCCAGGACTTCGGGTTCGCGCTGGCACTTGAGCGCCCAGCGGACCTTCCAGGGCAGGCCGGTGCGCGCCATCGCCCCTTGCAGGGCGCGCACGTTCTCCTCGATATGGGTGAGGTCGTAAAGGAACAGCGGCGTGCCGTGCTCGCGGGCCAGCGTCTCAGCGTCGCGTCCGGCGAAGAGCAAGCGGCCGCCGCGAGCCTCGAGACCCGGCCGCCGCCACCAGTCGCGCGGGTGGTCGTGGGAGGTGGTCATGTCGCCTCGTTTCGTGTCGCGGCGTCCTGCACGCCGCCGCAGAGTGTCTCGCGGCGCGGGCGGGCCGCGCAAGCCGGCTGCCGAAATGGGTTTGGCGGTCGCGCCGTGGTGGGCAGAATCGCCCGCGATGCCGCCGGCCGGTCGGCAAGGTACACTTGACGACGCGTTCCCGCGAAGGAGGAGGCCGAACATGAAATACGTGTGCACCGTCTGCGACTACGTCTACGATCCCGAGCTCGGCGACCCGGACAACGGCGTCGAGCCCGGGACGGCTTGGGAGGACCTGCCGGACGACTGGGTGTGCCCCGACTGCGGCGTGGACAAGGACGAGTTCGAGCCGATGGAAGACTGAGAGCCGGGCCGCGGACTGCAGAGTGACGCCGCAGAGGCGGGGCGCTCGCGAGCGCCCCGCCTCTGCGGCGTTCACGGGCTCGGGGACGGCGAAGCCGACGCGCCCGAGCCCAAAGGCTCGAGCCCTTCCGCGTAAGAGATCAATTCTTGGCGCTTCAGCGCTCCGGTGACGTACACGATGTGCTGCGCATCGCTCACGAACAGCGTCGGCCCCGACTTCTCGTACCACGTGTAGGCCATGGCGTTGGTC
Organism: Thermoleophilia bacterium; assembly: GCA_017882325.1. Classification (GTDB taxonomy): domain Bacteria; phylum Actinomycetota; class Thermoleophilia; order UBA2241; family UBA2241; genus CAIXSE01. Next base: position 1,645 of record JADGPQ010000218.1, read on the forward strand.
ATGGCGCCGTACTGCAGCTGGGTGGCCTGGAAGGACAGCTTGGCGGACCTATCCTTGTGCACCGCGTTGCGGATGATGCCTTGGGCTTCCCTCGCGGCTTCCGGCCCGAGTTGCTGCACAGTAAACCAGCTCAGTCCACGGGTGTAGAGGCTGACGACCTGTCTTTGGCCGGCCAGAAGAGTCCGCGGCAGGAAGACGGTCGCGTGGTGCACGGTCCACCAGGTCGGGTCGGCGAGCCAGAAAGCCGACGCCACATCCTTGACGGCATATCCATCTGGCGCCAGCGTGGACTCGAGCGGCGTGTAGCCGGCCGCGCGGCCGGCCTCGGCGAGCGACGAAGCGTAGGTGTAAGCCTTGTCCCGCTTCGTCGTGAGCTTCTGTCCCGTGGGCACCTTGAGAGCGTAGGTCGTGTCGGCCGGCGGCGCGGCGTTCCAGTCGACAATCGCGGTGAAGGTCGACTGGCCGTCGGCGTACCAGAGGACGATCCCCGTGAACTGATCGACGACGAGCTCGATGTCCTGGCCGTCCAGGGTCATGGCCGCCCGCCAGACCTTGCGGTCCCCGTCCTTGAGCGGCTTGATGCCGATGCTGCGATCGCCATCCTCGACGGCGGCGCGCACGATCGCGGCGAGGCCCTGGTAGTCCAGCGGGCTGCGTGTGGCGACGCGCCACACCGGCGGCCATGCACCGATGGTACGCGAGTAGAGGGAGTTTGGCCCGACGCCGGCGGCAGTGAGCTCACTACGCTTCGTTGCAGCATATGCCGACTCCGGGAACCACACGCTCGAGAAGATCTGCCCACGTGGCTCATTCGATTTGCCGCCCGCATTGCCGCTGGCGACGGCACTGAACGTGCCATTCCTGTCCGTGAAGCTCTGGTCGCCGTTTCGCCCAGCCACGCGCCACGTGTACGTCCCTTGGAAGCCCGCTATGTCGGGCGTGGGCACCGGCGGCGGTGCATGCAGGAAGAAGACGTAGGCCAGCGCGAAGATGATGCCCAGGGCCATCGCGGTGGCCGCGAAGCGCGGCGGGCGGCGGCTCACCCGCGCCGCAGTGCGGAGCTCGCGGCTCGTGCGCTCGGGCTCCATCTCCTGGCTCGGCGTCGCGTCCCCGCGCCGCCTACGACCCTCCGCCCCGCCCGCCGCCCCAGGCGAAGAACAGCGGCAGGAAGAGGAGCGTGAAGCCGAAACGGCGCGAGACGAAGAGGGTCAGCGCCGCGATCAGCAGGCTGAGGCCGATGAGCATGAGGGTGCGTTGACTCACGTGGCAAGCGTGACGGCCGGAGGGTGGCGGCGCAAGCCGCCGCCCTCCGGCTGGTGCGCCGCCGCACGTCTGTGATTACCTTGGCGGGCATCATCGACCCCCGGCTCCGGAGGAGGCAGGGCGTGAAACGCAACCTGTTCGCCGGCCGCAGGCGCAGCGGCGGCATCGGTCTGGACGTGTTCACCGACGACGAGGTCCAGGACATCCACCTGGCAACGCTCGAAGTGCTGGATCGTACCGGCGTGTGGGTGGAGATCGACGAGGCGCTCGACGTCTTCAGCGACGGCGGCTGCGTGGTCGACCGCGAGACGCGCATCGTGAGGATCCCGCCGCACATCGTGGAGGACGCCATTCGCAGCGCGCCCGCAAGCATCACGCTCTGCGGGCGCGACCCGGCCAACGACATCGTCCTCGAGGACGGCCGCGTGGGCTTCAGCAACTTCGGCGAAGGCGTCATGGTCGTCGACCCGTACAGCGGCGAGCTGCGGGCGTCCACCAAGCGGGATCTCACCGACATCGCCAGACTCGTCGACGCGCTGCCCGAGGTGGACGTGTTCGAGATCGCCGTCGGCGCCGGCGACGTGCCGCCGGCGACGGCCTCGATCCACAACCACGAGGCGGCCATCGCCGGGCAGACCAAGCCGATCTCCGGCGGGCCGCTCGACGGGCGCGCCGTGCGCATCAGCCTGGCCATGCTCGAGGCCGTGCAGGGCAGCGCGGACGCGGTGCGTGAGCGCCCGATGATGATCATGGGCACCTGCCCGGTGAGCCCTCTCAAGCTCGTCGGCGACTGCTGCGAGATCGTCATCGAGGCGGCGCGCGCCGGCGTGCCCAGCTGCGTGCTCAGCATGGCCATGGCCGGCGGCTCGTCGCCGGTGACGCTCGCCGGCACCCTCGTGACCCACAACGCCGAGGTGCTCGCCGGCATCGTCCTCGCGCAGCTCACGGAGCGTGGCAGCAAGGTCCTGTACGGCTCGTCGACGACCGCCATGGACCTGCGGCTGGCGGCGGCCTCCGTCGGCTCGCCGGAGTGCGCCCTGATCAGCGCCGGCGTGGCCCAGCTCGCCAGGCAGTACCGCCTGCCGAGCTACATCGCCGGTGCGTAGGGCGACAGCAAGCTCAGTGACGTGCAGACCGGTCACGAGAAGACACTCACGGCCTTGATGGCAGCGTTGGCAGGGACCAACCTGATCTACGGCCTGGGAATGATCGAGTCGGGCGTCACCTTCGATTACGCGCAGCTGGTCATCGACGACGAGATCGCGCGCATGGTGAAGTGTGTGGTCGGCGGCATCAAGGTAAGCGACGAGCGCCTGGCAGTGGACGATATCGCTCGGGTGGGCTCGTTCGGCGACTTCCTGAGCCTGGACGCGACGATGGCGCACATGCGCGAACAGTCGCAGCCGGCGCTCATCGACCGTCGCGTGCGTGAGGACTGGGAAGAGCGCGGCAGCACCGACATGTACCAGCGTGCGCTGGTGCGGGCCCGCGAGATCCTCGAGACGCACGTGCCGGAGCCGCTGCCCGACGACGTGCGGCAGCGGCTCCGCGACATTGTGGATGACGCCGATCGCGAGCTGGCTGGCGCCTGATACGATGCATCCTGAGGCGCCGCGGGGCCAAGGCGGGGCGCCAGCGACGCAAACGGGGTGATGCAGGTGGAAGCCCGGATCCCGACTCGCATGGGCGACGGTTTCATGGTCGAGATGACGCGCAGCGAGCTGCGCGCGGACATCGAGGCCGCCACCGAAGAAGCGGCGCGAAAGGCCAAGGTGCTG
>JADGPQ010000219.1 GCA_017882325.1 Thermoleophilia bacterium
GCTTCACGCTGGGCGACCCAGGCGCCGCGGGCCGCGACCATGGTCGCGGCGTCCGCTGCCGCCTCGAGGTCGCCGCGCTCCGGCGGCTGCGGCGGCGCCAGCACCAGCAGGCCGGCCTCCTCGGTGTCTTCGGTGGGCGACGCCGACGAGGCCGCCGGCAGCGCCCCCGCGATGGCGCCGAGCATCACGCTCGCCGGCTCGCCCTTGGCCGTCGTCAGCTTCCCGAAGCAGGACACCACGAGGCGGTCGCGAGCGCGCGTCGCCGCCACGTACAGCAGCCGCCGAGACTCGCTCGCGGACATCTGCTTCTCGATCTCGTTGAGGTCGGTGTACGCCCTGGGCTCGAGATCGCGCGCGGCCGCCCCGGGGAGCTCCGCCTTGAGCTTGATCGCGAGGCGGCGCCGAGCGCGGTCGACGATGGGCTCTCCCCGACCTCCGCCGCTGCCCCCCAGAGCGCCGCCGACCAGCACGACGATGGGGTACTCGAGGCCTTTGGCCTTGTGGATGGTGAGCAGGTGGACCACATCCCCCTCATCGTCCACCTGCGATTCGCCCTCACCGGCCGCGTCGCCGGCCTCGGCGGCCCAGCTGAGGAACGCCCCGAGCCCGCCTCCGCCGGCGTTCGAGAAGGCCCGCGCCCGCTCGACGAGCTTCTCCAGATTGGCGATCGCCTGCGGCGCCCCAGCGCCCGTGGCCGCGAAGAACTCGGTGCCGCGGGCGAGCCGCACGAGCTCGGCGGCCATCTCGTGCGGCTCCCACTCGACGCGGCGCTCGTGAAGGGCACGCAGCGTCGCCAACGCGGCGACGATCGCCTCGTGCCCCGGCGGTTGCTCGGCGACGAAGGGGTCGAAGCGGCCGCCGGCCGCCCAAAAGAGAAAGAGGTCGTCGTCGCTGAACCCGAAGAACGACGAGTGCAGGGCGCCGTACAGCGCGGGCCCGTCGGCGGCATCGTCGGCGGCGCGCAGGCAGAGCAGCGCGTCGGCGACCTCGCGCCGCGCGAAGTAAGCCTTGCCGCCGTCAACGCGATACGGCACCTCGGCCTCGCGCAGCGCCTGCTCGTAGGTCTCGAGCCCCGTCGTGGCACGGAACAGCAAGGCCACGTCGCCCCAGCGCGGCGGGCGCCAGCCTTCCGCGTCCCCCACGGCGTCGCGATCCTGGACGGACCAGCGCGACGCGTCCGGGCCGTGCATGCGGCGCAGCAGGCCCGCGAGCGCGCGAGCCTCGTCGCGGCGAGCGGCGTCGGCCTCCCCCGCCGCCCGCGCGCCATACTCGCGACCAAGGAGCACCGCGACCCGCGGCCCCTCGGCAGGCGGTCGGTACGGCTCGACCCACTGGTACCCGGGCTGACGACCCTCGGCCTCGTCGCTTTCGAACACGTCGGCGAACACATTGTTGACCCACGCCACGGCGGCCGGTGTGGTGCGGAAGTTCTGGCTGATGGCGCTGACGATGCCCGTGCCCTTCGGCTGACCGCGCACGAGGCTCTTCACCTGGTCGTAGAGGGAGATGTCGGCGCGGCGGAAGCGGTAGATGGACTGCTTGGGGTCACCCACCACAAAGAGCTTGCCCGGCGCGAGGACCACCTCACGCCAGTCCGCGGCAAGAGGCTCGCGTTCGCAGAGCAGGAAGACGATCTCCGCCTGCAGAGGGTCGGTGTCCTGGAACTCGTCGACGAGCAGATAGGTGAAGCGGCCTTGCAGCGCGCGGCGTGCGGCGAGGTCGCCGGTGAGGAGATCGCGCAGGCGGCCGAGAAGGTCGGTGAAGTCGAGTCTCCCGAGGCTGATCTGCACCTGCCCCGCCCAGCGCGCGAAGGAGTCGGCGACGGCCACGGCGAGGCCGGTCACGTACTCGGCGTAGGTGTTGCGCAAGGCGGCGACGGCGGCGACCACGGCCTGGTAGCGCGCCCGCAGTTCGTCCGTTCCACCGGCGGCGGAGTCCCAGTTGCCCTTGTTGCCGCCGGGCGCCGTGGGCGTCGTCTTGGCCGGCAGGGCGAAGAGCCGCGCTGCCAGCAGGTCGAGGTCGGCGGGTGACTCCGCAAGAAGCTCCTCGAAGGCCTCGACGAGCTCGAGGGCGGCGGCAAACCCCTTGTCCGCCTGGTCGGCGCAGGCCTGCTCGCAGAAGCCGCGCAGGCTCGCCAGGGGCGCTTCGATCCCGCTGAGTCCGGCAACGAGGTCGGGCTCCGTCGGCGGCCCGGGCGCCGGGTCGAGGTCGTAGCGCTCGCCGAAGACGCCCTTCGGGCCCACGGCGAGCTCGCGCACGGCGTCGAGGCGCACGCCCACGCGCAGCAGGCGCGTGAGCCAGCCGCGCACGCCCGGGCCCCCGGACTTTCCGGGAGCCTCGTCGGCGGCCTCCCCTGAGGAATCCCCGGCGGCCAGCTCGGTGAGCCACTCCTCCCAGAGGCGGGCGCGCTCGATGTCGGAGCCGAGGGCATCGAGCTGTTCGAACGCCGGGTCCACCCGGGCTTCTACCGGGAATTCGCGCAGCAGGCGCCCCGCGAAGCCGTGGATGGTGCCGATGGGCGCGTCGTCGAGCGCGGCCAGAGCGCGCTCGATCGCTTCGGCTGCGGCAGAGCCTGTGTCGGCCTTGGCGGCGCGGGCCTCGAACTCCTCGCGCACGCGCTGGCGCAGCTCTCCGGCGGCCTTCTCGGTGAAGGTGATGGCGGCGACGGTGCGCACGTCCCCGGTACCCAGCTCGTCGTCCAGGACGCACCTGACGTAACGGTCGACGAGCACGCGGGTCTTGCCGGTGCCCGCCCCGGCTTCGAGCAGGAAGGTGGTGCTCAGATCGCCCGTCACGCGGTCGCGGACGTCCTGGTCGCAGGCCACGCGCTCAGGCGCCGGCATCGTCGCTGACCTCCTGGGGACCGTGGCGTTGCAGGTTCACGAGGTCTTCGAGCAGCTCGTGCTCGCGTTTGCGTCCGCGCGTCCAGTCGGTGGCCCCACAGGCATAGTTGACGTCGCAGTACTCGCAGCGCCCGGCCGTAGAGCGCGGGAACAGGCCGGCTTCGACCAGCGCGACGGCTTCGACGACCAGGCCGCGCAGCTGCCGGCCCGTCGCCGCTTCGTCGTCCGGAAGCGCCAGTTCTTCGAATCCGCCGCGGCGGGTGACGAGCCGGTAGAGACACGCGATCTCGCCGTAGTCCTCTTCGCCGGCCTGCCGCACGGCCAGCTGATAGACCGGCAGCTGCACGCCCAGCCCGACCTTGAGGCGCTTCTCCTCGGTGGTGCCCCTACCGGTCTTGTAGTCGACGATGCGGGCGCCGGTGGGCGTCGCGTCCACGCGGTCGAGACGGCCGGCGAAGCGGATGCTCTGTCCGTTCGGCAGGACGAGCGTGACCTTTCGACCGGCGGCCTCGCCAAAGCGCCACTCGACGCCCACGGGCCGGCCGCCGCCCCCGGCGAACACCGGGTCGCGGCGCACCGACTCGAGGAGGTCCTCGAGGAGCATCGCGCGGCGCACTTCCCAGGACAGAGCGACGCCGGTGATGCCTCGCTTCTCGGCCTCCGCGCAGCACGACTTCCACGTCGTGGCCACGGCGGCCAGCGCGCCGTCGAGGCCGAGCTCGCCGGCGATGACCTCCTGGTAGGCACCCTGCAGGATGGCGTGGGCCAGGGTGCCGAACTCGCGGACGTCCATCTCGAGGCTCTCGCCGGGCTCGTCGGGGACCTCGAGGCCGAGGACGTCGCGCAGCAGAAAGGCGAAGGGGCAGCCCACGTAGCGCTCGAGGCGCGTGGGATGCATCTCGGCGGCGAAGGGGTGCCGCGCCGCCAGCGCGGCGCGGGCTTCGCCGCCGAGCAGCCCGTCCCACGCGCCCGGCTCCTTCTCGCGGGCGGAGCGCCACTGCCCCATGCGGCGCCCCGCCGTGGCCGGCTCGCCGAGCACGGCGCCGAGGTACTCCCGGGCCGCGCGGCCGGCGCCCCGCTGGGAGAGCGCGAGGAGCGCCGCGGTGTCGTACTCCCGGGCGTCCATCCACACGGTGGAGGCGGCCGCCGAGGCCGAGGCGCCGCCGACGTACGCCGGCGCTCCGCCGACGTGACGCCATACGGCGGCCAGCGGCACGCCGCTCAGGAACTCATCGAGGCCGACCGGATGGCCGGCGGCCAGCGAGGCCAGCCGCAGCAGGAGCCGCGAGGGCAGCCGTGGCCGGCCCGTGGCGGCGTCGGTGCGCGGCGCGAGCAGCGTGAGCCGCTCTCGCGCCGCCTCGCAGGCGAAGGCGAACAGCAGCATCGACTCGGCGTCGCGCGACTCGGCGAGCGGCAGGCGGACCTCGAGCGCCTCGGCGAGCCGGCGCCGGTCGGCGTCGCCGAGGAGGGGGTCCGGCCGGCCGCGCGTAGGGAATCCCCCTTCCGCGAGGCCGGCGAAGGCCACCGTGTGGAAGCGCAGACCACGCGTCTCGAGCGGCGTGAGGACGGCGACGCCCTCGCGGCCTACCCTGCCCTGCGACACGCGCGCATCCGCAAGCTGCTCACGCAGCGTCGCCGTCATCTCGGCGACGTCGACCTCTTCATCCAGCACGCCGAGCGCCGCGAGGCGGCCGGCGGTGTCGCGGACTGCCGCGGCGGCCGCTGCTTCGAAGAGCGCCTCCGCCACGCCGCCGACGGCGCCGGCCCACGCGGTCCAGCCGGCGCGC
>JADGPQ010000220.1 GCA_017882325.1 Thermoleophilia bacterium
AAGCTGCGCGATTCGGGTGTGACGACCGCCGGAGCCCGGCAGTTCGCAGAACGCGAGCAGGACGACGAGCCGCGCGCGGCCGGGCCGATGACGCTCATTCCGGAAGGATGACCTCCGTCCGGCGATTCAGGGCGCGCCCCTCGGGTGTCGCGTTCGAGGCGACCTCGAATTGCTTGCCGAAGCCCTGTGCCTTGAGGCGGGCGGTGTCCACGTTGTGACTCACGAGGAAGGTCCGCACGGTCTCGGCGCGCTGGAGCGAGAGCCTGTCGTTCAAGGCATCGCTGCCTGTCGAGTCCGTGTAGCCGCAGACGTAGACGGCGGCCTTGGGAAAGTACTGATTCAGGATCTCGGCCTGCCTCACGAGCACGGGGAGCGCGTCCGGCTTGAGGTCGGCCTTGGCCGAATCGAAACAGACCTTCTCGGCGTACTCGAAGATGAGGATGCGCGTCAAGCCGAGCTTCTTCGCAATGGGCGAGATGCCTCCCTTGCCCAGGCGGAAGATGACCTGGGCCTGATCGGGCGAGAGGGTGCGGATGCGCTTTTCGATGACTTCGAGATCGGCGCTCGTCGCGGTGATCGAGGAGACGTCCTCGAACGTGTTCACGTTGAGTGATTTCGGCGTCTCCCCGATGACCTTCCCCTTGTAGGAGACCGTGGCCTTTTCGGGCTCGGAAAGCACGTCGACCGCCATCTTCATTTCGACCTTCGGTTCGATCTTTGGTTCGACCTTCGGTTCGACGGTATGCGCGCAGCCCGTGAGCAGCGCGGCCACGGCAATCGGGAGCGCGAGGCGAGCGGGTATCTTCATGGTCAGCCTCCCTCGACCGGCGATGGGTGGGCATTATCCGACGGATCGTGGGCCGTCAAGGCGAATCGAGATGCCGAAGCGCCCTTCGACAGGCTGGCCAGTTCCCTGCTTGGCGCTTTGCAAAGCGTTGAATAACGCTAATCGTCTGGAGGCGTATGGGCGCAATGGGAATTGCCGGGGCCTATGGCGCGTACAGACCAAGGTCTCGCCCTCTGAATCCGGTTCCGTAAGCGGGCATTCTGTCCGGACGCGATTTAGGTTCGAGTAATCGGCCCTTTTCCATGAAGGCTCCGCACTCGGTCGGCTGCGCTAATTGTTCTCACGTCAGAATCTGAGAACTTCAAACTGTTCTCAGGCCGGATTCTCTTCGGACGGAAGTGGTTGCGTGGCACAGGTCCGGTTACGCTGAAGAGTGCCACCCCACTCGCCGGTGCCGCTCCCGGAACTCCGAGACTCGCCGGACAGGCGGCGCGCCCGTCCCCACGGATAGAATCTCGTCAGGCCTTCATGACACTCTCCCCCGGCACGCGCCTCGGTCCCTACGAGATCCTCTCGCCACTCGGCGCGGGCGGGATGGGAGAGGTCTATCGGGCGAAGGATCCGAGGCTCGGCCGCGACGTCGCGATCAAGGTCCTGCCGGCGTCGTTTTCTGCGGACGCTGATCGCCTGCGCCGTTTCGAGCAGGAGGCCAAGGCCGCCGGAGTCTTGAACCATCCCAACATTACGGCCGTCTACGACATCGGTCAGCACGACGGCGCACCCTACGTCGTGCAGGAGCTACTCGAGGGCGAGACGCTTCGCTCGGCGCTCGCGGGCGGAAAGCTGTCGCCGCGAAAAGCGATCGACACGGCGCTCCAGATCGCCAATGGTCTGGCGGCCGCACACAAGAAGGGGATCGTGCATCGGGACCTCAAGCCCGAGAACCTCTTCGTCACGAAGGATGGTCGCGTCAAGATCCTCGACTTCGGGCTCGCCAAGCTGACGCATCAGGAAGAGGGCGGCCAGGCGACCGATCTGCCAACGGCATCGGCGGGAACGGAGCCCGGCGTCGTGATGGGCACGCTCGGCTACATGTCGCCCGAGCAGGTCAAGGGCAAGCCGGCCGACGCCCGATCGGACATCTTCTCGTTCGGCGCGATCCTCTACGAGATGCTCTCGGGCCGGAGGGCGTTCCATGGCGACTCGGCAGCTGAGACGATCTCGGCGATCCTGAGGGAAGACCCACCGGACCTCTCCGCCACGAACCAGAGCATCTCGCCGGCGCTCGAACGGATTGTGCGGCACTCGATCGAGAAGAATCCCGAGCAGCGGTTCCATTCGGCGCACGATCTCGCCTTTGCCCTCGAGGCCCTCTCGAGTGCGTCCGGCCAAAGCCTGGCCATGCCGGGGAAGGCTGTTCCGCGTGCCCTGCCACGCCTCGTCAGGGCCGCAGCGGCCCTCGTTTCCGCGCTGGCTATCGGCGTCTTTGCCGGCACTCACATCGGGGGCTCAAGGAAGAGCGACGAAGCGAGCTTCCACAGGCTGACCTTCCGCCACGGGAATGTGCTCTCCGCACGCTTTGCGCCGGACGGGCAGACCGTCGTCTATGGCGCCGCCTGGGAAGGGAAACCGGCGGAGATCTTCTCGGTCCGCGCGGATTCGACGGAATCCCGCCCGCAGGGCGTCTCGCGTGCCGGCGTGCTTTCGATCTCGTCGAAGGGAGAGCTGGCGCTGCTGTTGAAGAAGGGTTCCCATCTCGCGGTGCCGTTCGGAACCGGGACACTCGCCCGGATGCCGCTCGGAGGCTCCGCCCCCCGCGAGGTCCTGGAGAATGTCCTCTTTGCCGACTGGGCTCCCAACGGCGAAGACATGGCGGTGCTTCATCTGACATCGGAGGGAAAGATGCGCCTCGAGTACCCGATCGGCCAAACGCTCGAGGAGTCGTTCTTTCTCGGAGAGATCCGCGTGTCGCCTTCCGGAGACCTGGTGGCATTCACGGAGGGGGGAGCGGACAGTCGGACCACCATCGGCGTGATCGACCACAAGGGTGGCAAGCGCACCCTCACGAAGGGCTGGAGGTCTGTTCATGGCCTCGTCTGGTCCCGCGCGACCAGCGAGATCCTCTTCGTGGCCGGCAAGACGGCCGGCGACCGAGCGCTGCGGGCCGTCTCGCTCACCGGCAAAGAGCGCTTGCTGAGTTCGGCGGGCGGTGGCTCTCTGACTCTCCACGACGTTGCCGCCGACGGGCGACTCCTGCTCGAGCGGGCGACGTCGCGCACGGGCGTTTCCTGTCTTGCGCCCGGAGAGAATCGCGAACGGGAACTCGGGTGGCTCGACCGATCCGAACTGCGGGGCCTCTCCGAGGACGGGCGGACGATCCTCTTCGGGGAAGTTGGCGAGGGAGGCGGGGCACGGGGCGGTGTTTTCCTACGCAAGACGGACGGCTCGCCAGCCGTGCGCCTGGGGGACGGCGACCCGCAGGCGCTCTCCCCCGACGGCAGGTGGGCGCTGTCGCTGACTCCCGCCTCCCCGCCCGAACTCGAGCTGCTGCCGACCGGGCCCGGCTCCCCGAGAAAAGTGCCGGTCGAGGGGATCAAGCCTGTCTTCGCCACATTCCTGCCTGACGGCCGGATCCTCGTCTTTCACTCGGCGCCAGGCGAGCCGCCGCTAATTTCGGTCGTTGGTCCGGAAGGGGGGCGGCCGACGAACATCTTGATCCCCGGATTCTCCGGCATCGGGGGCATAGCCTTCTCTCCCGATTCAAGGCTCCTTGCCTACACGACGAGGGAGCGTCAGGTCACGATCGTCCCGATCGCTGGCGGGCCTCCGCGCGCCATACCTGGCGCAATACTCGAACCCAACGAGTATCTGGACCAGTGGAGCGCCGACGGGCGCTACCTCGTCACGGTAAGGGACGACGATGCTCCGGCCCGAATCTGGCGTCTCGATATCGAAACCGGCAAGAAGACCCTATGGAAGGGAGTCCAGCCGGCCGACGCCTCGGGGCTGGTCGCCCTCTACAGTTTCCACGTGACGCGCGACGGTCGCTCGTATGCGTATTCGTACAACCGAATGGACTCCTCTGATCTCTACGTCGTCGAAGGGTTGAAGTAGACGCAGGGTGTAGGGCGGTGCAATCGGAATTCTGGGAGTCTGTAGGGGCGCAATGGGAATTGCCGTGGGCTATGGCGCCTACAGACCATAAGTACGCCCTCCGGTTTCTTTCTGAATCTCGCCTCGTAGACGAGCACACTGTTCGGACGGCGACTTAGGTTCGAGTAATCGGCCTTTTCCTAGAAGGCGTCCCCGGAGTAATGGCTCAGCGCGCGAGCCTCCGAGACCACACCCCGCTGTCCGTCGAGAAGAGGCGCTCCAACCGTACCGTCTACATCCTCCGGAGGTCTTTGAGAAAATCAGCGCGCCGGGAGCGAGGGCCTCTCGACGCGCTGAGCCATTCGAGTGGCTCCGCACTCAGTCGGCTGGGCGAACTGGTCTCAGCTCTGAGAACCGAGAACTTCAAATGATCTCAGAACACGATCCCCTTCGAATGGAAGCGGTTGCAGGGCACCCAGTCCGCCGGGGTTAATCGTGCCACCCCAGGCGAATGACGGCGCTCGGTGGCAGCGACGCTGGTCTGTGTGCGCCAGCAGGCATCGCAATTCCCATTGCGCCCTCACACAGCACGCTCACTTCTTCCGCAGCGTGAGCGGCATCGGGGGTGCGCCTTCGTGGGTCAAATGGCCGTCCAGCACCGTGCCATCCGTGTTCAGCGTGCCCTGGAAGGTCGCGTGCGCCACCTTGAGGCCGAACTCGACCTTCCGATCGGCCTGCCGCAC
>JADGPQ010000055.1 GCA_017882325.1 Thermoleophilia bacterium
CGCCTGCGCGCCGCTGTGCCGCTCGTCGCCCTTGCCGGCTACACGAACGCCGGCAAGTCGACGCTGCTCAATGCGCTCACCGACGCCGACGTCTCGGTGCGCGACAGGCTGTTCGAGACCCTCGATCCCACGTCGCGGTCGTACCGCTTCCGCGACCGCGACTACGTGGTCACCGACACCGTCGGCTTCATCCGAAAGCTGCCGCACTCACTCGTCGACGCCTTTGCCTCCACGCTCGAAGAGACGACGCTGGCCGACGTCATCCTCGTCGTCGCGGACGCCCATCTCGAGCCGTCGGAGATCGAGGTCCGCGAGCAGACCGTGGCCGAAGTCCTCGACATGCTGGGCGCGCAAGCGCCGCGGATCCTCGTGTTCAACAAGACCGACCGCGCCGATCCCGGCAAGGTGACGCGTCTGCGGGCGCTCTACCCGGAGGCCGAGTTCATCGCCGCGGTCCGCGGCGAGGGCCTCGGCCGGCTTCGGGAGCGCCTGGCCGTCTTCTTCGACCGCGCTCTGAGGCCGGTGCGGCTGCTCTTTCCGTACGCCGCCGCCGCCGACATGCACCGCCTGCGCGGAGTCGCCAGCGACGTCCACGAAGAGCACACGCCGGACGGCGTGATCTTCACGGCCCGCCTGCCCGTAGCGGAAGCCGGGCGCTACGTACGGTACAGCATGGACACGACCGTGGTCGACGATCATGCCATCGGCGCCGGCGACGAGCCGCCGGACGCGTCCGCGGTGGCGGTCGACGAGGAAGCCGATGCCGGTGAGCCCTGAGCCCGCCGACGTGGCGCTCGATGGTCCGCACGGCGTCACTGTGCCGGTCAGACTCCTCGGCGTCTCGGCGCGCCTGCCCGAGCGCGCCTACGAGCACGACGCCGCCTACGACTTGCACGCGGCCGAGGACCTCGTCATCGAGCCACTCGGCCGTGCCGTCGTAGGCACCGGCGTCGCCCTGGGGCTCCCGCCGGGCCTGGCGGCCCTCACGCTGCCGCGTTCCGGCCTTGCCGCCCGGCACGGCATCTCCATCGTGAACGCCCCCGGACTCATCGATCCGGGGTATCGTGGCGAGGTGCGCATCATCCTCCTCAACACCGACCGCGACGAAGCCTTCCGCGTGGCCGTGGGCGATCGCATCGCTCAGCTGCTGTTCCTGCCACTGACCAGGGTGGACCTTGCGGCCACCGACGAGCTCGACGAGACGGAGCGCGGCCCCCTGGGCTTCGGCTCCAGTGGAAGAGGGGAGAGGGCATGACCCAAGACGTCACCCGCGACCCGGCCCCGGACGTCGCGGGTTCGCCGGACAAGCCTACGATTCGCGTAGCAGGGCTGCTCGTGAACGAAGGTCGTATCTTGATGGTAGAGCAGGGACACGGGGAAGAGAGGTACTGGCTCCTCCCCGGCGGCGGCGTGCAGTTCGGCGAGACCCTGGCCGATGCCGTGCGCCGCGAGTTCGACGAAGAGCTCAGCCTGCGCGTGGGCGTCTACAAGCTCCTGGCCATCGTCGAATCGATCTCGCCTGATCCCGGGTATCTCAAGCACGTCGTGCACCTGGTGTTCGAGGTCTCGGCGCCGCACGAGGTGATCCCCGAACCGTCGGACGTCAAAGTCCTCAACGCAGCGTTCCTCGACGAGATGCAGCTGCAGAGCGCGGATGTGCGCCCGCCCATCACCGAGTTCCTCAGCGCCTGCGTGCGCGAGCTGCCGTCCTCGCCCCAGTACCTCGGGCGGCGCTGGTAGGAGGAGCCTTCCCGCGCCGCCGCCCGCCGGCCTGCGCTCGACTGTAACGCACGATAATCTCCGTTATGTAAAGCTAGCGCTGAAGCGACCGGATCGGGCCCGCACAGCGTCCCGAGCGGCGACCTGCCGTCCCCTCTTCCCTCGCGGTCATCCGCACGCGATGTCCGCGCGGCGGCCACAGTACCTGCCGTCTGATTGCCGCGCTGCGCCGCGCCTGGAGCCTGAAGTTCAGTGAGTGACGTCGTTCGGCCGCCGTTCTTCGTTCTTCGTGCTCTCCGCGCGCGACCAGCGCCGCATGGCACGCCGGTTGGCACGATCGACGCCCGGCCTTCCTCACGCGCTGAGGCCAAAGTGCGGGCCTGCATCTCGCCGCCCTGCTGCGACAGCTGGGACACGTGGCAAACGCCGCGTGCGACAGGACCATGCGCTCAGAGAGCTTTACGGAGGTTTCGGCGAGCGTGGTCCGCTGGGCGGTGAACAGAGGCCGGTCCGCCCCTGGCGAACGCCGTCCATAGGAAGGCGAACGTGTGTTCGCTTCTGGCCGGCCGGATAGGGTGGCACCGCGGCAGCGGCCACGCCGGCCGCAGGCGGGGAATGATTCTAGATCAGTACTTGATCAGGCTGAAGACGTCGTAGCCTTCGAGCTTGCTGCGCCCTTCGAGCGCCTCAAGCTCGATGATGAAGGCCACGCCCACGACCTTGCCGCCGAGCTGTTCGACCATGTCGATCTTGGCCCGCGCGGTGCCGCCGGTGGCCAGGAGATCGTCGTGCACGAGCACGTTTTGACCGGGCTTGATGGCGTCGGCGTGGATCTCGAGCTTGTCGGTACCGTACTCGAGGTCGTACTCGGCCGAGATGGTGGTGTGGGGCAGCTTGCCGGGTTTGCGCGCGCAAACGAAGCCGGCGCCGAGGCCGTAGGCCACGGCGGCTCCCAGGATGAACCCGCGCGCCTCGGCGCCCATCACCATGTCGATGTGCTTACCGGTGCCGTATTCGACCAGGCGGTCGACGGCCTCGCGCAAGGCCACGGGATCCTGCAGCAACGGCATGATGTCGCGGAAGAGGATGCCTTGTTTGGGGAAATCCGGGATGTCGCGCACGTGCGCACTGAGATCGATGCGGCCGTCGGTCATAAGCTTCTCCTTGAGGATGCGGTCAGCGCGCGCTGGAGCCGCCGGTGAGGCGTCGCACGCCGCGGGCGAGGAGCAGCTGGCGGAGCTGCGTGGTCGCCTGGACGATGTCGTCGAGCTGCTCGAGGCCCTCGCGGCGGCGCTCCTGACGGTTGGACTTGAGCGCCGGCAGCAGAACCTGCTCGATGAGGCCGATCTCGCGGTCGACGGCGCTCTTGACCACGCGCAGGTTCTTGGGCCGCAGGCCGAGCACCGCGAGCTGCGTTGCGGCCCCCACGATGCCCGCGTCGGTCTCGGTGTAGCGGCGCACCCCGCTGACCTGCCGGGCGTGCACAAGCTCGTATTCCTCGAGATCGGAGACAAGCGTGGCGTCGGCGCCGGTCATCTGCTGGATCTCCTCAGCGGTGTACTCGCGCTCCTCCCCCACCGCCAGCAGATCGGTCTTGCGCAGGCCCTGGCGGGCCGAGGGCAGCGGGCTCGCCGGGCTGCGTTCGAGCTCCCTGCGGATGACCTTGAGGGGCAGGTACTCGTCGCGCTGCATGCCGAGAACGCGCACAAGCCGCCCGAAGTCGTCGTGCGAGTACAGGCGGTAGCCGGACTTGGTGCGGCGCGGCGTGACCAGGCCCTGCTCCTCGAGATACCGCAGCTTGCTGACGCTGATGTCGGGGAACTCGCCGCGCAGGCGCTCGACGACGGAGCCGATCGTCAGCAGCTTCTCGTCGCCGACGTCGAACAGGAGCTCGGCCGCGTCGTTCACGACGGGACGATGAACGTGAGCTTGTACTTGCCGATCTGGATCTCATCCCCGTCGGCGAGCGCGACACGGTCGCCGCGCCGCCGATTCACGTAAGTGCCGTTGAGGCTGCCTTCGTCGACGATGACCCACCCGTCGCCTTCGCGCTCGATGAGCGCATGGTTGCGCGACACAGTAACGTCGTCGAGGAATATGGCGGCGTCGGGGTGGCGGCCGATGGCCACGCGCTCGCTTCGCAGCGCGTATGTCTCGCCGGCGCGGCCACCGCCGCTGCGGATAACAAGGCAGGCCTCGCCGCCGGCGACGGCGGCGAGCGCGTTGGGCTCGCCCTCCTCTTCGCCCGGGCTGTAGCTCAGAGTGGTGGCGGACTCGGGCTGGTCGGCGATGAGGCTGGCGCCACAGCGCACGCAGAAGCTCGCTCCCTCCGAGTTCCGGATGCCGCACTCGGGGCAGAACACCTCAGCGCTCCCCGGGGTCCTCGGCAGCCGGCGTGGCTTCACCGGTCGGCTCGTCGTCTCCCGGCCCGAGGCCGGCAAGGATGCGCGAGAGCCGGTGCACATCGTCGACGGAGATGACGGACTCCCCCTGATTGTGCTTGTGCTGGAGGCGCATCACGAGTTCGGCGCGCAGGATGTCGAGCTTGCCATGCAGCATGCGCCGGCGTCGCGAGATCTCGCGCTCCTCGGCCTCGAGCTCGGCGACCAGAGCGCGCAGGTCGTCGTCGGATCGCGAGACGAGGTCGACGATATCGTCCATGGCGCATCTCCTCCGCGTGCGTGAGGTCTGGGCTGCAGATGCTACCCGACCAGGCCTCAACGTTCAAGTTCAGGTTGAGGTGACCCGCGCGGATCGCCACGGTCGGCCCCGGCGGCGCCCTGAGGCGTCTCGACGCGCACAACACCGCGGACGGCGAGCCTCTGCAGGGTCTTGAGAGCATCGTATTCGTCGGCGTCTCCGCCCACCAACAGGCCTGCGACGACGTCGCCGAGGAGGCGTGCCCCCGGACCGAGGTAGCCGAGAGCGCGGGCCTCAAGCTCATCCTCAGCTTCCCCGCCGAGCAGTCGCACGCGCGCCGGCGCCGGCAGCTGGCGGCGCAGCCGGCGGAGCTCGTCGAGGCGCCGCATGCCCTCCAGGAGCAGCGACTCGGTAGGCAGGTTGCAGCTCTCCTCGTCAAGTTCGGCGGCAGGGTCGAAGTCGAAGCCGCCGTCTTTGAGGGCCAGGAGTGCGTAGAAGGCCTTTTCGCCGCCGAGCTCGCCGCACACGGCGCCGACCAGGCGGCCGTCGCGGAAGGCGAGCTCTCCGGCCATCCCCCCCTCCTCGTCAAACAGCCTGAGACCGCCGGTCTTGCCACCCAGCGAGGTCATCTCGATGAGGTCGGCCAGCGGCAGCTCGGCGAGACTGCCCTTCAGGCCCATGTGAGCGAGGGTCCTTCGGTCATCGGGTGTGCATCGTCATCCTGCAGGTAGCTTCGCAGCCACGAACCTGGTTCCTGCAGCAAGGGCTCATGTTTTGCCGCCCGGGCGACGATAATGGAGGCGCGGGCGCAGCCTGGTACGGGCACGGCCTGGTATATACTTCGCTGGCCGCGGGCGCGCAGGGCCGTTCGCGGTATGGATCGGGAGGAGCGCGCGTGACGCGACGCAAAGGACTCGTGATCAACGATCGGCAGCTCGACCGCTGCGACGCCCTCCTGCTGAAGCTCAAGGAGGTCTCGGGGTCGAGCTTCCTGGCTCTCATCAGTACGTCCGGCCAGCCCATCACCACGGCCTCCGATTCGTACCATCCCGAGACGCTCTCCCTGGCTTCGCTGGCGGCGAGCTCGTTCGCCGCCACGCAGCAGCTCGCGAGCATCCTCGACGAGCACGAGTTCACCTTGCTCTTCCACGAGGGCAAGGCCCTCAACCTGCACGTCGCGCAGGTCACCGACCAGGTACTGCTGCTCGTCACCTTCGGGCGCGAGACCCAGGTGGGCAAGGTCCGTCTGTACACGCAGCGCGCCATCGAGGTCCTCCGCCAGCTCTTCGAAGGTCCCGAGGACGAGAGCATGCCGGCCATGGACGCCGACTTCGAGAGCGCCGCCGGCGACGCCATGGACGACCTCTTCAAGGACGTGTGAGGCCCTCCCCATGCCGCTGATCAATTTCGCCGCCCGCGAGATCAACTACAAGATCGTCTACTACGGCTGCGGCCTATGCGGCAAGACCACGAACCTCCAGTACATCCACCGCAAGATCAACCCCGACGCGCGCGGCAAGCTGGTGAGCATCGCCACCGAGGAGGAGCGGACGCTCTACTTCGACTTCTTGCCGCTGACGCTGGGCACGGTCAAGGGCATGCAGACGCGGTTTCACCTCTACACGGTGCCGGGCCAGAGCTACTACAACGCCAGCCGCAAGCTGGTGCTGCAGGGCGTCGACGGCGTGATCTTCGTAGCCGATTCACAGATCACGCGCCTCGACGAGAACGTCGAAAGCTACCTCAACCTCTGGGACAACCTGCTCGGCCAGGGCGACGACCTCAGCAAGCTGGGGTTCGTCACCCAGATGAACAAACGCGACCTCAGCGACGTTTTCTCGGTCGAGGATATGAACGAGCTCCTCAATCACACCGAGTCGCCGGTCACCGAGTCCAGCGCCATCACCGGCGAGGGCGTCTTCGAGACGCTCAAGGTGGTCTGCAAACAGGTCATCGCGAAGACCGGCTGAGCCTCCGGGCCGGAGCGTCTGCAAGGTGCGGCCGCCTCTCCCCCGCCTCAGATCCCGACGCGCTTCACCCAGTCGAGCGGCTGATAGTGCGACACGAACGTGTCGCGGAACAGCACCGCGCCGTTCGCGTCGCGCACTGTGCGCTCGACCTTCACGCTGTGCCCGTCGATACCGCGCTCCCAGCGTACGACGCCGGGCCCGAGGTCGGCGTCGTAGATCACGCGCGGGTCCGACTTGCCGTGGGCCGGCCTACGAATATCGTAGAAGGGACCGGTCTTGAAGGTCGCCTCGCGCCCCGTCTTGCCCACGATGGCGACCGTGAGGTGAGCCCCCTCGACCCAGCTGCGGATGAGGAGCGTCTTGCCCGTGTCGTTTCTGAACTTGAAGTCCACGGCGCCCCAGGACACGGTCGCGTCGCGGCCGATGGGATAGTGCGAGATATAGAGCGAGTGAGCCTGGCGCTCGACGATCGGCAGCCCCGCCAGCAACACGGCGTTGAACAGCGTCGTCGCGTACTGGCAGATGCCGCCGCCGACTCCCTGGCGAAGCACGCCGTCGGCGGCGATCACGGGCGCGTAGTCGAAGCCGCGGTTGCTGGTGCGTGGTCCCATGGCGGCGTTCAGCGAGAACGTCTGTCCAGGCTCGACGACGCTCCCGTCCACCAGTTTCGCGGCCAGGGCGATGTTGCCCGCGCGCGTCGTGTTGCGCGGGTCGAAGTACGTGACGAACTGCGCCCCGAGCGATGCGAGGCCCATGGCCTCGACGTCGTCGCTGGTCAGCTTGGGCATGGCAGGCTTGAGGGCCACGAAGACGCTGCGCAGGCCGCCACCGAGGGCGGTCTCGTCGAGATCCTCGAGCAAGACCTTCATGTCGAGCACCTCTCCCATCTGGCTCGGCGTGACCGTGATGCCACCCTCGGGATGCACCTCGATGCGCGCGTCCACGGGCGGGGTCTCGGCCCAGGAGAAGAGCTTGTGGAGCCGCGCGGCGGCGCGCTCGTTGCGAAACGTCAGCGGGTACGCGTCAGCGTTGGTGCCCGTGTTGACGCTGAGCATGCCGGCCATCTCCCTGGGACTGAGCACCACGGTCCGCTCGCGGTAGCGCAGCGTTACCGGGCGCGAGAGATACCTGGCGGCCACGCCCGCGCGAGCCTCGGCGCCGGCCGTGCTCACCTTCGGCGGCACGGCCTTCATGGGCACCGGCCCCGAGTAGCCCTTGCCGCCCACGACGCGGGCTGCGATGGCGCGCTCAAGGGCGATCGCATCGACAGTCGTACCGTCTTTGGACGGCACGACGGTGACGCCGTCGCCACCCCCGGAGATAGCGAGGCGGGCGTCGCGCGCGGCGACGTCGACGGCGGCGCGCACCGCCTCGAGGCCGTGCTCGTAAGCGGCGGCATTCACGCGCACCGATGGCGCTACGGCCCCTCCGCCACCGGGCAGCCACACCTCGAGGCCGAGCGGCAGCCGATGTCGACCGCGCGCTAGGGCGGCGTTGGCGGTCGCCGTCGTGTCGACGCTCATGCCGAGTTGCGCGAGGGTGAGCGTGAGGGGCTCGCCGGCGCCCGTCTGAAGCAGCACCGCCGACACGCGCGGCACGAGGTCGCGGGCGAGCGTGTCTCGGGCGGCCGCGGCGGTCTGGCCTCCCACATCGAGGCCGCTGACCGTGACGCCGTCGCCGATGCGGTCGCGCGCCGCGAGCTGGAGCGCCACCAGGCCCGAGGCGACGACGACAAGGATCAGTGCGGCGGTCGCCGCCCAGGCGTGGCGCCGGTACCAGCCGGCGACGCGGCGCAGCGACCCGGCCCGCCGCCCGTCAGGAGCAGCGGGAGGCGCGGGAGGAGCGTCAGGCGCTGGTCTCATATGTTCGTCCATGCGCACTCATTGTACGGCACGGGTTCGCGTTCGGCGCGCGGCGTCCTGCACGGCCGGCGCGCCGGGTCGCGCGCCCTCCGCAAGGCCCCTACTCGATGTTGTCGCGGATGACGCCGCGAACGACCTCGAGGAAACCTTCGGCGAGGCGCTCGGAGTCGGCGTGGTCGGCGCCCTCCGCGTACACGTGAAAGACCGGTTCGTCGGCGTCCGGCAGCAGCTGCACCCATCCCCCGTCGCGCCGCAGCTGGATGCCGTCCACGAGGCTGATCTCGCCGTCCCCGGCGAGGTCGCGCTGCACGTGCTCGGTGGCAGTGCGCATAACGGTGCCCTTGAGCGACCAGGGACAGGCGACGGTCTTGTGCACGAGGGTGCTGGCGGGGATCTGCGCGACCTGCTCGCTGAGCGGCCCCGCCTGTGGCGCCAGCAGCTCGAGCAGCTTGCCGAGGCTCATCACGGCGTCGAACGCCGGCAGGAACTCGGGGAAGATGTACCCGCCCCCGAGCGTACCGGCGAAGACCACGCCGTGCTCGGTCGACGCCTGGGCCAGAGCCGGCACCGAGACCTTGGTGCGCTGCACCTCGACACCGAACTCTCCGGCGAGCCGCTCGGCGAGGCGCGTGACGGTGAGGGGCAGCACGATCTTCTCGCCCTTGGCCGCGTGCTGGGCCACGAGCTTGACGTACAGCAGCAGCGCTTTCTCGAGCGGCACCTCCTGGCCGCGTTCGTCGACGATGTACACGCGCTCCGCCCCGGGGCCGATGATGATGCCCATGTCGGCCTCCATGGTGCGCACCAGGCGCTGCACCTCCTGGATGTTGGCGCCGAGCTCGTCGGCCGCCAAGCTGGCGTGGCGCTGGTCGTTGAAGGCCCGCATCGAGAGCACCTCGGCGCCGAGGTCGCCGAGGATGTTGGGCAGCGTGAGGGAGGCCGGCGAGTACGAGTAGTCGATCACGAGCCGGTAGGCCCTGCTGCGGATGCGCTCCCCGTCCCAGGAGTTCAGGAGGCCACGGACGTAGGTCTCCATGGCCCTGTCGGGGAACTCGAGCTCGCCGAACTCGCTGTAGAAGGCGCGGCGGAAGTCCTGGCGGCCGTAGTACTTCTCGATATCCTTCTGGCGCTTCTCGCCGAGATTGACGCCGGGCGGCTCGAAGACCTGGATCTGGATCATCTCCGGGTCCCAGCTGGAGATGCGCACGTGCAGGCCGCCCTGGGAGCTGCCGTTCTTGACCTCGAAACGGTTGATGGCGCTGCTGGCCACGCGCAGGTCGCGGACCACGACGCCGGTGGAGCTGAGGCCGCAGATGAGGGCGCGCTTGATGACCCGCGACGCCGGGTGGGCGTCGCGGCTCGTGGTCACGCGCTCCCCCTTCTTGAGCACCGTGCCGTACGCCATGGCAACGCGCAGCGCGAGCTCGGCGGTGATGTCGACGTTGATGAGGCCGACGATGCCGTCCTTGCCGAACAGCTGCGAGCTGCCGCGCGACTCCCAGATGATGCTGGAGTTGATCTGAGCGCCCGACTCGACCGACTTGAACGGGTAGATCTTGACATCGGGCGCGATGTACGCCTGCTCGCCGATCACCGATTCGTCGCCGACTGCCACGCCCTCACTCAACGTGGCGCCCGCCTTGACGTCGCAGTTCTTGCCGAGGATCGTCCCCAGCACCTTGGCCGAGGCCCCGATGTAGGTGTTCGAGCCGATCACGCAGTGGCGCGTCTCGGCGTGGTCCTTGACGACCACGTTGTTGCCGAGCACGGTGTACTTGCCGATGCTGGCCGTCTCCGCGATCTTGGCGTAGTTGCCGATGTAAGCCGGCCCGCTGATGTTCTCGATCGAGTCGAGGTTGATGCTCTCGCCGACGAAGATGCGGTGCTTCAGCTCGATGCCGGGGATGCTCGCCTGCACCTTGCCGTCCAGAAGGTCGCAGTTGGCGGTGAGGTACTGAGGCAGGCTGCCGATGTCCTGCCAGTAGCCCTCGGCGACGTAGCCGTACAGGGGCGCGCCCATCTCGAAGAGCTTGGGGAACAGGTCCTGGCTGAAGTCGAAGGACACGTCGGCGGGGATGTGATCAAACACCTCCGGCTCGAGCACGTAGATGCCGGTGTTGACGGTGTCGCTGAACACCTGGCCCCAGGTGGGCTTCTCGAGGAAGCGCTCGATGCGGCCCTCCTCGTTGATCACGACGACGCCGAACTCGAGCGGGTTCTCGACGCGCTTGAGCGCGATGGTGACCATGGCGCCGCGCTGCTTGTGAAAGGCGACGATCTCGCTGAGATCGAAGTCGGTGAGGGCGTCGCCGCTGATCACGATGAACGTGTCGTCGCGGAGGTAGTCCTCGGCCAGCTTGACGCTGCCGGCGGTGCCGGCCGGCGACTGCTCTACCGAGTACTGCATGCTCGCGCCAAGGGCCGAGCCATCGCCGAAGTAGTCGCGGATGACCTTGGGCAGGAACATGAGGGTGACGACGGTCTCGTCGAAGCCGTGCTTGGTGAGGAGCTCGACGATGTACTCCATGCAGGGCTTGCCGCAGAGCGACACCATCGGCTTGGGCTGATTGCTCGTGAGCGGCCGCAGGCGGGTGCCCTCGCCGCCGGCCATGACGACTGCACGCACGGGTCTCACCTTCGCTTTCGCCCGAGTGACGCGGGGTTGCTCGTGCGGCTATCGTACCAGAGCGCGCTGAGCGCGGCGCGGGGATCAGGCGGCGGAGCCGCCCGCGCCCCGCGCCTTCTGCACCCACACGATCGCTATGTAGCCGTACAGAAGGCCGCTGGCCACGTACAGAGTCGCGCCCACGGCGAAGAAGCTCCAGCCGAGGACGCGCAGGTCGATGATGAACCACTCGATGGCGCTGACGAGGATGATGTTGCTGGCCTTGCCCCAGCGGCTGATCTGAGGGCCCTCGTGAGTGAATCGGCGCGTCGGGATGATCAGCGCCAGGATGATGCCGTCGCGGACGAGCAGCGGCAGCACAGCCCACCACGGCAGCGTGCCGAAGTACCAGAGCATCGCCACGAGCGTGAAGAAGAAGAGCCGGTCGACGGTGGGGTCTACCCAGCGGCCGAACTCGCTCTGCACATGATATTTGCGCGCGATGAGGCCGTCGGCCACGTCGCTGAGCGCCGCGGCGAGCACGATCCAGGCGGTCGGCCAGACGGCGCCAGGCGAGTACAGGGCGTAGGTCCAGACGATGAAGGGCAGCGAGAGCAGCCGTGCGACGGTGAGGATGTTGGGCACGTGGTGCATAAGGCGCTGCATGCCGGGCAGTCTAGCAGTCTGAGGCTGTGCTAGAATACCCGCCTGTACGGTCGGCGTGTGGCGCAGCCTGGTTAGCGCACTAGTCTGGGGGACTAGGGGTCGCCGGTTCAAATCCGGCCACGCCGACCATTTCCTGTCCCCACGCTCACGATTCGTCTTGCGCGTCACGGACTGGAGATCCACCGTGGTCCACAGGAACAGAGTCGCGCAGAGCCTGCTGGTCCTCTATGCCATCGGCAGCGTGGCCATTGCCATCCCGCTGCTGTTCTCCCTCGGTCACTCCGGCGATCTGGCGGACACCACCTCGGGAAAGATCCTCTCCGCGGCGCTCCTGGCGATGAGCTTCGGTGCCTTGGCCGCGGCTCGCGACCCTTGGGGCAATCGCATCGTGATCCAGGTGGTGATGGTCTTCACGGCGCTGTCGGCCCTGGCCATCGCCTACCGGCTCGCCTTCGAAGACCATCCCAGCTACCCTGCGTGGATCCTGTTGCCGCTGGCCGTTGCGGCTCCGATCTTGTTCGCCCGATTCTATCCCCGCGGGCCCACGCATCAGCCTCAAGGGGACTAGCGTGTCGCCCGGGGCGAAACGGAAAATGCTGCGGGGCTCCTGACACGAGCAGCGTTTCGTGCGAGTATCTGTCATCGGCATTAAGGACACCAATGCCCGCAGGCTCATCAGACGCGACCCCCGGCAGTCCCGCGCCAGCGCATCTCGCGCGCGAGGCGGGACCGGGCCTGTCGCGGCTCGAGGTGCCCGAGGCTGCGACGGAACTGCTCGCGATCGTCGGCCACGTCACCGCCGTCGATGGACCGCTACAGTCGACGCCTGACCCGGCGGACCGCCTTTCCCCCTGGCACGAGCGTGCGCTGTGGAAGGCGATGGAGAGGCTGGAGGTGATCGACGCGCACCTCAGGGGCCGCGTCGCCTTCCTTGCGGCCGCCGAGGACCACGGCTACGGCTCGTTCGACGCGGAGCTGGAGTTGGCCGGGGCAGCGCTCGACACCTGTCGCGCGACCACGTTGGTGGTCGAAGCCTTGCTCGAGGGGGTTCTGCCGTCGACGGGGGAGTTCGACTCGATGGCCGACGCCACGCTGAGGATCTTCCCGGCGCTGGAAGCGATCTAGAGCGGGCGGGCCAGGCTTCTACACGCAGGCGGCGGTCTGCGCACGCCCGCTGCCGCCGCCGTTGCGCGGGAGGCTCAGGGTCTCGCCGATGTCGGCGGGCACAGGCAGATTGCGCAGCAGGATGCCGTACAGCTTGTCGGCCAGGATCGGCGCCTCGTCCAGCACGCACGCCACCTGACGCAGTCGGTACTCCACGAAGAAGTCCGGCTCGACGCACAGCGCCTCGGCCAGTACGGCCAGCACCGGATCGGCGGGCACGGGCCGCGTGCCTTTGGTCAGGTGGTTCAGGTAGCCGGCCGACAGCTTGGTCTTGTAGGCGAGCTGGCGATAGCTGAGGTGCCGCTCTTCCATCAGGCCCTTGAGGGCACCCGGGAATCTGTCCTGCGAGAACCTGTTCTTGGCTATGGGACTTGTATACATGGCACTCATCGCAGTAGCAGGTATCGCCCGGAGTGCCCGGATACTTGAGCGGTACCTTTGTCTATGTTGCCAAGGCAGGTTACGCAATGGGCTCATGCGTGGCCGCACGGAAGGCCTCAGCCGCTGCCCAGGAGCTCGCGCAACGCGGGGGCGAGATCCGCGACGGGCACGTCGCGCCGCTCGCCCGAAGCACGGTCCTTGAGCTCGACGAGTCCCTCGGGCGCCCTCTTCCCCACGACCACCTGCGCGGGGCAGCCGAGCAGGTCGGCGTCCTTGAACTTGATGCCCGGGCTCATGTCGCGGTCGTCGAAGAGGACATCGAAGCCGGCCGCGGCCAGCTCCGCGTAGAGCTGCTCCGCCAGCGCGGCCTGCACTTCATCCGAGGCACGGACCAGCACGAGGTGCGCGTCGAACGGCGCGATGCTCGGCGGCCAGGCGATGCCATTGCCGTCGTGGTGCTGCTCGATGGCCGCGGCGGCGATGCGCGCCAAGCCGATGCCGTAGCTGCCCATGACGATGGGCCGCTCCTGCCCGTCGACGTCGAGGAAGGTGGCGCCCATCGGCTCCGAGTACTTGGTGCCGAGCTGGAAGATGTTGCCGACCTCGATGACGCGGGCGCCCTCGAGGTCGCCGACGCAGTGCGGGCAGGGATTACCGGCGCGCGCCTTGCGCAGGTCGCAGAAGGTAGCCTGGGGCACCATCTCGAGGCTGACGCCGGTGCGGTGGTGGTCGGGCTTGTTGGCGCCGGCGACGTAGTGGCCCCGGCGGAGGACTTCGTCCGAAAACACCGGCAGCGTGGTCGGCACGGGGCCGACGTACCCGGGCTCGATGCCTTGGGCGGCGAGCACCTCGTCGGCCGTCGCCAGGCGAGACTCCGCGCCGAGCGCCTTGTGCAGCTTGAGCCCGCTTAGCTCGTGGTCGCCGCGCAGCAGGACCATGACCTGGCGGCCGGCGGCGGCGCCAGGCGAATCGTCACCCTCCACGGTCACGACCAGCGCCTTCAGAAAGGCTCGGGCGGGCAGACCGAGGTAGCCGACGACCTGGTCGATGGTCTTGGCGCCGGGGGTGGACCTGACTTCGTCGACCGTGAGGTCGACCGATGAGCCCGCGCCGGAGGCTCCCGCAGCATCGCCGGTCGCCGCCTGGACCTCGCTATGCGGCGGCTCGCGGTCGGCGCCGGCGAGCGCCATCT
>JADGPQ010000056.1 GCA_017882325.1 Thermoleophilia bacterium
CTCGCGATGTCGCCGGAAGAGGAGGGGCGCCTGATCGTCAAGACCGAGGACACGCTGCTGGGCATCGTGCGGCGCATTCCGGCCGACATGGTCATCCTCTCCAGCGGCCTGGCCCCGGCCAAAGACGCCAAGGCCGTCAGCCAGACCTTCGGCTTCGGCTGTTCTGGCGACGGCTTCTTCCTCGAGCGTCATCCGAAGCTCGAGCCCGTCAGTACCATCACCGACGGCATCTTCATCGCCGGCTGCTGCCAGTACCCCAAGGACATCCCCGACACGGTCGCCCAGGCGGGCGCCGCCGCCGCAGGCGCGCTGGCGCTGGTCGACAACGCGACGGTCAAGGTCGAGCCCACGATCTCGTACATCGATCCCGAGAAGTGCGCTGGCTGCCACATCTGCGTCGGCCTCTGCCCGCACGTGGCCATCCAGTACAACGAAGAGCTGAAGGTCGCCGAGGTCATCACGGCCGCTTGCAAGGGCTGCGGCGTGTGCGTCGCGGCCTGCGGTTCCAACGTGCCGCAGCAACGTGGCTACCTCGACGACCAGATCTTCGCCGAGATCGAAGGCGCGATGGCCCTCTAGGCCGGCCTTGTGAAGGAGATGACAGTGAGTACAAACGGATCCAACGGGTTCGAGCCACGGCTCATCGGGTTTCTCTGTCGCTGGTGCAGCTACAACGGCGCCGACCTGGCCGGCACGTCGCGGCTCAAATACCCGCCAAACATGGTGCCCATCAAGACCAACTGCTCGGGGCGCGTCGACGCGACGCACATCCTGAAGGCCCTCCAAGAAGGCGCCGACGGCGTGCTCATCGCCGGCTGTCACCCGGGCGATTGCCACTACATCAACGGCAACTATCGCACCGCCGGGCGCTTCCCGCTCACCGAAAAGCTCCTCGAGCAGCTCGGTCTCGAGCACGGGCGCGTGCGCCTGGAGTGGGTCTCGGCCGCCGAGGGCGACAAGTTCGCCCGCGTGGTCACCGAGTTCACCGAGCAGATCCGCGCGCTCGGCCCGCTCGGCTGGAACGCCCAGTTCAGGGACGAGAGCGCCGAGGCCGACACGGCTGTGGCCGCGAAGGAGGCGGTACCGGCATGAGCAAGTTCAAGTTCGCCATGTACTGGGCCGGCAGCTGCGGCGGGTGCGAGATCTCCGTCCTCGAGATCAAGGAGAAGATCCTCGACGTCGACGCCAATTTCGACGTGGTCTTCTGGCCGGCCGCCGCCGACTTCAAGTACAAGGACGTCGAGGGCTACGACGACGGCTTCATCGACCTCTGCCTGTTCAACGGCTGCATCCGCAACAGCGAGAACGAACATCTCGCCAAGCTCCTGCGCGAGAAGAGCAAGGTCCTCGTGGCCTTCGGCTCCTGCGCCGCAACGGGTGGCATCCCCGGGCTGGCCAACGTCGCCAACGCCCAGGAGATCAAGGACCTCGTATATCGCGACAACCCGTCGCTCGACAATCCCGAGGGCGTGTATCCGCAGGAGCGCTACACGATGCCAGAGGGTGAGCTCGAGCTGCCGCACATGTACGACACGGTGAAGACCCTCGCGCAGACCATCGACGTGGACTACTTCATGCCTGGCTGCCCTCCCGAGGCGCACCAGATCGCGACGGTGCTCGACGTCGTCATCGCCGCTCTCAAGGGCGAAGGTCCGTTGCCGGCCAAGGGCGCGACGATCGGCGTCGCCCCCAAGACCTGCTGCGACGAGTGCAAGAGAGTCAAGGAGGAGAAGAAGATCAGCAGCTTCCGGCGAATCTGGGAGTTCCTCCCCGACGCGGAGCAGTGCCTGCTCGAACAAGGCCTGATCTGCATGGGACCTGCCACGCAGGCGGGCTGCGGCTCGCGCTGCACCACGGTCGGCATGCCCTGCCGCGGCTGCTACGGCGCCCCCGAGGGCGTCGTCGACCAGGGCGCCAAGATGCTCAGCACCGTGGCCTCCATCATCGATGCGCCGACGCCCGAGGAGATCGCCAAGATCGCGGCGTCCGTGCCCGACCCGGTGGGCACCTTCTACCGCTTCGGGCTCGCCGATTCGCTGCTCAGAAGGGCGAGGGTCTAAATGAAAAGGGTAACAGTCGATCCCATCACCCGGCTCGAGGGCCACGGCAAGATCGAGATCTTCGTGAACGACGCCGGCGAGGTGGCCAACGTCTACTTTCAGGTCCCGGAACTGCGCGGCTTCGAGCGCTTCTGCGTCGGCCGTCCGGTCGAGGAGCTGGCGCGCATCACGCCGCGCATCTGCGGCGTGTGCCCGGAAGCTCACCACATGGCGGCCACCA
This sequence comes from Thermoleophilia bacterium, assembly GCA_017882325.1. Taxonomy (GTDB): domain Bacteria; phylum Actinomycetota; class Thermoleophilia; order UBA2241; family UBA2241; genus CAIXSE01. Next base: position 2,281 of record JADGPQ010000056.1, read on the forward strand.
AGGCCATCGACGCGGTGTTCGGCGTCGAGGTCGCGCCCACCGGCCGCCTGCTGCGCGAGCTGCTCTACAACGCGTTTTACGTGACCGACCACACGACCCACTTCTACATCCTCGCCGGCCCGGACTTCATCATGGGTCCCGAATCCGACCCTGCGAAACGCAACATCCTCGGCGTCATCGGCAAGGTGGGTCTCGAGACCGCCGGCGCCATGATCAAGCTGCGGGCGGAGGCCGCCGAGCTCATCAGCATGATCGGCGGCAAGCAGATCCACCCGGTCTGCGGCCTGCCCGGCGGCGTGAGCCAGGCGATCACCGCCGAGCAGCGCGACCGCATGGTGCAGATCACCACCGGCATGGTGGAGTTCGCCAAGTTCAGCCTGCAGCTCTTCGACGACGTCGTGCTCGCCAACAACGACTACGTGGAGCTCATCAAGAGCGACGCGTTCACGCACGAGACCTACTACATGGGCATGGTCGACGAGAACAACAAGGTGAACTTCTACGACGGCAAGGTCCGCGTGACGGGGCCCGACGGCACCGAGCTCGAGAAGTTCGAGGGTAGCGACTACCTGGCGCACATCGCCGAGCACGTCGAGCCGTACAGCTACCTCGTGTACCCTTACCTGAAGAGCGTCGGCTGGAAGGGCTTCGTCGACGGCAAGGATTCCGGCGTGTACCGCGCCTCACCGCTCAGCCGCCTCAACGCGGCGGACGGCATGGCCACGCCACTCGCTCAGCAGGAGTACGAGCGTTACTTCTCGACGCTCGGCGGCAAGCCGGTGCACGCCACCCTGGCGACGCACTGGGCGCGCCTCGTGGAGCTGCTGTACGCAGCCGAGCGCGCCCACGAGCTGGCCACCGACCCGGAGATCATCAACCCTGACGTGCGCAACATCCCCACGGGCATCGTGGGCGAGGGCGTCGGCGTCGTTGAGGCGCCGCGCGGCACGCTCTACCATCACTACAAGACCGACGACAAGGGCATCGTCACGAACGTCAACCTCATCGTCGGCACCACCAACAACAACGCCGCCATCTCGATGTCGCTGAAGAAGGCCGCCGAAGGCCTGATCAAGGGCGGCACCGAGATCGGCGAAGGCACGCTCAACATGATCGAGATGGCGTTCCGCGCCTACGACCCCTGCTTCGGCTGCGCCACGCACACGCTGCCCGGCGACATGCCGCTCGAGGTCACGGTCAAGAGCGAAGCCACCCGTGAGGTCATCACCAGCGTCAAGAGGAATATGTGACCTTGGGCTCGACGCTCGTCCTCGGCATGGGCAACCCGATCCTGTCTGACGACGGGGTCGGGTTGCTCGTCGCCGAACGGCTGCGAGGCACCACGCTGCCGGACGGCGTGGAGGTGCTTCAGAGCGAGGTCGCCGGGCTTCGCCTGCTCGAACTTGTGCGCGGATTCACCCGAGTGATCATTATCGACGCGCTCAAGAGCCCTGCCGAAGTCGAACGGGAGCCTGGCGAGATCGTGCGCTACGAGGCCAAGGACTTCAAGGGCGGGCACCGCTACGGGTCCGCGCACTCGATCGGGCTCGACACGGCCCTGGAGCTGGGGCACACGCTCGGGTACGACATGCCCGGTGTCGTTACCGTGTTCGCCATCGAGGCCGTGGACGTCGAGACCTTCGGCGAGGAGCTTTCGCCGCCGGTGGCCGCGGCGGCGGAGCGCGTTCTCGGCATGATCGCCGCCGAACTGGCGGCCGGCGCGGACGCGGCGTGAGCGGCGCCGGCATCGTCGTCTTCACGAGTCACGGGGTGCCGGCGCTGCGCAGCTCGCTTCGCGGCATCCGCGACACCGTGGCCGATCCGTGGGATCTTGCCGTGCACGCCAACGACTGCGCCGAGCAGGTATCCACCTACCTCGTGCGCCAGTACCTGCGCGGCCGCATCAGCGGTTTTCAGCTCGAGAGCGGTGATCGCCACGGCGCGCACTGCGGCCTCGACTGCGCGTTCCACCTCGTGAAGGGTGACTACCTCGTGCGCGTCGACGACACGCTCGAGTTCCAGCCCGGCTGGCTCGAGCGGTCCGTCGAGGCCCTCGAGGCAGACCCCGACATCGGCTGCCTCTCGCTGGTCCAGCCGCCCGACTACCACCGTGGTCGCGGGCGTCCACGCACGGTGCACGTGGAGCCACTGGTCGTCGACCACCTCGACATGCGCTGCTACGTCACGCGGCGCGAGCTCGTGGCGCGACACGAGTGCGAGCTCATGGGCGAGGAAGAGGGCGACGGTTGCCGCTTCCAGCAGTACCTGCTCGCTCACGGCAAGACGCTGGCGTATCTGCCCGGCGTCGTCACGGCGCCGGCGGTCTCGCAGGTGCCGAGCGCCCAGGACGCGTGTGCCCACGAGGCGGACCTGCCGGCGCACGAAGGAGCCTCCGGCGCCATGCAACACCTGGAGCAGGCCTACGACCTTGGCGACGACGTGCTCCTCACGTGCATGGCTTGTGGGAGCAACGAGCTCGAGGTGCTGGCGGCCCGCATCAGGTTCTGTGAGTCTCACGACGTGGCCATCGGCTACTGGTACGAGCTGCGCTGCCCCGAGTGCAACGAGCTCCACTACAAGGACGACTACCAGTTCAGCTGCCCGGGGTGACCGGGGGCAGCTGCCCGCCATGGCCCCCTCGCAGTCAGACCCCGGCGGGCGCGCAGCCGCGCGGCTCAGCGTGCAGGGCGTGGTGCAGGGCGTCGGCTTCCGGCCTTTCGTCTATTCGCTGGCCCAGAAGTACGCACTGACCGGCTGGGTGCGTAACACGTCGGCCGGCGTGGAGATCCTGGCGGAAGGCGCGCCGGCCGACGTCGAGGCCTTTGTCGAGGCCCTGCCGCGCGAGGCGCCGTCGCGCTCCCACATCGCCGCGTTCAAGCGGACCGGCGCCGAGCCTGAGGGCGCCGCAGCGTTCCATATCCTCGGCAGCGCCGTCGACCCCGACGCCTATCAGCTCGTCTCACCGGACATCGCCACCTGCGACGACTGCCGCGCAGAGCTCCTCGACGCGCGCGACCGGCGCTACCAGTATCCCTTCACCAACTGCACCAACTGCGGCCCCCGATTCACGATCATCGAGGACCTGCCCTACGACAGAGAACGCACTACCATGCGGCGCTTTCCGCTGTGCCCGGCCTGCCGCGCGGAATACGAAGACCCGGGTGACCGGCGCTTTCACGCCGAGCCCAACGCCTGCCCCGTGTGCGGGCCGCGGGTGCGGCTCGTGCGGCGTGCGGAGGGCGGCGGGGAGAGCGGCTCGGGCGGCGGAGAGGCCGGGCGGGGCGGCGGGGTCGTAGAGCTTGCCGAAGGCAAGCCGGACGACCCCGCCGCCCCCATCCGCGCGGGCGCCGAGCTGCTGCGCCGCGGCGAGATCCTCGCCGTGAAAGGGCTGGGCGGCTTTCACCTGGCCTGCGACGCCACGGACGGCGACGTAGTGCGTCGCCTTAAGGAGCGCAAACGCCGTCCGCACAAGGCCCTCGCGGTGATGTTCGCCGATCTCGAGCAGCTGCGCACCCACTGCCGGATAAGCTCCGCCGAGGCGGAGCTGCTGACCTCGCCGGAGCATCCCATTGTCCTGCTGGAGTGGCGCGAGATCGCGCCGGACGGCGCCGAAGGGCCGGAGCTGGGAAGCGCAGAGGGCGGAGGAGAGGCGCGCGGCCCGGACGGCAAAGCCGGGCCGGCCGCTGCCATCGATCCCGAGGTCGCGACCGCTCAGCGCTACCTCGGCGTGATGCTTCCCTATACGCCGCTGCACATCTTGCTGCTGAGAGAAGCGGGGCGACCGCTCGTCATGACCAGCGGCAACCTCGCGGAGGAGCCCATCGTGAAGAGCTGGGAGGAGATCGACCGCCTGGCGCCCATCGCCGACGCGTACCTGGTGCACGATCGCGAGATCGCCGTGCGCTATGACGACTCGGTCGCGCTGGTGCGCGGCGGACGGCCGCAGCTGGTCCGCCGTTCACGCGGCTACGCCCCGTTCCCGGTAGCTCTGCCGCGGCCGCTCCCGCAGACGCTCGCCTGCGGCGCTGAGCTCAAGAACGCGTTCTGCCTCACGCGCGATGCCAACGCTTTTCTCAGCCAGCACATCGGCGACCTCGAGAACCTGGAGACGCTGGACCACTACGAGGCGAGCATCGCCGTGTACGAGAAGATGTTCCGTCTCGAGCCCGAGGTGATCGGCCATGACCTGCATCCCGAATACCTGGCCACCAAGTACGCTCTCGCGCTGCCGCACCGGGAGAAGATCGCCGTGCAGCATCATCACGCGCATATCGCCGCGCGTCTGGTCGAGAGCGGCAGGGAGGAGGCGGTGATCGGCGTCAGCATGGACGGCTTGGGCTACGGCGACGACGGCCGTCTGTGGGGCGGCGAGGTCTTCGTCTGCGACCTGCTCGGCTATCGGCGCGTGGCTCATCTGGAAGAGCTGCCACTGCCCGGCGGCGCTGCCGCCATCGAGAAGCCGTGGCGCACCGCGCTCGGCTGGAGCTACGCGCTGCTCGGAGAGAATGGGCTTGATCGGGCAGCGCGGCTGTTGCGCAGGTGCGCCGCGGCCCCCGAGCCCGTCCTCGCTGACGAGGACTTCGCCGCCGTCCGTCAGCAGATCGACGCCCGCGTCAACGCGCCGCTGACGACGAGCTGCGGGCGGCTGTTTGACGCCGTCGCCGCCCTTGCCGGAGTGCGCCACGAGATCACCTACGAGGGCCAGGCGGCGATCGAGCTCGAGATGCGGTCCCCGCCGCGCGGCGAGCCGTATCCATACGTCGTGGAGGGTGAGCTCGAGGCCGCCGCCGCCGCACCCCGGCGGGGCGCCGGCGAATGGGTCGCGGCGCATGCGGCCGTGGGCGACTCGGGTCCGCCGCCGGCCGTCGTGCGGCTGGCGGCGCTGTTCTCGGGAGTGCTCGACGACCTCGAGGCCGGCGCCGCGGGCGGTGCCGTCGGCGCTCGCCTGCACGCCACCGTCACGGCCCTCGTGCTCGAGGTCTGCCGCCGGATACGCGCGGCGACCGGCCTCAGCGTGGTCGCCATGGCCGGCGGCGTCTTCCAGAACCGCATGCTGGCCGGCCAATGCGAGGCCGTGCTCGTCGCCGACGGCTTCGAGGTGCTTGCCGCGGGCCTCGTCCCCGTGAACGACGGCGGCGTGGCGCTGGGGCAGGCCGCGGTGGCGGGCTATACTTCATTGAAGCGCCGCGGCCAGCTCGGCTAGCGACGCCCGATCACAGGACCCGCACATGTGCCTCGCGCTTCCCATGCGCATCACCGCCGTCGACGGCGCGCTGGCGACCATTGCCACCGCCGGCCTCGAGCAGCGCGCCAGCCTCATGCTCGTGCCCGAAGCCAAGGTCGGCGACTACGTGCTCGTGCACGCCGGCTTCGCGATCAGTGTGCTGGGCGAGGCCGAGGCCCACGAGACGCTCGAACTGCTGCGCGAGATCAGCGCGTTCGCCCCGGACGACGCCGCCGAGGCCGATGACGCAGGCTGACGAGCTCCTGCGCCTCGCGGCCGATCTGCGCGCCGAGGCGCGTGGGGACCTCACTTTCATGGAGGTCTGCGGCACCCACACCATGTCCATCGCGCGGTACGGGCTGCGCGAGTTGCTGCCCGGCGGCATGCGCCTGATCAGTGGCCCGGGCTGCCCGGTGTGCGTGACGGCGATGGCCGACCTCGACCACGTGGTCGCGCTCGCGCGCCTTCCCGAAGTGACGCTGGCGACGTTTGGCGACCTCATCCGCGTGCCGGCCTCGCGCACCACGCTGGCGGCGGAGCGCGCCGCCGGCGCCGATGTGCGCGTCGTCTACTCGGCGCGCGACGCCGTGCAGATCGCCGCCGACGAACCCGAACGGCAGGTCGTGTTCGCCGGCATCGGCTTCGAGACCACGGCGCCCACCATCGCTGCGTCGCTGCTCGAGGCCCGCGCGCGCGGCCTCACGAACTTCTCGGTGCTCAGCATGCACAAGACGATGCCGCCGCCGCTCAAGGCGCTGCTCGAGCTGGGGGAGACGCCGCTTGGCGGCTTCCTGCTTCCCGGTCACGTGAGCGTCATCACGGGCACGGCGTGCTATGAGTTCCTGGCCCGCGACTACGGCGTGGCCGGGGTGGTGGCCGGCTTCGAGCCGCACGACATACTGCGGGCGCTGCTGCGCCTCGTGCGGCAGACCCGGCCGGCCATCGAGATCGAGTACGGACGTGCCGTGCGCCCCGAGGGCAACGTCGTTGCGCGGCGGCTGATGGAGCAGGTGTTCGAGCCCAGCGACGCCGATTGGCGCGGTCTGGGCGTCATCCCGGACTCAGGGCTGGTGCTACGACCCGAGTATGCCGACGCCGACGCGGCGGTGCGCTTCCCCGTGCGGCTCGAACCGCCGCTCGAACCGGCCGGCTGCCGCTGCGGCGAGGTGCTGCGCGGGGTCACCGACCCGGTAGACTGCGCGCTCTTCGGCGTGCGCTGCACCCCCGAGGACCCGGTGGGCGCCTGCATGGTCAGCAGCGAGGGCGCCTGTGCGGCGCGCTACAGGTATCGGGGGATCGATGACTGACGGCGAGCGCGTCCTCCTGGGGCACGGTAGCGGCGGCAAGCTGTACCGTGACCTGGTCAAGGACGTCTTCGTGACGGCGTTCGCCAACCCGGTGCTGGAGCGCCTCGACGACGCCGCGGCGTTGGCGCCCCGGGGCCGCATCGCCTTTACCACCGACAGCCACGTGGTCCAGCCGCTGACCTTTCCCGGCGGAGACATCGGCCGACTCTCTGTGGCCGGCACCGTCAACGACCTGGCGACGGCGGCGGCGCGGCCGCTGGCGCTGGCCGCCGCCTTCATCATCGAGGAGGGGTTCGCGCTCGCGGACCTGCGCGACCTGTGCGCGAGCGCCGCCGCCACCGCGCGTGAAGCCGCAGTGCCCATCGTCACCGGCGACACCAAAGTGGTGGAGCGCGGCGCCGCCGACGGGCTCTTCATCACGACGACGGGCGTCGGCGAGATCGTCGTCGCGCATGAGCTCGGCTCCGCCGCGGTGCGCGACGGCGACGCCGTGATCCTCAGCGGCAGCGTCGGCGATCACGCCGTCGCCATCCTCGCGGCGCGCGGCGAGTTCAAGTTCAGCGCTGCCGTGCGCAGCGATTGCGCGCCGCTCTGGAGCCTCGTGGAGGCCGCCGTGTCTGCGGCGCGCGGGGCAGGAGGCGAAGAGGTCCTGCACTTCATGCGCGACCCCACGCGCGGCGGCCTCACCACCGTTCTCGCCGAGCTGGCCGAGGAGTCGGGCCTGGGGATCGAGGTCGAAGAGGACGCGATCCCCATCTCGCCGGCCGTGCGCTCCGTCTGCGACCTGCTGGGTTACGATCCGCTCACGCTGGCCAACGAAGGCAAGATGGTGCTGGTCGTGGCGGCCGGGGCGGCCGACGCAGTGGTCGCCGCCGTCCGGCAGACGGAGTACGGTCGCGGCGCGCGGCGCATCGGCTTCGTCACCGCCGCGCACCCCGGCCGCGTGGCGCTGCGCACGCCGTTCGGCACGCGTCGCGTGCTCGACATGCCGGTCGGGGAGCTGCTGCCGCGGATCTGCTGAGACGCCCGGGCGGGCCGGAGAGGAGGGTGGAGCCCGGTCGCGGACTCGAACCGCGGACCCCCTCCTTACCATGGAGGTGCTCTGCCGACTGAGCTAACCGGGCAATGCTGGTGGGGGAGCTAGGATTTGAACCTAGGTAGGCTGCGCCAACGGATTTACAGTCCGCCCCCTTTAACCACTCGGGCACTCCCCCGGGAGCGCGCCTGAGGCTACAGGAAAGCGGGACCTCTTTCAACCAGCCGAACCCCGACTTTCGAGGCTGGAGAGGCCGGATTGAGCGCCCCCCGCGCCTGTGGTACCTTAGGCATCCGCCGTGGCGGCGTAGCTCAGCTGGTTAGAGCAGCGGAATCATAATCCGCGTGTCGTAGGTTCGAGTCCTACCGCCGCTACCAGCTTGTAGAACTCTCCCCTGCAAATGGCCTGTATTGCTGCGGGCGCAGCATGGGCGCGGGAAGCGCCGGATAGGCCAACCGTACTCCGACCGTACTCCGAGGGTTCACGCCTACCTCGCCTCGCCGTACACCACGGCGTCCAACACGTCTGCGATGCCTTCCTGCATGGTCGGCAGCGCGTGGCTGTAGGTGTCCATGGTGATCTTTATCGACTTGTGGCCGAGGCGTTCCTGGAGCACCTTCGGATGCCCGCCCGCCTTGAGCCACAGGGTCGCGTGCGTGTGGCGCAGGTCGTGCAGGCGGATCTGCTGCGCCACGGCCGTCATGATGGCTTCGCCGAACGGCTTGGTGATCTGGGCGGGAATGCATCGAAGCAGCGGAGCGTGACTTGTCCACAGCCGAAATCACGCCGTCCACTCGCCCATGTCCAGCTTGGAGCGTTCCCAAGGATGCCCAAATGATCGCTCACTGACGTTGCAGTACCGGCAGAACGGCTTGGGTGTGCGGAGAAACTGAAGCACTTCGTGCTTTGTCTTGGCCCGATAGATGTCTAGATAGTCCTCGTCCTGCAATGGCAGATGGGTACCGAATCTCTGGTTGAAGATCCGAATGTTCGGGGCAACCGTGCATGTGAACATCTTGCCTTCCATGAGCAACGCGCAGTTGTTCGCGTGGAAGCACTCCGAGAAACTCGCTCCGGGGTCCTGTCCGCCCGAGATGTCCAGCGGGATTCTGTACAGTCGTTTCTCCTGCGCTTCAATCTCTTCACGGTATTCGATGGCCACGTTGTGCGCCTTGGCGGACTCCGAGATTGCACCGTAGTCAAGGTCGATCGGGTACTTCGTCATGACGATGACGATCTGCTCCTGGCGGCACACATCCCAAAAGGCGTTGGCCTGCTTCATGAGCAGTATGCCGTTGGTCACCAACTGGATTGCCGTTGCAGGGAAACGCCCTCGCGCCTCCATCAGGATCTGATTCAGCTGCGGGTGCAGCAAGGGTTCGCCACCCATGACGCCGATGCGCCCAACATCCTCGCCAAAGAGCTCCGACATTCGCGCAAGATCCTTGGTGATGTCCTCCAGTGAGACGAAACGCTTACGGGCGATGGCGGAGAAGTGATCGCAGCCCCTGCAGCGGAGATTGCAGTGATCCAGAATGTTCAATACGAAATAGGAGAGATACTGCTGTCGCTCCGTCTTCTCGGTGCCGATCTCCTGCGCTTCAGCCTCAGGGTTAGCGCTCGCGGCGCCATTCGGGCCCGTCGCATTGGGAATGGGGGCTACAACAGCACGCTTGGCTAGGACCCATCTCAGTAGTTCAAGGGCTGTTGGCATGGCCCCTCCACTGCTGATCGCTTGCTAAAGGGGAGTCTCAAGACGGGGCGATACTGACTGTACCACACGCCCTGGCATGTACCTCGCCACGCACGAGTCGGCACCTCATGGCACCTACTAGCAGACTAAGGCGGAATCATGGTCCGCGTGTCGTAGGTTCGAGTCCTACCGCCGCTACCAGACTCTCGGGGGTGGCGATCGGCATGCCCTTCGCTCGCCTGGTCCGCGCCGTCGGACGGAAGGCCCCCTCCTTCCTGTGCGAGGCCCTTGTCCAGCACGACCTTGCGCGTGCAGTTCAGAGGGCGCTACTTGCGTGCGGCGCGGCGTCGCGGGGAGCTCCTCGCAGCACGGGCCATGTCTTCAGACGGCTAGAAGTCCCAACGCATGGGACTATGGCCCTCGGAAGGCGTGGGAAGGCGGCCGTTGTACCTCACCGACTCCCCGCCGAGTGACCGGCCACCGTTTCGGGGACTGCGCTCATACGCACAGATCGTCCGGTCGTGTACAAGGTAGGCAACGCCACGGTCGACCTGCAAGGGTGACAAACGCTTGAAGTCACGAGGGAGCGGGCGTATACGGTTGGCCATACGAGACTCCTGAGAGGCACCGTACGTCGTTCGGGAGGCTGCGATCCGCCGGAGGCACGTGACGGCCACCATCATCCGGCGGGGAGCCACTGGTGAGACCGGCCCGCGGGCCGGTCTTCGTGCTTTCCGGGGGCCGTCCGGCTACCCGAGGGGTCTGGGGCCATGGGGGCAGGAGGGCTTATGGCACAGCCAACAGGGAGGCACTGGTCGCCGGCACCGCGGCGAGTGCCCGACTCACGCATCTCGAAAGGATCCTGGCCATGAAGAGACTGCTCCTCGTGTTCCTGCTCGCCGCCGCCTTCCTGGGCCTGCTGGCGGCGCCGGCTCTCGCCGATTTGCGGCCTTCGTTGATGACGGCATACGTCGTGCCCAAGCTGGGCGTATGGCTCGAGATCAAAGACGATGTGAACGTGCCCGTGAAGTACGTCCACCCGCTTCTGACCTACCCCATTCCGGCCAACTACGACGTTGTCATCGACGTGCCCTGGCGCGGCATCACCAAGGGCCTTGTCCAGACCGTCCCGCTGGCGCTGCTCTACAAGCTGAGCATCCCGGCGGCCGGCCTGAACCTCTCCTATGAGCAGGCGAAGGCCTACTGGAGCGGGGCGGTGCTGTGGGACCAGTACTGGTCCAGTCTTCTGGGCCCGATCCCGGCCTTCAATCCGAGGATCGGGGCCCAGGCCTACGCCAACCATTGGTGGGGGGCGGTGACCGGAGACGCGAGCCGCGCGACGAAACTCACGCTCGGCAAGAAGCTCCCTCAGGGCACCTACGCCGGCCTGTTCACAGAGACGGTGCTGCGGACGATCACCGACCTGACGACGCTCAACTCCGCGGGGCAGACGAACCCGGTGAAGCGCGCGCCGGGCACGAACTCGTATCCGTTCAGCTTCGTCGTGGGTCCCGCCGTGCCGTGACCCGCGCCGCCTCCTGACGGCTCTCTGGACCGCCGGCGAGAGGCTACTACGCGAGCAGCCACGCGGCCTTCGGACCCGACGGCAGGGGCGTTGACCTACGGCGGTCACGGCGTGAAGAGCGGCGGCCCAGACACCCGGTGGCCGAGTCCGGGCCGCTCGACCCGCACAGAGGCCCGCCACCCCTGAGGGCGGCGGGCCTCCGTCGCATCGAACCTTCAGCGTCGACCTCGGTAACGGCGCGGCGGACGGTCAGCTTTGCCGCATCGAGATGCGAGTGCGATGATCACAACTTCAAGAAGTGGAATATTTCGTAGACAAAGTATGCTGGCCAGACTATCGATTGAAAGACACCATAGGCCGCATCCCAGAATGAAGTCGCGCTCTGGATGAAGTAGACAAGCGCTCCAATGAGACCGAGTCCGTAGACAGCCCCGCTAACGGCTCCGCCGGCATTGCCTCTGCTTTCAGACATGTTCCCTCCTTGTTCCCCGGTTCATCACACCTCGGCGAGCTATCCGTCGTCCCCATCCCATCATGTGCGGCATCCCCTACTGCCCCAGTGCACGTGGATGAAGACTACCACCGAGCGTCTCGCGAACCCTGAGGTGGCGCGCCTCCATCAACGGCGTTCTCAGTCTTGCTCTGCCAACAGATCTGCCAACAAACCCCTTGGACCGGGCTGGGCCGTGAGCCTGTCAGGTGTACTGGAGTGGACCCGCGTCCGAGCCTGTAGGCGTGGCCTCGGCTAGACTTTCAGCGCGTTCCCCTGCTCACTCCCCTTCGCGCGCCGCGTACTCGCCGCACCACTCGGTCGCCTGCATACCCGGAAAGGCCTGGCGCCAGAAGCCTGCCGGCTGCACGCTCGCCTCGCCGAACACCTGGGGCGGGAAGCGCCGGCACTGGTAGTGGGCGACGTTCACGAGCTCGTAGTCGGTCTGCAGGAACTGTCCGGCGGCGTTGGGCGTGGCCCCGACGCGTGGGCGCTGCTCCTGCTGCGTCCAGGACACGCACCATTTGCAGGTCTGGCAGTAGCCGTCGTGGTCGGCCATCGCGACTCCTCTCGTGAGCTGACTCCTGGGCGTAGTATGCCACGCCCGTCGAGGCGCATCTCATCCGCGGGCGATGTTGACCGC
>JADGPQ010000221.1 GCA_017882325.1 Thermoleophilia bacterium
CGAGTGGCGTCAGGCTCGCAAACTGGCGGCCGCCCCCACGCCTGCCGGAACGCCCTTCGTGGCGCCCGCAGGTGCCGCTCCCGTGAACCCGCCGTTTCCGCCGGCCCCGCCGGCCGAGTCGGTGACGGCGGCCACCGTCAGTGAGTCCACGGCTGTCACGACCACCGAGAACCCGCCGGCCGAGACGTAAGTTCGCCCGGCCGTCTCATCGGGAGAGGGCGCAAGCGCAGGTTGCCACTCGTGGTCCGCGTGGCATACACAAGGCAACAGAGGTGGCGGGCCGCGCCGGGAGGCGCGGCCCGCCACGGGTCGTCACCGACGGCGGCCGAATGCAAAAGGGGAAACATGAGCGACATGACCGAGACCACACTGCAGCCGGGCTCCACCGCGGCGCCGACGACCTGTGAGACCGGAACGACCATCGGCATGGACGACGCCGTCGTCCAGGCACGCCGCGTCACCAAGCTCTACGGCCAGGGCGACGCCTGCGTCCACGCCCTGGCCGGCGTCGACATCGACCTGCAGCGCGGCGCCTACACGGCGATCATGGGTCCGTCAGGCTCCGGCAAGTCGACCCTCATGCACATCCTGGCCGGCCTCGACCGGCCGAGCGCGGGCAACGTGTGGGTCGACGGTGTCGAGATCACCGGGCTCAAGGAGCGCGCCCTCACGCAGCTGCGGCGCGACAAGATCGGCTTCATCTTCCAGACCTTCAACCTGCTGCCGACGCTGACCGCCGGCGAGAACATCGTGCTGCCGCTCACCATCGCGGGGCGCAAAGGCGACGAGGCCTGGGTCGACGAGCTCGTCGCCACCGTCCGCCTCGGCGACCGGCTCAAGCATAAGCCGGCCGAGCTCTCCGGCGGGCAACAGCAGCGCGTGGCCGTGGCGCGCTCGCTCGCCTCGCGGCCCGCAGTGCTCTTCGCCGACGAGCCCACGGGCAACCTCGACTCGCACACCGGTGAGGAGGTGCTTCAGCTCCTGCGCCACTCGGCGGACAAGCTCGGCCAGACGATCGTCATGGTCACCCACGACGCGCACGCGGCCACCTACGCGGACCGCATCGTCTTTCTGAGGGACGGCGTCATCGCCCATGATTGCGGGCGTCTGGGCCGCGACCAGATCTACGACGTCATCAAGTCGCTGGAGGACGTGGGATGATCCGCATCGCTTGGCGCAGCCTGACGGCGCACAAGCTGCGCACCTTTCTGACGACTCTGGCGATCCTCCTCGGCGTCGCCATGATCTGCGGCACCTACGTCCTCAGCGACCAGATCGACCGGGGATTCAAGAACATCTTCACCGACGCCTACAAGGGCATCGACGTCTCCGTCACGCGCAAGGCGAAGTTCACGGGCGAAATGACGGGCGCCACCGCCGGTCTGCCGGAGTCGATGGTCTCCCAGGTCAAAGGCGTGAACGGCGTGGCCGGGGCCTACGGTTACGTCACCGGCGCGGGAGCCGTGGCCGTCAACGGGAAGGTCGTGGAGACGGGGGGCTCACCCACGCTCTTCTTCTCCTACGCCCCAGGGGACATCAGCAACACCACCTACGCCCAGGGAGGGCCGCCCAAGGCGCCCGGTGAGGTCTCGATCGTCCAGAAGCTCGCCAAGGACCACAATCTGCACGTGGGCTCTGTCATCGACGTGATCACTCCGGGCGGCAGCGACAAAGCCCGCGTCTCGGGCGTGTTCACCTTCGGCGCGGAGTCGTCCCTCGGCGGCTCGCTGCTGATCGACACGACCCTGGCCGACGCGCAGCGCTGGTTTGACATGCCCGGCAGCGTCTCGGCGATCGACGCGAAGGCCGTCGCCGGGGTGTCGTCCGACACGCTGGCCCAGCGCGTGAAAGCGGCGCTGCCCGCCTACGCCGACGTCAAGACCGGCGCGCAGGCGGCCACCGACCAGACCAAGCAGATCAGCGACGCCATCGGCGGCTTCCTGCGCCCCGTGCTGCTTTCCTTCGGTGGCATCGCCGTGCTGGTCGGCGCGTTCATCATCTTCAACGCCTTCTCGATGACGGTCGCTCAGCGCCGCCGCGAGTTCGCGATGCTGCGGGCGCTCGGCGCCTCGCGCCGTCAGGTGCTGGTGACGATCACCGGCGAGGCCCTCGCCATGGGCATCCTCGCCTCAGTGCTCGGCATCTTCGTCGGCCTGGCGATCGCCGCCGGCATCCTGAGGCTCTTCGCGGCGGCGAACATCGACATCCCTCACAGTGGGCTCGTGCTGGCGCCGCGGACGGTGGTCGTGGCGCTCGCCGTGGGCATCGTCGTCACGCTGCTCTCGGCGGTGATCCCGGCGACACGCGCCACCCGGGTGCCGCCGATGGCCGCCCTGCAGGAGGGGGCCGTGCTGCCGCCTTCGCGGTTCGCGCGATTCGCCCCGTACTTCGCCGGCGCTGTTGCGGTGCTCGGCGCTCTCGGGATCATCGCCGGCATGTACGGACCCGGCAACACGACCTCCCGGCTCGGCACCATCGCCCTGGGCGCCGTGCTCGTGTTCGTCGCGATCGCGATGGTGAGCAAGTACCTCATCAGGCCGCTGGCCGGCCTGCTCGGCTGGCCGCTGCAGAAAGTCGCCCCGGTGAGCGGCCGTCTGGCGCGCGACAACAGCGTCAGGAACCCCGGACGCACGGCCGCCACCGCCTCCGCGCTGATGATCGGCCTCGGGGTCGTGGTCTTCGTGGCCGTCTTCGCGCAGGGGCTCAAGAGCTCGTTCATCGACAGCTTCGACAAGGTGGTGCGCGCCGACTTCATCGTGCAGGGCAAGAACTTCATCGCGCTGCCGAGCGACACCGCGAACCTCGTCCAGGGCGTCACCGGGGTACAGACCGCCGCCGGCGTCGACGCGCAGCAGGCGCAGATCGCCAAGAAGACCACGGCGGTCTACGGCGTGGACCCGGTCTTGTTCCGGAACGTCTGGAAGTTCGACTGGCTGAAGGGCGGCAGCGACGCCCTGCTCGGCCAGCTCGGCACGGGCAACGCCATCATGGAGCAGCAGACCGCTTCCAGCCTCCACACCGGTGTCGGCAAGACGGTCGACCTGGTGACGGTGGACGGCAAGCAGGCGAAGCTGAAGGTGATCGGGCTGTATCGCGACCCGATCATGCTGAACGGCGTCATCCTGGACAACACCGGCTACACGTCCGTGTTCGGCAAGCCGCAGCTGTTCATGGTGTTCGTGAAGGGCGACCTCGGCACCGGCGCGGCCCAGAACGAGACCGCCCTCAAGGCCGCGCTGGCCTCCGTGCCGACCGCGGACGTGCAGACCGCGCAGCAGTACAAGGACAGCATCGTCAAACAGGTCAACCAGCTCCTCAACCTGCTGTACGGCCTCCTGGCGATGAGCGTGATCATCTCGCTCTTCGGGATCGTGAACACGCTGGTGCTCTCGGTGTTCGAGCGCACCCGTGAGATCGGGCTGACGCGCGCCATCGGCATGTCGCGCCGCCAGGTGCGGGCCACGGTGCGCTTCGAGAGCGTGATCACGTCGATCATCGGCGCCATCATGGGCATCATCGTGGGCGTCGTGTTCGCCTGGGTGGTGACGACGAAGTTCGCCGGGCAGGGGATCACCTTCTCGATCCCCGGCGGCCAGCTCATCGCCTTTCTCATCGTGGGCGTGATCGTGGGCGTGATCGCCGCCATCCTGCCGGCGCGGCGGGCGGCGCGGATCGACATTCTCGAGGCGATACACTACGAGTGAACGGGGTGGGGAGCGCGATATGAACGAGCAAGGGATGGACGGCGCGCCGCAAGGCGCGGCCGACGAGGCCGCAGACGAGCCGCTCGTCGGCGAGATCGTGGATGAGGGCCGTGACCGGCCGACCGGCCCGACGATGCCGCCGACGGCGGTCAAAGTTGACGCTGATCGCCATCGCGAGCGCTCGCCCCTGACGTTTGGCGCGGTGCTCGTGGTGATCGGCGTCGTGCTGCTCGCCTATCGCTTCAGCGACACGCTGGCCGCGGGCAGTGCGCCTCTCGTCATCGGCTTGGGTTTCATCACCTGGTGGGCGATGAGCGGCAACTTCGGCCTGCTGGTGCCGGGCGGCGTGCTCGGCGGCATCGGCCTCGGCATGGTCTTCGACGCCGCCGGCACCTCCGGCGACGGCGTCCCCTTGGGTCTGGGCATCGGCTTCCTCGCGATCTACGCGCTCGACGCGGTGCGGCGTCGCGAATGGTCGAGGTGGTGGCCGCTGGTGCCCGGCGTGGTGCTCGTGGTCGTCGGCCTGTTCAGCAACACGTCCGCCTGGGATACTCTCGGCGGCTATGGCTGGCCGCTGATCCTGATCGTGGTCGGGGTGGTCGTGGTCGTGGTCGGGCTGTCGCGGCGCGGCACGCGGCCTTAGCTGCCGCGTGAGCAGCACCCCTTCGTTCGAGCAAGGCCCGATCCGGCCGCCGAGCGAGGCCCAGAGTCTTCTCGTGCGCGTGATCCGCAACTGCACCTGGAACCGCTGCACGTTCTGTCCGGTGTACAAGGGCAGCGCGTCGTCGCTGCGACCGCTGAAGGAAGTGCTCGCCGACGTGGACGCGATGGCCGCCGCTGCCGAGGTGCTGGAAGAGCGGGGTGTTGGGGCCATCCACGGCGGCCTGGTGCCACAGGAGG
>JADGPQ010000008.1 GCA_017882325.1 Thermoleophilia bacterium
CCGCCGTGCACGTTGACCGTGACGTCGAACTTACCGCCGGTGTGGGTGGTCTCGAAGGGCATCTGGGCGATGGTCTCGAGGACCTTGCGCCCGAAATAGGCGTCGATGGCGCGACCGTTGATGACGACGGTGCCGACGCCCGGGGTGAGGGTAACGCGGGCGACGCTGGTCTTGCGTTTGCCGGTCGCCCGGTAAGTCACTGCATCAGGCACGCCTTACTCCTTGATCTCGAGCACTTCGGGCAGTTGCGCCTCGTGAGGATGCTCCGTGCCCGCGTAGATCTTGAGCTTGCGGAGCTGGGCGCGCCCTAGCTTGGTGTGGGGCAGCATGCCGCGCACGGCGTGGCGCACGATCTCCTCGGGCCGGCGGGCCTGGAGCTTGGCATATGACTCGCTCTTGATGCCGCCGGGGTAGCCGGAGTGGTGGTAGTACATCTTCTGCTCGGGCTTCTTGCCCGTGACGACGATCTTGTCGGCGTTGATGATGACGACGAAATCGCCGGTGTCGATGGTGGGGGTGTACGTGACCTTGCGCTTGCCGCGCAGACAATCGGCGACGACGGTGGCGAGACGGCCCAGCGTGTGGCCCTTGGCGTCGACGATGTACCACTTCTTTTCGATGGTGGAGGGCTTGGCGACGTAAGTCTTCATGCGCTCGCTCGTGTCGGTGACAGAACGCGCGCCCCACGTGGACGCGCGAAGGGGAACTATAGCCAATCGCGCCTGGCGATGCAAGACGAGGCCGTGGCGCTTACGTGAGCCGCCGCAAGCGCACCTCGTCGCCGGGCTCGAGGCCCAGCACCTCCTCGGCGGACCCGGCGTTGACGGCGATCGCCACCTGGCCGTAGCTGTCGACGAGGACGACGATATCGCTGGGGCGCACGGAGGCGAAGGTCCGCGCCACCCGAGCCAGGAAGCGCTCGTCTCCGCAAACGAGCTCGACGGTGTCGCCGAACTTCGCCGCCTCGAGCTGCCGGGCGCGCAGGTTGAGCGCCACGTTGCCAAAGCGGTCGACGAGCAGGGCTGTGGTCGTCAGGCCGTCGCGGTGCCGGCGCAGCTCGGGCAGCTCCAGCCGCGTGAGGCCGCCGGGGTCGATGGCCCTGCCAGCGGCGTCAAGCGCCAGCCCGTCGGCGAGCCGCGCCGCGACCGGGGCGAAGATGTCGCGGCCGTGGAACGTCGCGGAGAGGGGCGCCAGCCAAAGCTCTTCGTTGGTCAGCTCGTGGGCCGCCTCGATACCCCCGTCGCGGTCGGCGGCCAAGGTGAGCAAGCCGTTGTCGGGGCCCACGAAGAGGCGGTCGCCGCCGCTGCGCAAAGCGACCGCCCGCCTGGCCCCGCCCACCCCGGGGTCGACCACCGCGAGGTGCACGGCCCTGTCGGGCATGTACGGCAGCGTGTTGCGGAGCACGAGGGCGCCGGCCAGCACGTTGCGCCCCGGCAGCCCGTGCGTGACGTCGATGACGCGCACGTCGGGCGCGACGCGCGCGATCACGCCGCGGCACACGCCGGCGAAATCGTCGGCGTGACCGTAGTCACTCGCGAAGCATAGCGGTCTGCGCATGGCCGCAACCTACGACGTTGCGCGCGACGACGCAACGTCTCCACCGCCGCCGACGTCAGGCAAAGCCGGCGGCGGAGGCGGCGATCGCCGCCACGAGCCCTTCGGCGGTGTGCTCGGAGGCCTCCACGGCGACCGGCAGCCCCAGCTCGCGGAGCGTGTCGCTGGTGGCGGGGCCGATAGAGCAGAGCGCGGCGCCGGAGAGCCGCTCGGCGAGCGGCCGGCCGGCGCCGGCATGGGCACTGCCGGTCCCGGCAATGTCCATGAGCCCGACGAACTGCAGCGCGGCCGAGCTGGAGGTGAAGGTGATGAAGTCGGCCCGCTCGATCCGCTCGGGGGGGAGCTGCAGACGCTTCGCCGGCACGGTGTCGTAGACCGGCAGCACATCCACCCTGGCGCCGCTCGCGCGCAGCGCCTCGGACAGCACGGTGCGCGCCAGCCGCGCCGACGGGATGAGGACCCTCGTCCCGGCCGGAGCCACGGCGCGCTTCTCCAGCGTGTCCAGCAGGCCCTCGGCGACGAAGTCGTCGGCCACCACGTCGCAAGTGACGCCGCGTTCCTCGAGAGCGGAGGCCGTCCGCGGACCGACCGCCGCGACGATGGCGTCGTCGAGCGACGCGAGAGGCAGGCCGAGCTCCGTGAGATAGCCCAGGAAGACTGCCACGCCGTTTGCACTCGTGAAGATGATGAGCCGGTATTCCGGGAGATCGTTGACGACGACGCGCACGACCTCGTCGTCCAGCGTCCGGGGCACGATCCGGATGGTCGGCGCCAGCAGCACCTCGGCGCCCAGATGCTCGAGCGGCTGGGCCAGAGAGGCGGCCTGCTCGCGCGGCCGCGTGACGACGATGGTCCTGCCCTCGAGCGGCCGACCGTGCGTCATGTCAGGCGGCTCCGCGGACCTCTGCGAGGATCCTCTCGGCGCCGCGCGCCAGCAGGTCCTCGGCAAGCGCGATCCCGAGACCCTCGGGCGCTTGCGCCGGCCCCGCCAGCTCTCCGCGCACGGCCTTCGTGCCGTCCACGGAGCCGACAAAGGCACGCAGCAGGAGCCGCTCGACGCCGACCTCGTCGGGCACCTGGGAGACCTCGGCGAAGCCCGCGATCGGCACCTGGCACCCGCCCTGCAGGGCGTGCATGAGGCTGCGCTCGGCACGCACGGCGAGAGCGGTATGCTCGTGGATCAGCGGGGCGACGATAGCTGCGACGCGCGTGTCGCCGGCTCGCGCCTCGATGGCCAGGGAGCCTTGCCCGACGGCGGGCAGCATCTGTTGGAAGGCGAAGGCGAAGGACGCCAGCTTGGGCTGCTCGAGACGGGCCAGGCCGGCGGCGGCCAGGATCGTGCCGGACATGCCCTGTTCCTCCAGCTTGCGCAAGCGGGTCTGCACGTTGCCGCGGATGTCGACGAGATCGAGATCGGGGCGCAGCGCCAGGAGCTGCGAGCGACGCCTCAGGCTGGAGGTGCCGACGGTCGCGCCCCGGGGAAGGTCGTCGAGGGTGCGCAGCGAGGAGGACGCGCCGCCCACGAACACGTCGCGCACGTCCTCGCGCGCCGTGAAGGCGACGATGGCAAGGCCCTCGGGGACCTCCGTCGGCATGTCTTTGGCAGAGTGCACAGCGAGGTCGGTGCGGCCATCGAGCATGGCCGCCTCCAGTTCCTTGGTGAACAACCCTTTGTCGCCGATCTTGGCCAGCGGCGCGTCCAGCAGCTTGTCGCCCTTGGTATGGATGACCTCGATCTCGACCTGCAGGTCCGGATGAAGACGCCTGAGCTCGTCGCGCACCCACGCGCTCTGGATGAGGGCGAGCTTGCTCCCCCGGGAGCCGATGCGCAGCGTGCCGCTCACGCGTTGTCCGTGCCGGTGCCCCGAAGGTGATGGACGGTGGCGCCGGGCGGGTCGGGCGGGTCGGCGGCGGCGTGATCGTCCGCGGCGGCGTCCGGAACCGGGTCGTCTGCCGCGCCATCGGGCGCCGCCCCGTTGCCACTGAGGTCGAAGAGAGTGCGCACGGCATCGACGTAGACATAGCACTCCTCGCTTCCCGCGACCTCCTTCATCTTCACGGTCGGCATGTGGAGGATCTTGTTGACGATGCTCGCCGTGAGCATATCGACCTGGGCGCGCTGCTCGTCGGTGAGGTCGCCGAGCTTGCCGCCGAGACGCTCGAGCTCGGCCCGGCGGATCTGCTCCACCGTATCTCGCAGCGTGGCGATCGTGGGCACGACCTCAAGGCTGCGCAGCCAGTCGTTCACGCTGCGCAGCTCCTCCTCGACGATGCGCTCCGCGTGGTGGGCCTCTTTCTCGCGTTCGCCGCGGTTCTGTTCCACCACGTGCTGCAGGTCGTCGATGTCGTAGAGGTAGGCGTTGCGCACGCGATTGATCTCGGGGTCGAGGTCACGCGGCACAGCGATGTCGATGAAGAAGATGGGCCGGTGACGCCGGTGCCTCAGCGAACGCTCGACACGCTCGCGCGTGATGACGTAGTGCGGCGCCGCGGTGGAGCTGATGACGATGTCGGCGGCGGCCAGGTGCCCTTCGAGGTCCTCGAAGGGCACGGCGCGGCCGCCGACCCGGCGGGCCAGCTCCTCGGCCGCGCCGAACGTGCGGTTGGTGACGAGGATCTTCTCGATGCCGTGAGCCTTGAGGTGCGTGGCGGTGAGCTCACTGGTCTCGCCAGCGCCCACGATGAGCACGGTGTGGTCCTTGAACTTGCCGAACACCTGGAGGGCCAGCTCGACGGCCGCGGAGCTCACGCTCACCGGCCGTTCGCCGATGGCCGTCTCGGTGCGTACGCGCTTGCCCACTTCGAGCGCGTGCCGGAACAGGCGGTTGAAGACGACGCTGGTGCAACCGCCCTCGCAGGCCTGCTGGTACGCGGCCTTCATCTGGGCGACGATCTGCGCCTCGCCGACGACCATCGAGTCGAGGCTCGAGGTGACGCGGAAGAGGTGCGCGATGGCCGCGTCCCCCGAGTAGCTGTAGAGGCTCGGCTCGAGCTCGCCGACGGCCGCTCCGGCGTGCTGCGCCAGGCGTTCAACGGCCGCCTGGCGGGCAGCCAGAGAGTCGCGGCCGTACATGTAAAGCTCGGTGCGGTTACAGGTGCTCAGGGCGACGGCCTCACAGGCCGCCCCGCCGTCCAGCAGCTCCTGGGCCACGCGCAGGGAGCCGTCTTCATCGAGGGCCAAGCGTTCGCGCAGCTCCAGTGGAGCGGTCTTATGCGAGATGCCGGTGACGACGACGAGCACCCGGTCAACCTCCGTAGGTATGAAAGCCGCTGAGGTACGGGACGGCGGCGAAGCGGATGACCAGCAGCACGACGAGTCCGGTGAGGGCCAGCCAGGCGATGCGGCTGCCGACCCAGTCGGCGCGCATGCGGCCCCAGAGCAGCACCGCGTAGAGCGCCCAGGCGAAGAGCGCCAGCAAGACCATGGGGTCCACCCACCAGTGCGGTACGTTGAAGGTCTCGGCGCGGATGATGCCCGCCAGCATTCCCGCCGTGAGGAACGGCAGCCCCAGCAGCGTCGCGTGGTAGATGAGCTTCTCCAGGGAGCCCAGCGACGGCAAACGCCCGAGGACGCCGCCCGCCATGCGACGTCGCAGCAGGGCCTCCTCGATGAGGTAGATGATGCCCGCGCCGCCGGCTACGTAGAGGCAGCCGATAGCGATGAGCAACACGATCACGTGCAGGATGACGATGTCGCTCCTCAGTGCCGGCACGAGCTGCACCGGCGGCTTGTACTCGACCCAGGCCACGGTGAGCAAGATGAGGACCACGGGGAGCACGTACAGGCCGACGGCGCGCATCCTGGTGAACGACTCCAGTACGTGCCACACGAGAACGATGGACCAGGCGACCATGACCAGCGACTCGTAGGCGCCGACGAATGGCACGTGACCCGCGCTGAAGCCGCGGAAGATGATGGCCAGGGTCTGAAAGACCAAGCCGACGGCGGCCACGACAAGGCCGACACGGGTGAGCGTCGGGCTCTTGGTGAGGAACTGGACCACGAAGACGGCGAACGTCCCCGCGTAGAGCAGGTAGGCGATCCAGAGGAAGATGACTGAGGCGTGCTCCATACCGGAGAGTATGCGCCTTGACTAACGCCGGTGGCGCCGGCGGATCACTCGCCGCCCGCCCCGCCGGCCCCGATCTGGCGCCGCTGGACTTCCTGCTCGAGCAGCTGCACGTCGCGCTTCAGAGTGTTCACCCGGCGCGCGCTCAGGACGTAGTAGAGCATGAGGACCGCCAGGATAATAGCGTAGGCGGCGGCGACGAACTTGGCGCCTTCTTCTATTGTCATCGGGTCAGCCTCCGATCGAGTTCTTGAGGTCGGCCACGCGGTCCTTGAGCTCCTCGACGGCGAGGTCTCTGCGGATGAGCGCGACCAGCAGAAGAGTCATGCCGATCATGCTGATGAAGAAGCTCACGAACATGCTGCCGGGCATGCCGGTGCCCCCCATGGTGATCACCGTAGGGTGCATGCCAGCCGGCAGGAAGCGCGTGGCAAAGAACGTGATCGGCACGTCGATGAACGCGATGATCGAGAACACGGCAGCGAACGTGGCGCGCCGCTGCTCTTCTTCCACGACGGAGCGTAGCACGAAGTAGGCCACGTAGAGGAAGCAGACGAGAAGGAACGTGGTGAGCCGCGGCTCCCAATCCCACCAGGTGCCCCAGGCGGCCTTGCCCCAGATCATGCCGGTGGCCATGACGAGCAGGCTGAAGACGAGGCCGAGGCGCACGGAGACCACACCGAGGCGGTCCCACCTGGGGTCTTGGCTGCGCAGGTAGAGAATGGCGGCGACGAAGGCGACGCCGAAGGCGACCAGCGCCGTTTCGGCGATGGGCGCGTGGTAGAAGAAGATCTTCTGGCTGTAGCCCATCGTCGACGCGTCGATGGGCGCATAGAGGAAGGCCAGCAAGAGCCCCGTGACGAGGAAGATGCCGGCCCCCACGAAGAGTACGGGGGCGCTGACTAGCTGCTTCACGCTCACTCTCCTATGGCGAAGTCGTAGGTGCCGTACGCCGCCACCAAGAAGACGGCATCAAAGCCTAGCAGGAACAGGACGCGGGCGAGAAGGTCGCCGAACCCGGCGCCCTCCGCGAAAATCAGCGTCGTCGCCCCGGTGGCGGCGATGAGCACCGGCACGATGAGCGGCAGGAAGATGATCGGCAGCAGCAGATCGCGCGAGCGCGTGTTCATCGAGATCGTCGCGAGGAGTGTTCCCAACGCACAGATGCCCACGTCGGCGAGCAGCATGACGATGAGGAACGGTACGAGATCGCCGACGTAGCTTCGCGAGACGAAGAAGAGCGTGAACACGGGCACGGCAACGACCTGGATGATGAGCAGGAAGACGAGGTTGCCGGCCGTCTTCGCGAGGAAGATCGTCACACGGTCCACCGGGCAGAGCAGCAGACCATCGAGGCAGCGCTCGTCCTTCTCCTGCGCGAATGAGCGGTTGAGCCCAAGAAGCATGGCGAAGATGAAGGTCACCCACAGCATGCCGCCGGTGAAATACGTGAGGTCCGCGTCTTCCTTGACACTGAAGGCGTAGTGGAAGATCACCATCGCCAGCAGCACGAAGAGGATCATGCTGATGATCATCTCGCGGGTGCGCAGCTCGCGAATGAGGTCCTTGCGCAGGATGGCCATGAACTGCCGCGTTCCCACGCTCAGAGCACCGAACCTTCCTGAACGTGCTCGCGGTACACAGCGCTGAACGACTCGGGGTCGACGCCGGCGGCACGCTCGTAGACGATGCGGCCGTCCTCGACGATCATGAGGCGAGTACCCCACTCGAGCCCCTTGGCGATGTTGTGCGTGACCATCACGAAGGTGTGCTCGTCGCGGATCTCGGTCAGCAAGCCGTCGAGGATGTCGACGGCGCGTGGGTCCAGTCCGGAGTGCGGCTCGTCCAGCAGAAGCACACGCGGCCGGTGAAGGATGGCGCGCGCGATGGCCAGGCGCTGGCGCATGCCCTTGCTGTAGGTGCGCACGACGTCGTGGCGGCGGTGGCTGAGCTCGAGACGCTCGAGAAGCTCCGTGATGCGCGCCTCACGGTCGTCGACGCCGTACATGTCGCCGTAGAAGCGCAGATTCTCTTGCGCCGTAAGATCGAGGTAGAGCATGGGGTTGTGCGAGATGAGCCCGACGGTGCGGCGCACGGGCATGGGGTCGTCGCGCACGTCGTGGCCGGCGACACGGACCGTGCCGCCGCCGGCCGTGAGCAGGGTGGCGAGCACGCGCAGCGTGGTCGTCTTGCCGGCGCCGTTGGGGCCGAAGATGCTGAGAAAGCCGCCGCGCTCCAGGCTGAACGAGAGACCCTTCAGCACCTCACGGCGGCCGAACGTCTTGCGCAAGCCCTCGACTTCGATCTCAAGGGGGGGCGCGCCCTCCTGCCCGTCTGGTGAGTCCGACACAGGGCGCCCTCCGCTAGGCCGTGGCGCCGTCCGGGCGGGCGACGTCGCCGGTGTCGGCGATCGCCTCCGTGACCCGCGCCTCCTGCTCCTGGGGGCGCGCCTTGGGCCACAGCGACACCGCCGCGCCCACACACAGCAGGATGGAGCCGATCCAGACCCAGCGGATGAGCGGGAAGATGATCATGCGCAGCGCGATGCTCTTCGACGTGCTGTCGAACGGGTCGTCGGCGACCACGAAGAGGTCTTCGAACGGCCGTCCGAGGATCACGGCGCGCACCGCCGCCCCGCTCGCCGGATACACGTCGGTGTGCGGCGTCAACGTGCCGATCTGCGTGCCACCGCGAGTCACCGCAAACGTCGCGAAGGAGCGCGTCGAGTTCTGCGGACCCGTGTTCCCCGTCATGCCCTTGTAGGCCAGGGTGTAGCCCGCGATGCTCGCGGTCTCGCCGGCCTTGACCTTGACCAGCGCCGTCGCCTCGTGCTTGTACACGTTGGAGCCGATCAGTCCGGCGACCACGAGGATCATCCCGAAGTGCACGAAGTACGCGGCGGTGCGCGTGCGGCTGCCGGTGAAGGCGCGGCCCATGCCGGCCCAGAGGCTCTTGCCGGGGCCGGCCGCGCGCCGCGCCGAGTGCAGCACGAACTGGATGACGCCGCCCACGGCGAAGCCGCAGACCACGAGGCCAATGAATCCCCAAACGCTGGACTGGAAGCCGAGATACAGCCAGAGCGGCACCGACAGCACCGCCGTGACCAGCGGCAAGATGATGGTCTTGCGCAGCTCGGAGCCTTCGGTCTTGCGCCAGGCCAACAACGGGCAGATGGCGATGAGCCCCAGGGTGACGACCCCGAGCGGCTGTGCGATCGCGTTGTAGGTGCTCGGCCCCACGGTCTTGTTCATGGCCAGCGGTACGAACACCGTGCCGAAGGCTACGGCAACGGCGAACAACGTGAGCAGCAGGTTCGTGAGGTAGTAGAGGAAGTCGCGAGACAGGATCGACTCCACCTGGTCGTGGCTCTCGAAGCGCCGCCAGCGCCAGGCCATCAGGCCGCTGCTGGCGGCGGCCGTCAGGACGAGGAACCCGGAGAGGATCCAGACCAGCAGCGGGTTCTTCTCGAACGCGTGGACCGATTGGATCAGGCCGGTCCGCGTGGTCCAGGTGGCGAGGATCGTGAAGAAGAACGTGGCGGCCGCCAAGCCCAGCGCCCAGTGCTTGAACAGGCCCCGCGACTTGTACAGGGTGAAGGCGTGGAGCAAGGCGGTGGCCGTCAGCCACGGCACGAGCGACGTGTTCTCGACAGGGTCCCAGCCCCAGTAGCCGCCGAAACTGAGTACTACGTAGGCCCACCAGGCGCCGAGGCCGATACCGAGGGACAGGAAGAGCCAGCCGGCCACGGCCCACTTCTGCGAGAGACTGACCCATTGCTTGTCCCCCCTGCCGAGGAGCAGGGTGGAGATGGCGAAGGCAAAGGGCACCGACAGACCCACGTACCCGATGAACAGCGCCGGCGGATGCAGCACCATGGCCGGGTGGAGGAGAAGTGGGTTCAGGCCGAACGGTTGCGTGCCCGGTTCGGCCGCGACGAACGGGTTGGATCCCTTGTTGAGGACCATGAGCGCGGCGAAGACCCCGCCAACGACGCAAAGCACCATCACGGCGCCGCCGGTGAGGCGCTCGAGCCTGTTCAGGTCGACAAGGGCGATGACCACGGCGACCACGGCGATGAGCAGCAGCCAGAGGAGGAACGAGCCCTGCTGCCCCGCCCAGAAGCCCGCGATGCGGTAGAAGGTCGACAGGCTGGCGTCGGAGTTCTCGGCGACGTAGCCGAAACCGAAATCCTTCTTGAGGAAAGCCTGAAGCAGCACCGCACTGGACACGACGGTGGTCAAGAAGAACGCGTAGACCGCGTAGTAGCCGTTGCGCAGCAGGTCCTTGCGGTCCCAGCGCATGCCAAGGGCAAGGAAGAGAACGCTCGCCATGGAGAAGACGAGCGCGAGGGCCAGTGCGATGCGACCGAGGGCTATCACAGGCGCAGCCTCACTGCGCCGAGGGCGGCGTGGGCGCAGGAGAGGCCTGCCCCTTGTACTTGCTGGGGCACTTGGTCTGGAGCTGGTCGGCGTTGATCACCCCGGCGGTGGACGCGTACTTGCCGATGACCACAACGTCGACACCGCTGTTGAACGTGTTCGGCATCTGGCCGCTGTAGGTGACCTTGACGGTCTGCGACTTGCCGGTGAGGTCCTGGATGGTGAAGTGCACGCCGCTGGAGTCACGGTTGATGGTGCCGTCCAGCACCTTGCCGCCGACCTTGACGTTCTTACCGTCGTACTGGCCGGTGGTCAGGTCGGAGACCTGACGGTAGTAGGCGCCCTGCTTCTGGATGAGGAACACGACGCCGATCACGAACACCACGACGATCACGCCGGTGGCGATGAGCAGACGCGTACGGGACTTCTTGTTCACGCGGATACCCCCGGTTGTATTGCGAGTGGCGACTCACAGTGTAGCCGACCAAGGGGCTTTGCGCCATTTCCACTGTCCGCAGGATGATTAAGTCGTGTGAAGGAGGGCGGCGCCGGGCGGCGTAGCTAGCAGCATGCCCATCGACAAACGTCGCGAGAGCAAGCTCATCGCCGTGATCTACGCCGATGTCTCCGGCGCCGGCGATGCGCATGTGGACCGCCGCCTGCGGCCCGCCCTCGAGCGTCTCAATCAGCTCTTCGCGCCGGCCGTCGCCGAACCGTTCGCCGTCACCGGCGCCTGTCGCGGCGAGGGCGCCCTGGCAGACCCGGCGCAGGCTCCGCTCTGCATCAGCGTGCTCCGCGAGAGCCTGGCTCCGCTGCAACTCAGCGTGGGCGTGGGCATCGGCACTGTGGAACAGGTACGCGACTCGGCGGCCGACGGGCGCGACGTCTACTCCGTCGCCCGTCGCGCCCTTCAGATTGCCATGCGTGACGACAGCCTGTGCCGCTACCTCGGCACCGGCGACGCCGGCGACGTGCTGCTGGGCGCCCTTTCCCGCCTCGTCGACCCTCTCATCCGGGCGCGCACCCTGAAGCAGTGGGAGGCGATCGCGGCCTACCGTGAGCTCGGCCACCAACGCGACGTGGCCGAGCGACTCGGAGTGACGCGCCAGAGCGTGGGCGACCGCCTGACGGCCGGTCACCGCCGTGCGGTGGAAGAGGCGGACGCGGCCGTCGCCACATACCTGAGCTACTTCCGCCGGCAGCGCTTCACGCCCTGACGGGCGTGGCCGGCTGCCGGCCCCGGCGACTTCGCCGGCGTCAGCCCTCGGGCACGACCGGCGTTTCGGGCACGGCGCAGTCGCCACCCAGGTCGAGCAGCTTCTCCACCGCGTGCGGGAGCGCCGGCGCGATCATCGCGAGCTGCTCACGGCAGGCGCGCGGGCTGCCGGGCATGTTGATGATCAGCGACCTGCCGCGGATACCGCTGACGGCGCGCGAGAGCATCGCGTGCGGCGTCGTGGCGGCCGACCCGGCGCGCATCGCTTCGGCGAAGCCCGGCGCCTGACGCTCGAGCACTTCGAGCGTGGCCTCCGGCGTCACGTCGCGCGTGGTCATTCCGGTCCCGCCCGTGGAAAGGATGAGGTTGACCTTCGTCTCGTCGGCCCAGCGTCGCATCTCGGCCGCGATCCGCTCCCGTTCGTCGGGCACGGTGGCGCGCTCCACGGACGCGACGCCCAAGGCGCGCAGCGCCTCTTCGAGGGCGTCGCCGCTCGTGTCGTCGCGCTCTCCGCGCGACCCCTTGTCACTCACGGTGAGCACGCCGGCCACGATGAGGCTTTGCTTGAGCAGCACGATGCCGTGCCCGGGCACGATCTCCCCGCCCTCGATGACGCGCGCGAAGATGCCCTCGCGCGGCATCACGCAGTCGCCCGCCTGATGGAAGATGGCGCAGCGGTCGTGGCACACCTTGCCGATCTGCGTGACCTCGAGGAGGCACTCGCCAGCGTACATGCGCGCGCCGACGGGAAGCTCGTAGACCACGAGGCCCTCGGTGGTGATGTTCTCGCCGAAGGCGCCCGGTTCTACTGTGGGGCACGCGGCCTTCATCTTGGCGATGCTCTCGTTGCCCAGCAGGCTCACCTGGCGGTGCCACGGGCCAGCGTGCGCGTCGCCCTCGACGCCGTGCTCGACCACCAGGGTGATCGACTCCACAGGCTCCTTGCGCACGCCCTTCTCGGCGGCGACGTTGACCGACACGATGCGGCCGTCGACGGTGTGCTGACTCACTGCTCGCCTCCGCTCGGTCCCACGTCGTCCCGACGCCGCCACGGGCCGCTCCGCCCGCCGCTCTTCTCGAGCAGGCGCAGGGCCGTGATCTCCATGCCGCGATCGACAGCCTTGCACATGTCGTAGATGGTGAGCGCCGCTACCGACGCGGCCACCAGGGCCTCCATCTCGACGCCCGTGCGGCCGCGCAGTCGTGCCTCGGCGACGACGCGCAGGCCGGGCAGCGCGCCGTCCGGCTCGATCTCCACGGCCACCGAGGTGAGGTTGAGCTGATGACAAAGGGGGATGAGCTCGTGTGTGCGCTTGGCCGCCATGATGCCGGCCAGACGGGCGACGGCGATGACGTCGCCCTTGGGCGCCGCCTCGTCCCGGATCATGGCGAGCGTGGCCGGCGCCATGACGACCCGCGCCTCGGCGCGCGCCACGCGCTCCGTCTCGTCCTTGCCGCCCACGTCCACCATGCGCGCGCGACCGCGCGCGTCCAGGTGGCTGAGCTCGCTCATCGCGTCACCCGCCGATCTCGGACATCGCGCGCTGGTTGGCGCGCTGTTCGCGGCAGCGGTCGAAGCTCTTGCCCGACACCGCTGCGCGGATCGCGTCGCGCAGCTCGTCAGGTCGGGCGATGAGCGGCCGGATGGCGACCTCATCGCCCGAGAAGAGGCAGGTGCGCAGACGGCCGTCCGCGGTAAGACGAAGGCGGTTGCAGCTCTCGCAGAAGTGCTCGGAGACGCCGGCGATGAAACCGATGGTGCCCAGCGCCCCCGGCGCGTGCCAGTACTGCGCCGGACCGTGGCCATACGGGCCCTCGTGCGGCACCAGCTCGTGACGGTCTTTGAGAAGCTGAAGGATCTCGGCGGCCGGCACGAGGCGGCCCTGCTCGCCCAGCCGCCGGTCGAGCGGCATGAACTCGATGAAGCGCACGTGCACCTCGCGCTCGCGCGTGAGGGCGACGAAGGCGTCGAGCTCGTCCTCCACGCCTTCGAGCAGAAGCGCGTTGACCTTGACCGGCGAGAACCCCGCGTCGAAGGCCGCGTCGAGGCCGGCAAGCGCGTCGGCGAGCCGGCCCCCGCGGCTGAGCCGCGCGAAACGCTCCGGGTCAAGGCTGTCGAGGCTGATGTTGACCCGCCGTAGCCCGGCGCGGCGCAGATCGGCCGCGTACCTGGGCAGCAGCACGCCGTTGGTGGTGAGCGAGATGTCGTGGATGCCGCTCGTGCGGCCGAGCATGCCGACGAAGTCGACGCAGCCGTGCCTCACGAGCGGCTCCCCGCCGGTGATGCGCACCTTGCTGATGCCGCATCCGGCCGCCACGCGCGCGAACGCCGCCAGCTCCTCGTAGCTGAGGATGTCGTCGTGAGAGCGTGCCGGCACGCCTTCGGCGGGCATGCAGTACGTGCATCGCAAGTTACAGCGGTCGGTGACCGAAAGGCGAAGGTAGTCGACCCTGCCCTGCGTCATGTCGGGGATGGCGTTCACGAGGGCTCCAGTGTAGCGGGCCATCCCCGCGGCGTCACTTCTGCAGCAGGACCTCGGTGGCCTTGATCACGACGGTGACGTCGTCGCCCGCCTTGATGTCGAGCGCCTCCGCCGAATGCCGCGTGATGACCGACACCACTTCGTGCCCGCTAACGTCGACGACGATCTCGGCCATCACCGCGCCGAGCACCACGCTCTTCACCACGCCGGGGAGCTGGTTGCGCGCACTCAACGTCATGGCTGCCTCCTTCGCTTCGTCGCCGCCCGTGGCGGCCCGTCGCGCACCTCATTCCCGTCACGGCGTTCGGCAAACGGACGGTCATGTCGGCGGGGTCGCCGTGTGAGGCGCGCGAGTTGACCGGTGCGCGCCGTTTCCGATATCCTCGGCGGCGTCTCTTCGAGCGCTTGAGTCCTAAGGGCACGTACAGGCCTATGGAGCTTGCGCCGGCAGGGTACAGCGGGAAACCGCCGTGTCTCCCAGGGTGGAAAGAAGAGCTTACGAGCGAGCTCCGTCCGCCTGCGATGAGCTCGCTTCTGCGCGCTCTGAGCGGGCATTCCGCCCACGGACGCGCGTCACCGACCGCCCTGCCACCACCCGTCAGCGACGACGGCGCACGAAGGGCTGTCCATAGGGCAAACGTGGAGGGAAGCATGTTCTACAATCGACCAAAGACCATCGCGCGCCGCGGCCTGCTCGTGCTCGCGATCGTGGCCCTCGCCGCGGCGGCGATCGTCGGCACCAGCCTCGCGGGCGGCAGCGGCCGTGCCGCTGGCAAAGCGGCACCCGACAACGCCACGCTCGCCCTGTACAGCACGACCAGCGTGCGCGACTCCGGCCTCATGCAGAACGTCGTGCTCCCGGCGTACAACGCGGCCCACCCCGGCATCACCGTGAAGCCCATCTACGTGGGCTCGGGCCAGGCCATCCAGGCGGCTCGCGACGGGCTGGCCGACGTGATCATCGTGCACTCCCCAGCCGACGAGAAACAGCTGCTGACCGACGGCGTGGCCACATTGCGCCTGCCGTTCGCCTACAACTACTTCACCATCGTCGGGCCAAGGAGCGACCCCGCCAACGTCGCTACCGCCACGACCGCGACCGTCGCCTTCAAGCGGATCGCCGCTTACGGCAGGACGCTCGCCGCCGGCAAGGTCGCCTTCGTTTCCCGCGGCGACGCCTCCGGCACCAACAAGAAGGAGCTGCAGCTCTGGTTCGCCGCCAAGGTGACGAAGGACGCAACGGTCGCCCCCACCGGCGCCTGGTACATCACCGCCGCCGGCGGCATGCTCCAGTGCCTCCAGGTCGCCGCCGAGAAGAGGGCCTACACGCTCACCGACACGGCAACCTGGCTCACGAATCGCGACAACCTGCGGCCCCTCTACCGCAAGCTCACCAAGAAGGCCGACCTCAAGAACCAGTACTCCGTGCTGCTCCTGAACCAGGCCGTGCACGATCAGGTCGCCTCGACGGGCGCCGAGTGGATGGCGGCCTGGCTCGTGAGCTACCGCGGCCAGAAGAAGATCGGCGCCTACGGCAAGGCGACGTTCGGCGAGCCGCTGTTCTTCCCCAACGCGTTCACCGTCGCAAACAAGTTCTGAGCCGCGGCTCCGGCGGCGGCGTGTGAAAGCCGTTTGGTAAGCTGACGCCGGCGTGACGATGCGGGGCGGCGAGCGCTCTGTCGAGCGCTCGCCGCCCCGCCGTCGTACCTGGCGGGCGTTCTCGGCCTCAGGAGGATCCGCGATGAACTTCATACTCCAAGGCTTCTACGAGGCCATGCGCCTCCTGTTCACCGGAGACTCCGCCACGTATGAGATCGCCCTTCGCTCCCTGGAGGTCTCGGCGGTCGCACTGGCCGTGTCGCTCGTGCTCGGGGTGCCGGCGGGCACGGCCATCGCTCTCGCGCATTTCCCCGGCCGGCGCTTGGTGGTCGCAGTGATCAATACGGGCATGGGGGTACCGCCGGTCGTGGTTGGTCTCATCGTGGCCCTGTTCCTTTGGCGGACGGGACCGTTGGGATCCCTGGGCCTGATGTACACGCTTCAGGCGATGATCATCGCCCAGGTACTCATCGCGCTGCCCATCGTCGCCGGTCTGTCGCTGGCGGCGCTGCAGCAGCTCGACCAGGGGTTCCGGCTGCAGATCATGGCGCTCGGGGCCGGCCGCTGGCGCACCTTCCTGCTGCTCATCCGTGAGATCAGGGTGCCGCTGATGGCTGCTGTGATGGCCGCCTTCGGCGGTGTGATCTCAGAGGTCGGCGCCGTGCTCATGGTGGGCGGCAACATCGTCGGACAGACGCAGGTGTTGACCACCGGTATCGTGACCGACGTGAGCATGGGTCTCTTCGCCTCGGCGGTAGCGCTGGCCGTGGTCCTGATGATCCTGTCGTTCACCACCAACTACGCCATGACGATCATCCAGCAGCACGGCAGCAAGTCGCGGACATGAGTGGATCGCCGATCCTCGAGGCCCGCGACCTTACCGTCGTTCGCGGCGGACACACGCTCGTCAAGGTCGAGCGGTTCGGCCTGGAGCAAGGTGAGGTGCGCGTGCTCTTCGGCCCCAACGGGGCCGGCAAGACGACGCTGATGCGCGCTCTCAACGGGCTGGAGAGGGCCGACGGCGAGATCCTCTTCGAGGGCCGTCCCGTGCGAAGCGGCGGCGATCGGCTGCGCCTGCGCCGCCGCACCTCGGCCGTGTTCCAGCAGGCCTTCCTGCTGGCTACCACGGTGCGCGGTAACGTCGAGAGTGGCCTGCGGCTGCGCGGCGTGCGGGGCGACGATCTGCGACGCCGCACGGACGCCGCCCTCGAGATGCTCGCCATCGGGCATCTCGCGGAGCGGCGGCGCGCCGGCCTCTCCGGCGGCGAGGCGCAGCGCGTCAGCATCGCGCGGGCCCTCGCCGTCGATCCGGCTGTCGTGTTCCTGGACGAGCCCATGGCGTCACTCGACCCGCCGACCCGCCGTGCGCTGCTCTCCGACCTCGAGGTCATTTTTCACCGTCTTTCCACGGCCGTGCTGTGGGTCACTCATGACACGGAGGAGGCGCTGGCAGTCGCCGACCGCATCACGTTCCTCGCACGAGGAGAAGTTGTCCAGGAAGGCGCCGCCACCGACGTGTTCAACAACCCGGCCACGCAGGTCGTGGCCGACTATCTCGGACTCGACGTATGGCTGGAGGGTCACGTCGAGGACGCCGCCAATGGGTCGGCGCGGTTCGTCCTCGACGACGGCACCAGCCTGATCTGCGCGGAGACCGCCCCCGGACCGGCGGTCGCCTGCATCCATCCCGACGACGTGATGCTGTTCCTCACCAGGCCGGACTCGAGGGGGACGAGCCTGCGCAACGTCCTCGAGGTGACGGTGAGGCAGGTGCGCGCAGCGGGGCGTTCCCGGCTGGTGGCGCTAGACTGGCAGGAGCAGCGCATCGATGCGCTGCTCACCAGGGCGGCTTGTGAGGAGCTCGCTGTCGCCCCCGGTCAGCGAGTGTTCGCGGCGATCAAGGCTACGGCCATCCGGGTGCTACCGCGTAGTGGAGGAAACGACGATGAAGCCTGACACGAGCGACGGCGTGGCGCCGCGGAGGCGCCGCAGGCCGCTGCGGGCGCTGGCCGCCGCGAGCCTTCTGGCGTTGCTCGCGGCGGGCTCGCTCGCGGCGTGCTCCGGCAGCCCGGGATCGGGGCCCAAGAACACCGTGGAGCCGGGGCCCCTGCAGGCCAACGGCCCCATCAGCTGGAGCGAGGCCGGCT
Organism: Thermoleophilia bacterium; assembly: GCA_017882325.1. Lineage (GTDB taxonomy): Bacteria > Actinomycetota > Thermoleophilia > UBA2241 > UBA2241 > CAIXSE01. Next base: position 17,449 of record JADGPQ010000008.1, read on the forward strand.
CCCGGGTCGGCGAAGTGCTCTCCGTCGAGGGCCCGGTGACGAGCGCGAGCCGGGACGACAACGGCGGCATGATCCTCAACGTCGGCGGCGACGCGAGTGACCCCAGCCGCTTCGTCGTCGTCATCCCCAAGGCCGCACTGAGAAGATTCCCGGCCGACCCCGCAAGCCGGTACGTGGGCCAACTCATCGTGGCCACCGGCAGGATCGTCGACCAAGGGGGGACGGCGGCGATGGTGGTCCGCTCACCCCGGCGCCTCACGACGGGAGAGTAGGCGCGCTCCAGAGCTGACGCCGCCCAGGTACCGCAGCGAGTCGACGTCGCTCAGCGACCGAGCGGCCAGAAGGGTCCGAACAGCCTCGCCCGCTCGAACTCGTAGCCCGATATCCTGCGCAGCTGAGCGGCCGCGATCAGCCACGGGACAAAGAACATCGCGGCCAGGGCGGCCACCACGAGGGCGATGCGCCCGATCGGCAGCCGACCGGACCCGCGCGCCGCGGCGGGCATGCTCGCGGATCCGGCGACCGCGGCGTTTCCCGCCGGCTCCAGGGTGACACCACTGACGGTCTGCCCGACGTCGACAGGCAGACCGCTGACACTCTGAGGCGCCCCGCTCGGCGCAGAGGCCGGCGGCGAGGGGACCGCCGCGGGCTGCGCGGCTGTCCGCGTCAAGGCGCTCGCCGCGGACAACGCCGACGAGCCAGCGCCGGAACCGGCGCCGGAGCCTCCGCCCGAGCCGGTGCCGGAACCGGCGCCAGAGCCTCCGCCCGAGCCGGTGCCGGAACCGGTGCCCGAGCCGCCACCGGAGGCGCTCCCCGATCCGCCGGAGCCCCCGCCTGCAGCGCCTCCAGGCGCGTCGGGATACCTGTACGTCCCACTCCCCGGCTTGTGCTCGGCCTGCGGCTTGTGGCTCGTGCCCCCGCCGCCGCCCGTCGGGTCTGTCGGCTTGCCGGTCCAGCGCGCGTACTCGATGACGATGTCGTCGACAGCCGGACTCACCGTGGCGTCGCCGCTCATCATGCTGACCGTGTAGGCAATGGTCCTGCCATGCGTTCCACGAGGCATGTCGAAGCCGCCGCCGCCCACCGCCGGCAGCCACGCCGCCCCGTCCACGCTGTAGCTGATGAACAGGTTCGTACCGTGCGGCTTGATGGCGTCCCATGACAGACTGAGGAACTCTTTCTCGAGCGTCGGCCTCCTGAAGTCCAGCGCCTGTGACGAGGCGGCGGCGGTCACCGGCAGGTCGCCTTCGAGCGGCGTCACCAGGCGAAGCTGCTGGTCGAGTCCGTCACCGACGGTCAGGGCGGGATCGAGAGGCTGTTCGAGTGAGAACGGCGCATCAAGAGTGCCTTCGAAGAACGTGAGAACAGGGTTCGCGGCCGCGGCCGGCGCAGGAGCAGCCACGGCGAGTAGCAGGCAGCAGGCCGCGACGGCAAGCGTGGCGAGACTGAGCATGATCGGACTGCGAGCCAGCGACCGCATCGGTCGGCGCGAGGCGCTCTCCTTTCCGCACTGGGAGGCGCGGCGGTTTCCCGCCGAGCCCTGCCGGCCCGGGTTCCATAGACGGCACGCCCACAGGATTCCCGGACTCGGAGATACGCCGGGATTCTACCGCCCCGCCGCGGCGTTCTCCAGCCCGCGCCCGGCCCGCGTCGCCTGACCCAGAGGCCGCACGGCTCGAAGAGGCTGCCGTACGCAAGAGGGGCGGCGAGCCAATGGGCCCGCCGCCCCAGACTGTGGTGCGGCGCGCAGTCGCACCGCATGCGGGGCGTCTAGCGCGCCGCACCTCGTAAGTCACTCAATGTCGCGTACCTCCTTCCGTCGTCGCTCCCGACCGTCGCACACCGGGCTGGCTTAGTCACCGGTGCTCCCGGCCGCCTGCCCGTCCGAGCCCCGCGGCCATCACGGGCCGAGCGGCTCGCGCAGGCAGGCGTCGGTGGGCGGTCCTCCGGTCTGCCAATCCATCTCACGGATCGCGACCATCTTCAACTCTGTCATTTCCCTAATCGCATACTTCAATCCTTCCCGGCCGATGCCGGAACCCTTGATTCCGCCGTATGGCATGTGATCCACGCGGAACGTGGGCACCTCGTTGATCATCACGCCACCGACCTCGAGGCGCTTGGCGGCGTACAACGCCTTGTTGAGATCGTTGGTGAACACGCCCGCCTGCAGCCCCATCGTGCTGTCGTTGCTGATGTCGATGGCCTCGCAGAGGTCGCGCGCCTTGAGGATGCTGAGAACGGGGCCGAACACCTCGTTAGCGGACACCTTCATCTCGCGGGTGACGCCTGTAAGGACGGTGGGAAGAAGGCGGCCATCGTCGCGGACGCCGCCTGTCGCCAGCGTGGCGCCCTGTTCGACCGCCTCCTCGATCCAAGCCTTCACGCGCGCGACCTCACCGTCGTTGATGAGCGTCGCCACGTCGGTCGCCTCGTCGAGTGGGTCGCCGACCTTGAGCGCCGCGACCTGCGGCACGAGCATGGCGAGGAACTCGTCGTAGACGGCCGCGTGCACCACGACGCGCTGCACCGAGATGCAGATCTGGCCGGAGTTGGCGAACCCGCCGGCCACGATGCGCTGCACAGCAAGGTCGAGGTCGGCGTCGTCCTCCACGATGGTCGCCGAGTTGTTGCCCAGCTCGAGGGTCACCATCTTCATGCCGGCGTCTCTCGCGATCTGGCGCCCCACCGGCGGGCTGCCGGTGAAGCTCACCATGTTGGTGCGCTCGTCCATCACCAGCTTGTTGCCGATCGTGGCCCCGGAGCCCACCACGACCTGCAGGACACCGTCGGGCAGGCCGGCCGCGGCCAGAAACTCCGCCAGCCGCAGCGCGGTGAGCGGGGTGTTGGAGGCGGGCTTGAGCACCACGGCGTTGCCTCCCGCCAGCGCCGGCGCCACCTTGTGCGCGACGAGGTTGAGCGGGAAGTTGAACGGCGAGATCGCCGCGATGACGCCGCGGGGCTCGCGGATGGTCCAGCCAAAGCGGTTCTCGCCGCTGGGGTCGGCGTCCATCTCGATGAGCTCTCCAGCGGTGCGCTTGGCCTCTTCGCTCGCCCAGCGGAAGGTGGAGGCGCCGCGCTTGGCCTCGGCGCGCGCGTCCTTGAGCGGCTTGCCGCCCTCTGCCGCGATGAGGCGCGCGACCTGCTCTACGTTGTCCTCGATCAGGTGCGAGGCGCGCTCCAGGATCGCCGCGCGCTTCCAGGCCGGGAACCAGCGATACGCCTCAGCGGCGGCGCGTGCGCGGTCGAGGACCTCGTCGATGTCCTCGAGCGTGGCTGTGGGGATCCGCGCGAGCTCGGCACCGTCCCACGGCGCGCGGAGCACCATCGGCTCGCCAGTGCCATACGGCCCGCGGATCTTCAGCCCCGGCTGAATGAGGTCGCTGACCAGGACCTCAAGGTTCGGCTTCATGCTGTGTTCCTCCCGGCTCCCATGGATGCGCTGCGAGGCGCGGTCACGCTTGTGAGGACTCCATACCCGCCGCGGGGGACGGCGGAACGACACGGGAGCTGATCGTAAGGGGGGAGGGGGCGCGGCGGCCGGAAGGGCCGCCGCGCCCGTCATGCGCTCAGAGGCCCGGCTGGCAGTTCTCGCAGAACTGCACCCAGGACTCGTCGGTCTTGCTCTCGTCTCCGCGGAAGGGGCGCCGGTCGCTCAGCGGCACCACCCTGCGATTGCCGGCGACGTTCTTGTCCTTGCCCCGTTGGTACACGCCCATCGGCGCGTCCGTGAGGTCGATGTTGATCTGCTTGACCTCGGTGTACTCGTCGAGGCCGTAAGTGCCGAGCTCACGCCCCACGCCGCTCTGCTTGTAGCCGCCCCAGGGAGCTTCGCTGTAGGTCGGGTGGTACGTGTTGACCCACGTGATGCCGGCGCGCAGCGCCTTGACCACGCGCATGGCCTTGGTGACATCCTTCGTCCAGACGGCGCCCGCGAGGCCGTAGATGGTGTCGTTGGCGATCTCGACGGCCTGCTGCTCGCCGTCGAACGGGATGACGACCAGCACGGGCCCGAAGATCTCTTCCTGGGCGATGCGCATCTTGTTGTCGACGTCCACGAAGATCGTGGGCTCGTAGTAGTAGCCGCGACCCTCGAGGCGATGGCCGCCGGTGGCGAGCGTGGCGCCTTCGTCGCGGCCGATCTGCACGTACTTCTCGACGGTCGCCAGCTGCTGCTTGTTCACCAGGGGACCCATCTCGCTGTCCTCGTCGAGCGCCGGACCCACTTTGATCGCCATGGCCCGGCTCACGAGCTCGCCGACGAAGCGGTCGTAGATGGCGCGATCCACGATGAGGCGCGAGCCCGCCGAACAGACCTCGCCGGTGCCGGCGAAGATGCCGACCAGGGCGCCGTCGATGGCGGCCTCGAAGTCGGCGTCGGCGAAGACGATGTTGGGGCTCTTGCCGCCCAGCTCGAGGCCGACCTTCTTCACGTTCTCCGCGCCCTGACGCATGATGTGCTTGCCGACCTCGACCGAGCCAGTAAACGCCACCATGTCGACGAGCGGCGAGGCGGCGAGGTAGTCACCGATCTCGCCGCCGGGCCCGGTGATCACCTGGAAGACGCCCTCCGGGAGGCCGACCTCCTCGAAGATCTTCGCCAGTTCGAGATTGGTCAGCGGGCTGACAGAGGCCGGCTTGAGGATCATCACGTTGCCGGCCGCGAGCGACGGCGCGGCCTTCCAGGCGGCCATGAGCATCGGGTAGTTCCACGGCGTGATGCCTACGGTGACGCCGATCGGCTCGCGCACGACCATGCTCATCGTGTCGCCGGGCACTTCGAGCGTCTCGCCATGCGCCTCCACGACCAGGCCGGCATAGTAGTCGAACGTGTGGGCCGCGTCGCTCATGTCTACGATGGCCTCGGAGAAGAGCTTGCCCATCTGCAGGCTCTCGAGGCGCGCCAACTCGTCGGCGCGCTCGCGAATCCGCGTGGCCGCCCGCCGCAGAAGATCGCCGCGCTCTACCGCCTTCATCCGCGGCCAGGGACCCTTGTCGAACGCCTCGCGCGCCGCCTTGACGGCCGTCTCCGCGTCGGCGACCGTGGCCTTGGGTACTCGGGCGATCACCTCTTCGGTGGAGGGGTCGAGGATCTCCGAAGTCGCGCCGTTCGACGCGTCGACCCAGCGACCGCCGATGTACATCTGGTAGGGGGTCACCTTCGTCTCTTGGACTGCTGCCATCGTGCTCACCTCTCGTAGGCCCCGGCGACGCACGCCGGAAATGGGAAGGCGCGATGAAAGACGGGCTTGGTCCCTCCACGCGCCCGCAACGACTCTTGACTCCTTCGTTCCCACCGAGACGTGTCGCATAACACTGCACCCATAGTGATTACGGGCGGAGGCTCGACCAAACGCGGAGCGAGGTCAGTGTCGCACGCGGAAGCGGCGGCCACCGCGCGGCCGCGCGCTCACGACATCGCTAGAAGCAGCCGAGCTGGCACTGCATCATCTTGATGCCCAGCTCGTTGCAGGTGCGGCCGACGTCGGCGAGCGGAACGTCGAGGTCGCGAGCAATCTTGAAGGCCTCGGCGCAGGCGAGGCGCTTCTCGTCACCGGCCTGCGCTTTGAGGGTCTCGATGAGACGGGGGATGTTGCCTGCTGCCATGCCGGCGAGTGTAGCACCGCAGAGTCCGTGGGCAACCCCCTGGGCCGGCCGTCACCAGTGGCTGGCGCGGGCACTCACCGATCGTCAGCGTCCGCGCCGGGCTTCGTGAGCTTCGCGAAGATGTACACCGCCGCGTAGATGAACAGGAAGAGCAGCGCGAACAGCAGCGTGAAGCCGAGGAGCCGGGGCTGCGAAGCGGGGTCGGTGACCTTTCCATAGAGCTCCCCGGCCAGCGGCATCGGCCGGCGCAGCAGGTCCCAGCTGTTCAAGCGCAGGAAACGGCCCAGGTAGATGCCGAAGCTGCCAAGCCCCGCGGCGGCGATCACGAACGTCCAGCCGGCCGCGCCGCCGAAGGCCCGCGCGACGATGTCCTGCATCAGATAGAGCGACACGACACCCAGGAGAAGGCCCGTCCAGGCGAACCAGAACAACATCAGCACGTCGTACCAACCGGGGACGATGTCGCCCATGCTGCCGAGGTGCAGGAAGTCGGTGAGGATGTACGGGGCGTTGGGGAAGAAGACGAGCCACACGAGGGCCGCGACGACGATGAGAACGTAGAGCACCGCGCGGCGCGCGGAGGCGAGGGTGTAGGCCACGCCGGCGAACACGAACGGCACCCAGGCCAGCGCCAGGTTCCACGAGAGGAACCAGTAGTGCACTGTGTGCGAGTAGACCATGCGCGCCGCCACGAGACCGAGGCAAACGAGGGACGCGCCGAGAAGCAAGCCGACGATGGCCGTCGCGAAGCGGTGCCTCCGTGGGGGCGTGACCTCCTCGCGCGCGGTCGCCGGCGGGTGGTCGAGCGCGGCCGCGGCGTCAGCCTCCCCCGAGCGGAGGGAACAGCGAGATCTCGTCGCCGGGCTCGAGCACCCGGTCGCTTCCGGCGTGCACGCCGTTGACGAGGACGATCCCCGTGGCGCCCGCTTCGAGGCCGAGACGCTCGACGACCGAGCCCACGGTGGGGGTCTCTGTCAGCAGGAATGAGTGCTCCGTGCGGCGCTGGGCAGTCTGCGTCTCGAGGCCGGCGAACAGCCGTGCGGTGATTGTTTCTGTCCAGGTGGTCATGCCAGGACTGTACCACCCAACGTGGCTCTCGACGCCCCGGCCGGCGGCATGGCTCGACTCCGCGGGCCTGGCTGCCGATAGAGTAGTCGACCGCGCTACGCGGGCAGAGGAGAGGGATGCTGGCGGACGACGATATCGAGGCGGCGGGAGCCCGCGCGGGGACCACTGGCGCGGACGGCGCGGACGGCGCTCTGCAGACCGCCGCGGCGGAGAGCCGCGACGCCGCCCTGCGCGCCGTCCAGTTCGCGCTCATCAAGGAAATAGATGATGCGATCAGCAAGCTCGAGCGCGCCCGCATCGGCGCGGCCACTCGCGAGCACCTCGAGATCCTGCGCAGCCTGCTCAAAGCACAGGTGAGCGCCTATCTCGAGCACGTCGTCGCACGGCGCGCCACACTCTTCCCGCACACCTCGGTGATGTACGCCGGCGAGGTCGGCGCGCCCGGCGTCCTCTCCACCACGTTTCGCGGTCTCCTGGAAGGCGGCACGTTCACCGGCGGTCAGGGCGCCAAGCTGGCGCAGTTTATCGGCGACCGCCGTACGCTGGTGATCTTTGGCGAGCGCGCCACCGGCAAGTCGACGCTTCTCAACTCCCTCTTCGAGCTCGTCTCCGTGGACGACCGCTTCGTCGCCATCGAGCGCGGCCCGGACCTGCCGGCCTTGAAGGAGCGCTCGTTCTGCGTGCGGCTCGGCGTGGGCGCCGGCACCGACATGAAATCCCTGTTCGCCAAGGCCCAGCGCATGGATCCCGGACGGCTTGTGGTCGGCGAGATCCACCGGGAGGAGGTCCGGGAGTTCTTCAGCCTGCTCGCGGGAAACCCCCATGTCGGCGGCATGGCGACCCTTCGCGCCGAGAGCGTGAGCCGGGCCGTCGACACGATCATCGCAGCCTTCGGCGGCGACGACGCCTACGCACGCGAGCTCATTGCGCGCGTCGTGCCTGCCTTCGTGCACATGCGTTCGGACGTGATCGGCCGGCCGCGCCTGGCCGCGATCTGGAGCATCGCCGGTCTCGTCGACGGCGAGCTTGCTCTGGAAGAAGTGGACACCGGCGCGCCGGCTGCCAGCCAGCTCGTCGCTGAGGCCTGACGCCCTCTGCGCTCAGGCCCGCAGTCGTCAGCCCTCCCCACGCAAGGTAACAGCGCGACTGTCGGCAACGTCACCTCGCGCCGCCGCCGGCACTCTTCACGCCGCCCGCGCCACGCGATACGGTTTGCCTGCACCCGCCGAGGGCTGGTAGAGTGCCCGTTCACGCTGCCGCAAAGCAGCTTGTCACCCCTGCTCCAGCATCCGAGGCTGGGGCCGCGAAGACCACAGGAGGTGATCGCGATCAACAAGTATGAGCTCATGCTCATCGTGAACCCGAACGCGGATGACGAGCGCCAGAAGGAGATCGTGGAGCGGCTGCGCGCCACCGTCGAGAAAGACAAAGGCAACGTCGCCGGCGTCGACGAGTGGGGCAAGAAGAAGCTCGCCTACGAGATCAAGAAGGAACCCGAAGGCGTCTACACGGTCATCACGTTCACGGCCACTCCCGCCACTCTCGCCGAGGTCGAACGCGTCCTGGGCATCACCGACGAGGTCTTGCGCTTCATGACCACGCGGCAGAAGTCCTAACGACCTTTTCGAGCGAAGGGAGCCCACCGTGCCCAGTTCAGTCAACGTCGTCGTCCTCGTCGGCAATCTCACGCGCGATCCCGAGCTCCGCGCCACGGCCGGAGGCACGAGCGTGTGCAAGCTCGGCCTTGCCGTCAACGAACGCGCCAAGGATCCAGCCACCGGCGAGTGGGGCGAGCGCCCGAACTACTTCGATATCGACGTGTTCGGCGCGCAAGGCGAGAGTTGCGCCCAGTACCTTACCAAGGGTCGTCAGATCGCCGTTGAAGGCCGCCTGCGCTGGCGGTCCTGGGAGACTCAGGACGGCCAGAAGCGGTCGGCCGTCAGCGTGGTCGCCAACACCGTCCAGTTCATCGGCCCTCGGGAGGGTGGTGGCGGCCAGGGCGGCGGTTGGAGCGGTGGAGGTCAGGCCGCCGGCGGTCAGGGCAGCGGAGCCGGCTTCAACAAAGCCGGTCTCGACCCCGCCAAGGGCGACTTCGCCGAGTCAGGTGACGACGATATCCCGTTCTAAGCTGCAGGTGACGGCGCTCCGCGGAGCGCCGCGAGGAGAGCACACGCATGACTAGTTCCAGACCAACGCCTCGGCGCGAGAAGACGAGCAAGGCCGGTGCCGCCGACCCGTCTCGACGCCGCTGTTGTTCCTTCTGCAGGGAGGGGACCGACGAGGTCGACTTCAAGGACTTCTCGGCCCTGCGCCGCATGATGTCCGAGAAGGGCAAGATTCGTTCACGCCGCCTCACCGGCACCTGCGCGCGCCACCAGACCCAGGTCGCCGTGGCGGTCAAACGCGCCCGTGTGATGGCGCTCCTGCCCAACGCAAGCCGCTGAGGAGGGCTGCATGGAGGTCATCCTGCTCCAGAACGTCGAGAACCTCGGCGAGAAAGGTTCGCTGGCCAACGTGGCTCGGGGCTACGCGCGCAACTACCTGATCCCGCGCAAGCTGGCCGAGCCAGCGACCCCCGGCAAGATCGCCGAGTTCCGGCGCCGCGAAGAAGAGCGTAAGTCACGCGACGCCCGCATGGCGGTCCAGGCCGAGGAGTACACGGCCACGCTCAACAAGACCGTGCTCACGCTGGCCGCCAAGGCCGGCGAGGGCGACCGCTTGTTCGGTTCCATCACGGGGGCCGACATCGCCGACGCCATCAAGGACGCGCGCGGGTTCACCATCGACAAGCGCAAGGTGCTGCTCGAGGAGCCCATCAAAGAGCTCGGCACCTTCATGGTCGACGTCGAGGTGGCGGAGGGTTTCGTCGCCACGGTCAAGACCATCGTCACGCCCGAATAGCGGCCTGACAGACCAGCGTACTTCCCCGACGGGCGGGGGCGGCTCCGCCGCCCCCGCCCGTCGCTCGTGCGCCGCGCTTTGCCGTCATCAGCGGGCGCTATCATGACGGTGCCACGTCGCGTAGACTGCTGGTTCCAGACCACCCGCACGCCCCCGGAGACCACATGGCCGCCTCGCGCCTCGAGACCGAGACCACCCATCTCCCACCGCACGACCTCGAGGCCGAGCAGTCGGTCCTCGGCGCCATGCTGGTCAATCCCAACGCCATCACCGCCGTCGCGGAGTCGCTCTCGGCCGACGACTTCTACCGCGACACGCACCGGTTCATCTACCGCGCCGTCCTCACCCTGTTCGACAGGGGCGAGGAGGTCGACGTGGTCACTCTCAGCGCCCAGCTCGAGCGCGAGGGCGTGCTCGAGCGCGCCGGAGGGCGCGAGCTCGTGCATACGCTGGCCGAGTTCGTGCCGGCAGCGGCCAACGCCGCCCACTACGCCGGCATCGTGCGCGAACAGAGCGTGCTTCGCGCCCTCATCCGCGTGGGCAACGAGATCGCGGAGCTCGGCTATCAACACCCGGGCAACACGCACGAGCTCCTTGACCGCTGCGAGCAGAAGGTCTTCGCCATCCAGCAGCAGCGCCGCGTGGCCGAATTCCAGCACATCAAAGAGATCCTGGTCCGCAACTTCGAGTACCTCGACATCATGGAGCGCGGCGGCGGCGTCAGCGGCATCGCCAGCGGTTTCGAGGGCATCGACAGGCTCACGGGTGGTTTCCAGAAGGCCAACCTCATCGTCCTGGCGGCGCGCCCCGGCGTGGGCAAGACTTCTCTGGCCCTCAACATCGCCCAGACAGTGTCCGTGGAGGGCAAGGCGCCGGTCGCCATATTCAGCCTCGAGATGAGCGCCCAGGAGCTGGGCGAGCGCATGATGTGCTCGTCGGCCCGCGTCAGCTCGCACAAGGTCCGCACCGGCCGCCTGTCGGGCGACGACTACGCGAAGCTCGTGCAGGCCGCCGGCGAGCTGGAGAAGGCCGACATCTTCATCGACGACACCGCCGGCCTCAACATGTTCGAGCTACGCGCCAAGGCGCGCCGCCTCCAGGCCAAACACGCGCTTTCACTGGTCATCGTCGACTACCTGCAGCTCATGTCCGGCGACAGCCGCGCCGAGAACCGCCAGCAGGAGGTCTCCAACATCTCCCGCTCCATGAAGCAGCTGGCCCGCGAGCTCGACGTGCCGGTGCTCGCCGTCTCGCAGCTCAACCGCTCCCCCGAGGCGCGCGCCGACCGCGAGCCGCAGCTCGCCGACCTGCGCGAGTCGGGCGCCATCGAGCAGGACGCCGACATGGTCATGTTCCTGTACGAAGACCCCAGCGATCCTGCGTCCAAGGGCGTCGTCAAGCTCAAGATCGCGAAGCACCGCAACGGCCCCACTGGCCTGGTGCGCCTGGGCTTCGTGCGCGACTACACCAAGTTCCGCACGCTCAGCCAGTCTGAGGACTTCGAGTACGACGGGGAGTAGCGCACGCTGCGCCGGCGCCGCCGACCACGAGCATGAGCCCTCACCTCACCGCCTTCACGGCCTCGTCGCTCGACCCTGTCGCGCTACTTCGCGGTTTGGGCCTCGAGGGCCTCTCGCCGGTGGTGCTGCTCGACTCGGCCGGCGGGTCGGCGCAGCTGGCCCGCCGGCACTATCTCGCCTGGGACCCCATCTTTCGCCTGCGCGTGCGCAATGGCGCCGTGAGCGTGGCGGCCGAACCGGGTGCGGACTGGGACGAGGCGGCGCGCGGGCTGGCAAGGCAGGCGCGCGCGCTCGAGGAGCTCGCGCCCTTCGAGGCGGTCCGCGCGGCCACGCGGCTGGCCGCGCTGCCCGGGGTCCTGCGGCCGGCCAGGCGTACCGATCATGCGCCGGCTGACCCCCGACCCGCCGCGGCCGTCCATGAGGACTTCCCCGAGGCGGAGGCCCTGTTCGGCCTGCTCGCCTACGACGCCGTGCGGTACCTCGAGCGCCTGCCGGACACCACCCGTGACGATCTGGGGCTTCCGGACATCGACATCTTTCTGCCCGGCACGCTAGTGCGCTGCGATATCACCACTGGCGAGACTCTGCTGCTAGACCGGCTCTCGGCTGACGCGGCCCAGGCGGGGAGGGCAGGCGCGCGCGTGGGCGCAGCCCTCGCCGGCGCGCGCCACCCCGCCCCCGCCGTCCTGCACGGCAACGACCTCTCCGTGTTCCGCTCCAACTTCACGCGCCCCGAATATGAGGCGGTGGTCGCCCGCACCCGCGAGTACGTGTACGCGGGCGACATCTTCCAGGCCAACCTGTCGCAGCGCCTGGACGGCATGTACGTACTGCCGAGCCTGCACCTCTACCAGACGCTGCGCACCGTGAACCCGTCACCGTTCGCCGGGTACCTGCACCTCGGCGACTATGAGCTCATCTCGTCGTCGCCGGAGCGCCTCGTCTCGCTCGCTCGGAACGGCTGGGCCGAGACGCGGCCCATCGCCGGCACGCGCCCGCGCGGCGACAGGCGCCCCGAAGACGACGCGCTCGCCGAGGAGCTCAACCTCGACCCCAAGGAGCGGGCCGAGCACATCATGCTCGTCGATCTCGAGCGCAACGACCTCGGCAAGGTCTGCGAGTACGGCACGGTGCGCGTGTCGGAGCTCATGATCAACGAGTACTACTCGCACGTGATCCACATCGTCAGCAACGTGCGCGGTCACCTGCACCCGGACCGCGACGCCGTCGACCTCGCCAAAGCGATGTTCCCCGGCGGCACCATCACCGGCTGCCCCAAGGTGCGCTGCATGGAGATCATCGACGAGCTCGAGACGGTGCGCCGCGGGCCGTACACGGGCTCGTTCGGCTGGATCGCTGCGCGCACGCTCGACCTCAACATCGTGATCCGCACTCTGGTGCGCGTCGGCGACCGGCTGTTCCTGCAAGTCGGCGGGGGCATCGTCGCCGATTCGGTGCCCGAGCGCGAGTACGGGGAGACCTTGCACAAGGCGGCGGGCATGTTGCGCGCCGTCAGCGCGGGCATCGCGGAGCGCGCCGGCTGAGCGACGGCCGGGCCGGCGCGATACACTTCCTTCATGACCGTCCTCATGCTTAACGGCGAGCTCATCGCGCCCGAGAAGGCTACCCTGCCGGCAACCGACCGCGCGCTGACCCACGGGCTCGGCCTCTACGAGACGCTCAAGCTGGTGGGCGGCGTCCCCGTGTTCTTCGAGGAGCACGTCGCACGCCTCGACCTGGGCCTCGAGGAACTCGGCCTCGAACGCCCCTGCGCGAGGGCCGAGATGGCCGCGCAGATCTGCCGGCTGTCCGCGGCCAGCGACGTCCCGGACGGCGCCTGCCGCGTGCTGGTCACGGCCGGGACACCGCAAGGCAAGCCCGGCCTGCTCATCCAGACCGACCGGCGACAGTTCCCGGCGCGACCGCTGCGCGTGATCAGCTACATCGGCGTGCGCGTGCGGGCGCAGCTCAAGGCGATGACGGTGATGCAGTCGTACCTCGCGCAGCGCGCGGCGGCGGCCGCGGGCGCCGACGACGCTATCCTCGTCGACGATGAGGGCCGGATCGTCGAGGGCGCCACCTCCAACATGTTCCTCGTCCGTGGCGGCGGCCTCGTGACGCCGCCGGCCGAGGGCGCCATCCTCCCTGGCGTGCTGCGCGCCAAGGTCGAAGAGCTGGCCGGCGCGCACGGCATCCCGGTGGTCGAGGCGTTCGCGCGGGCCGCCGACCTGCGCCCCGACGACGGCATGCTGCTCACCAGCAGCGTACGCGGCATCGTCCCGGTGGGCAGCGTCGACGGTCGCGACCTGCGCGTCGACGAGGCGCTCCTCGGGCGCCTGCGCTCGCTTGTCGGCGAAGCCGAAGAAGCGAGCACGGCCGCCTTCCGCGACTCCTACCACTAGACCACCATCCCGGCCCCCGGGTTTGCCCGCGCCACGCGGCGTGGAATCCTCACGCCATGAGACGCATCCTGCTCATCTCCGTCATCGCGGCCGTCGCTGGAGCGGCTGCGCTCTTCGCGCTGGCGCCGCGGCCCGAGGCGGGCGCCGGCCTCGTACGCGGAGCCCGCGCAGCAGCGGCGCCCAGCGTCGCGCTCGTCAGGATCCCCGGGACCTTCGACCAGCCCGTCTACGTGGCCGCGCCCCCCGGCGACACGTCGCGCCTGTTCGTCGTCGAGAAGACGGGTCGCATCCGCATCGTCAAGGGCGGCGCCGTGAACGCCAGACCCTTCCTCGACCTCTCGGGTTTGGTCTCCAGCGACGGGGAACGCGGCCTGCTGTCGGTGGCGTTCGATCCTCGCTACGCGTCCAACCGCCGCTTCTACGTCGACTACACGAACACCGCCGGCGACACGAGAGTGGTGCGTTACACGGCCTCGGCGCACAATCCGGACCGCGCCTCGATCGCCTCCCGCAAGGTACTCCTGCGCATCGGCCAGCCGTACAGCAACCACAACGGCGGACAGCTTCAGTTCGGGCCGGACGGCCGTCTGTATGTCGGCATGGGTGACGGCGGAAGCTCGGGCGATCCCCAGGGCCGTGCGCAGAATCCGCACAGCCGTCTGGGCAAACTGCTGCGTCTCTCTCTGGGCACGTCGCCGGTCAAAGTGAGCATCTACGCCAAGGGGCTGCGTAACCCGTGGCGCTTCTCCTTCGACCGCCGGACCGGCGCCCTCTGGATCGGCGACGTCGGCCAGAACGCCTGGGAAGAAGTGGACTCCCTGCGCCCCGGCCGGCCGGCAGGCGCCAACCTGGGCTGGAACGGCTACGAGGGAACGCACGTCTACAACCGCACGACCGCGGCTCGCCTCGACAGGAGCAGGCTGGTGTGGCCGGTGAACCAGTATTCCCACAGCCTCGGAAGCGCGGTGACCGGCGGCTACGTCTACCGGGGCAGCGCCATCCCGGCGCTGCGCGGCTGGTACATCTTCGGCGACTTCGGTTCGGGCCGCGTTTGGGCAATGAAGGGGCGCACGGGCACGCGGGTCGCGCTGCCGGGCGCCGACCGGGCCGCCGGGAGCATCTCGTCGTTCGGCGAGGACGCCGCCGGCGAGCTCTACGTGGTCGACCTCGCCGGCTCCGTCTACAGGATCGCGCCGGCGCCCTGACCGCAGCGCCGCCTGCCCTCCAGGAACCAGCTCGCGTGGCGGTGCACGACGCCGCTTGCGTTGTGCTCGTCGTAGGAACGTTCCTCCACATCCAGCACCGCGAAGGCCGAGAAGTCGGCGGTCAGCTCGTCGGCCGTGCAGAAGTGAAGGTAGACGTGTTCCACCCAGCTGCGCTCCTCGCCCAGCACCGGTTCGCCTACAGCATAGTGCTGCGGGTCACGCGGCGAGAGCGTGCTCAGAAAGAGGAGGCCACCGGAGCGGACGAGGGTTGCAAGAGCCGCCGCGAACTCCCGGCGGCCGCCCGGGCTGAGCAGGTGGTAGACGTTGCAGGCGAAGGCGACGTCGAAACGGCCGAGCTGGGAGGCGTCGTCGGCGAGGGAGGCGGCGTCGCCGACCTCATGCTCCACGTCCAGGCCGGGCCGGCGCGCCTTGCGCGCGGCGGCCACCGCGGCGGGCGACGGGTCGAGGCCCAGCACGCGACAGCCCAGCTCTGCCGCAAGATAGCGACTGTCGCGGCCGTAGCCGCAGCCCACATCGATCAGAGAGAGCGGCGACGCGTCCGCGTCGCGCGGCGCCGCCACGGACGGGCGCAGGCGGGCGACGGCGAGGCGAGCAAGCTCGCTCGGGCCGTCGCCCCACAGGCGCCCGTCCGTCGCGTAGCGCTTCTCCCAGTAGCGAGCGGCGGCGAAGATGGGTTCGGGGCTCACTCTCGCGTCAGGCGACGCCACGCCTCCAGGTACTTCTCGGACGTCTTCGCCGCGACGTCCGGCGGCAGCTCGGGTCCGGGCGCCGTCTTGTCCCAGTCCAACGTCTCGAGGTAGTCCCGCACGAACTGTTTGTCGTAGCTGGGCTGGCTCCTCCCCGCGATGTAACCGTCGGCGGGCCAGAAGCGCGATGAATCGGGCGTCATCACTTCGTCGATGAGGATGAGCTCGCCGTCGAGGATGCCGAACTCGAACTTGGTGTCGGCGATGATGATGCCGCGCTCAAGAGCGTATTGAGCACCGAACGCGTAGAGCTCGAGCGACACGTCGCGCACCTTCTCGGCCAGTTCCTTGCCGATGAGGCCGACCGTGCGCTCGAACGAGATGTTCTCGTCGTGGGCGCCGATCGCCGCCTTGGTGGACGGCGTGAACAGCGGCTCGGGGAGACGGCTGGCCTCCACGAGCCCTTGCGGCAGCGGGACGCCGCACACGCCGCCTGTCTTCTCGTAGTCCTTGCGCCCCGAGCCCGTTAGATAACCGCGCACGATAGCCTCCACCGGCAGCGCCTCGGCTCGGTGGACGACGATGGCGCGGCCCGCGAGGTGCTTGCGTTCCGGGTCGGTGCTGAACGGCTCAGGATCGACGATGTGGTTGGGGACGATGGCGCTGGTCTTGTCGAACCAGCAGTTGGCGATCTGCGTGAGGACGACGCCCTTGTCGGGGATCGGCGTGGGCAGGATGACGTCGAAGGCGGACAGGCGGTCGGTGGTGACGATGAGCATCTCGTTGGGTGCGTACTCGTAGACGTCGCGCACCTTGCCGCGGCTGATGAGCTTCCAGGCGG
>JADGPQ010000001.1 GCA_017882325.1 Thermoleophilia bacterium
GTCCTCGAGGCCTTTCCGCGCGTCGACATCCTCGTCAACGCGGCCGGGGTCACGGTGCGCAAACGCGCCGAGGCCCTGCCGGTCGCGGACTGGAGACGCATCCTCGACGTCAACGCCACCGGCACCTTCATCGCCTGCCAGGTCTTCGGCGCGCACATGGCGCGTCTGGGTGGCGGCTCGATCGTCAACCTCTCATCGGTGCGCGGGCGATTCGGTGCAACGTTCGGTCAGGCCGAGTACTCCGCCAGCAAAGGCGCCGTCGATTCCCTCACGCGCTCGCTCGCCGCCCAGTGGGCCGAGCTGGGCATCCGCGTCAATGCCGTGGCGCCCACATTCGTGGAAACGGACCTGACGCGATCCGTCCTCGCGGACGAGTCGTTCGCGGACGCGCTACGCGCGAGCATCCCTATGGGGCGATGGGCCGAGGCGGCCGACGTCGTCGGTCCCGTTCTCTTCCTGGCCTCACCGGCAGCCGCGTTCGTCACTGGCCAGATCCTCTACGTCGACGGGGGCCTCACGGCCAGGATCTGACGCCATCTGCCACCGGTCCGGGCGCCTCTCGAGAATACTTGACCTGTCTTGGACCACCTGCAATCATGTTCGCATCATGGATGGGCTGTTCCGCATCGCGGGCACTCTCGCAGCGGGCGACCTTGCTGCCGGGGGAGTCACGAGCGCGCACGGCCGGAGCGACAAAGCGTTGCCGGGAGCTAGACGCCACCGTCGCCGGGCTCTGTCACTCGAGCTCGACCAGCCGACGGCGACCCCCGCTTTGACGAGCGGATTCGACTTCATGCGAGAGGAGAGCTGCGATGGAACGTGAGATCTGGAGCCTCGAGAGGATGCGCGGTCTGTTCGATCTGGCCGGCAAGGTCGCGATCGTCACCGGCGGATCCGGCGCCTTTGGCCACGCCGCCGCCAAGGGCCTCGCCGCCTTCGGCGCTGACGTCGTCATCACGAGTCGCCGCCTTGAGAAACTCGAGACGGCGGCGGCCGACATCGGCGCGGCGGGGACCAAGGTGCTGCCGATCTCGTGCGACGCCACCGACGCCGACAGCGTCGAAGCCATGGTGCAGAAGACCGTCGACGAGTTCGGAAAGGTCGACATCCTCGTGTCGGCCGCCGGCCAGGCGAACCGCTTCGCCGCCGAGGAGTTCCCGATCGACGAGTGGCAGAAGGTCATGGATTCGCTGGTCAAGGGCACCTACATCGCCTGCCAGGCCGCCGGCAAGCGGATGATCGCCCAGGGCGGCGGCAAGATCATCACCGTCGGGTCGGTGCGCGGCGAGCTCGGCCACCCCGGCGGCTACTCCGCCTATGGCACCGCCAAGGGCGCCGTGCACCTGCTCACCAAGCAGCTGGCGACCGAGTGGGCCAAGTACCACATCAACGTCAATTCCATCGCCCCCTGCATCTTCTGGACCCCTCTCACGCAGCAGGTCCTCGACGATCCGGAGCTCTACAAGATCTTCATGCAGCGCATCCCGTGGGGCCGCGCCGCCGATCCGCAGGACTTCATCGGCGCGGCCGTCTATCTCGCTTCGGCGGCATCCGACTTTGTCACCGGCGACATCCTCATGGTCGACGGCGGCAGCACGGCCGGCTGATCGCCGCCGACACGGGGGGGCCCACGTGGACAGTGAACGCGCAGAGCGCGTCGCCGTTATCGGCGGCGGCATGATGGGCACCGGCATCGCCCAGGTCTTCTCTGCCGCCGGCCACCGGGTCGCGCTCCAGGATCTCTACGCGGAGGCCCTCGAACGGGCGCCGGGGGCGATCCGCGGCAACCTGAGCCTACTGGCCGAGCGCGGGCTGTTCTCGGCCGACGCCGTCGAGGCGGCGGTCGGCCGCGTCCGCACGGCCACCGACCTCGCCGACGCGGCGGACGGCGCTGACTTCGTCGTCGAATGCGTCTTCGAAGACCTTGCTCTGAAGCAGGACGTCTTCGAGCAGCTGGACGGCGTCTGTCCGCCCGAAACGGTACTGTGCACCAACACCTCGGTGATGAGCATCGCCGAGATCGGCGCCCACACCAGGCACAAGGAGCGGGTCGTCGGCACGCACTTCTGGAACCCGCCGTACCTGATACCTCTGGTCGAGGTCGTGCGCACTGAGGACGTCGATGATGCGGTCGTCGAACGCACGATGGATCTGCTGCGGAGGGCCGGCAAGCACCCGATCGACTGCAAGAAGGACGTGCCGGGATTCGTTGCCAATCGCCTGCAGCACGCCCTGTGGCGGGAGGCCATCTCCATCGTGGAGCACGGCATCGCCGACGCCGCGACCGTGGACGAGAGCATCCGCTTCGGCCCGGGTCTTCGCCTGCCCGTCCTGGCGCCCATGGAGAACGCGGACATGGTGGGTCTCGACCTGACGCTGGCGATACACGACTACATCTTGCCGCACCTGGAAGCCTCCGGCGAAGCGTCTCCGCTCCTGAAGCGGAAGGTCGCGGCCGGCGATCTGGGCTTCAAGTCGGGGCGCGGCTTCCAGGAGTGGAGTGAGGGGGCGGCGGACGCCTCGCGGCGCCGGCTGGTGGACTATCTGGTGCACGTGCTGGGCGACCCCGCCCGCGGTCTCTGACGCCGGGACGTGCCGGGCAGTGACGGAGAAGAGGGCAGTGGCAGAGCGGCGTGACGGGGTACAGGTGTTGTCACGCGCCGCTCAGATGCTGCGCCGTCTGGCGGCCGAACCGGACGGCCTGACGTCGATCGAACTCGCCGATCGCGTGGGACTGCCACGGTCCACAGCCTATCGCATCGTCGGCACCTTGTGCCAGGAGGGCCTGATGCGCGTCCTGCCCTCCGGCAAGCTGCGCATCGGGGCCGGCCTCATGGGCATCGCGGCTGCCGGCCGGCGCGACCTGCGTCACGAGGCGGCCCCGTACCTCGAGCGTCTCTCTCACGAGCTCGACGAGACCGTCGAGCTCGTCGTCCTCGACGGTGACGAGGCGCTCTTCACGAACCAGTTCGTGTCGTCGCGCTCGCTGCGCGTTGTTGCCGAGGTCGGTGACAGGTTTCCCCTGCACTGCACCGCGTGCGGCAAGGCGTTGCTCTCGGAGCTTCCGCACGCCGAGGCCGAACGGCTGGTGCCCGCGAAGCTCGAGCCCTTCACGCCGCACACCAACGTCAATCGCGGGGAGCTCCTCAGGGAACTGGACCTGGTCCGTGCGACCGGAGTGGCGTACGACCATCAGGAGCACAGCCTGGGGATCTCGGCCGTCGGGGCCGCGATCCGCGACGCGGCAGGCGCAAGTGCGGCCGTCACCGTGGTCATGCCGGCGGCGCGCCTCGAAGGCAACGAGGCGCACGTGGCGGCCGCCCTCCTGCGTGTCCGCGACGATATCCAACGCGCTCTCAACGGCGACTGACGTTGTCGCCTCGTCAACGGCGGCAAGTCTTGACAGCGGCTTCTCGGGGCGAGTAGCGTATCCACGATACGGCAAGTCAGTTCCACAATACGGACAGTGCGCCGACCGATCGACTACCCTCTGGAGGAGCTATGGATCAACAGCCAAACGATCCGGGGAACGGCCTCGAGTTCTACGACCTGAGCGCGACCTTCGGCCACAACGCGCCTCTGTGGCCGTACTTCGAGGACGTCAAGATCGAGCGCATGCATTACCACGCCAAGTCCGGCGTGCTCTCTCAGAAGATCACCACCGTGATGCACTGCACCACGCATGCCGATGCGCCGGCGCATGTCATCGAGGGCACTGAGTTCACCGACCAGGTGCCCCTCTACAAGTACTTCGGCCCGGCCGTCGTCGTTTCGATCCCCAAGACCGAGAACTGGGCGCCTATCACGCGTGAGGATCTCGAGAAGGCCACACCCAAGATCCAGCCCGGCGACCTCGTGATCATCAACTGCGGCTGGCACAAGTACTACAGCGACTCGCAGAAGTACTTCGCCTACTCGCCCGGCCTTGTGCCGAGCGCCGTCGAGTACCTGCTCGAAGTGGGCGCCAAGGGCGTCGGCGTCGATCAGCAGGCGCTTGACCACCCGCTGGCCACCGCCATCGGCATGCACGGCCCCGGGCCGCTGCTCCCCGCCGTGGTCAAAGAGTACGAGGCGCTGAAGGGCCACCCCATCCAGGATGACTTCCCCGACTGGGAGCCCTGCCACCGTCTGATCCTCGGCAACGGCATGGTGGGCTTCGAGAACGTGTGCGGCGCCGACATCGACAAGGTCACCGGCAAGCGCGTCACGATCGCCGCCTTCCCGATCCGCTGGGAAAAGGGCGACGGTTCGATCGTACGCGTGGTCGCCATCGTCGATCCCAAGGGCGAGTTCCGCATCCCGACCGGGAAGGAGTGACCATGGAAGTCACGCGCTACGACGAGGCCCCGCCGTACGAGGCCCCCAAGCACCACGAGTGTTTCGGCCTGCGTCTCCAGGGCTTCGAGGTCAGCAAGACGCGCAACTTCTGGATGGGCCTCTCGCACTTCCTGCCCGGCGGCGGCGCCTTCGAGGACGCGACGCCGGTCGAGAAGGTATACCTGGTGCTCGAGGGCGAAGTCACGGTCATCACTCCCGAGGGCGAGGTCACCCTGAAGCGCATGGACTCTTGCTACCTCGCCCCCAACGAGTCCCGCTCGATCGAGAACCGCACCAACTCACCCGCCTCGATGCTCGTCGCCATCCCCTACCCGGAGCCCCGCGAGGGCTGATGCGGGTCTCCAGGACCTCCGTCCTGGCCCCCACGGCGATGGCGCATCCACAGGCGCTAGACGGTCGCGATAGGGACGCGCGGCGGCTCAAGAGCCGCCGCGCGTCCCGCCGCGGCCCGCAGCCTCCCAGCGGTCTCGCGACTTGCGCGAGCCCCCGGTCGTCCGGTGGCGATGGCGTCGCCTGAACGCATATGCGTCGTCGGGGCAGGTCTCATGGGTCACGGCATCGCGCAGGTCTTCGCCTGCGCTGGTCACCCCGTGGCCGTGCACGACCCCGTCCCAGAGGCGCTGGCGACGGTCCACTCGCGTGTGGCCGCGAATCTCGCGCGCCTCGGCCTGCGTGACGATGCGCTCGGGCGCATCAGCGTGCACGAGGATCTCGCCGACGCGCTGGAGGGCGCCGCGTTCGCCTTCGAGGCGGCGCCCGAGGACGTGACCCTGAAAGTGCGGCTCGTGGAGGAGATCACCTCCATCGCGCCTCCCGGCGTCGTCGTGGCCAGCAACACGTCGTCGATGCCGGTGGCCGTGTACACGCCGAGGGCGGTGGGCGCCGACCGCGTGATCGGCACGCACTTCTGGAACCCGCCGTATCTCATCCCGCTCGTCGAGGTGGTGCAGGGCGAGCAGACGTCCACCGGGACGGTGGCGAGGACGATGGACGTCCTCCGCGCTGCCGGGAAGCTTCCCGTGCACGTCCGCAAGGATGTCCCCGGCTTCGTCGCCAACCGCCTGCAGCACGCCCTGTGGCGCGAGGCCATGTCGATCGTCCAGCACGGTGTCGCCGACGCCGAGACAGTGGACCTGTGCGTCAAGAACAGCTTCGGACTGAGGCTCGCGGTGATGGGCCCCCTCGAGACCGCCGACCTCGGCGGCCTCGACCTCGCCCTGAACATCCACGAGCAGATCCTGCCGTTCATCGATCGCACACCCGGTCCGCTGCAGATCCTGCGCGACAAAGTCGCCGCCGGCGAGCTCGGCATGAAGACAGGGCAGGGTTTCCTGCCTTGGACCGAGGAGACGGCCGCGGCCGCCCACGCGCGGCTCGCCGACCACCTGATCGCCGTGCTTGCGGCCGGGAACGCTCCGCCCGAAGCGCCAACCACGACCTAAACGACCCCCGAGGAGCCGCCCAATGCCGAATCCCATCATCACCGCCGCGCTCACCGGCCCCGTGGCGACGAAGGCCGACAACCCCGGGATGCCCGGCACCGTGGCAGAGATCGCCGCGGACGCCAAAGCCGCCTACGACGCCGGCGCGGCCGTCATCCACATCCACCTGCGCGACGACGAAGGCAGCATGACCGTCGACCTGGACGTGGCGCGGCGCACCGTCGAGGCGGTGCGCGCCGTGTGCCCCGGCATCGTGCAGCTCTCCACCGGCGGTCTGGCCTTCACGTACGAAGACCGCATGAGGATGGTCGAGGCCAAGCCGGCCATGGCGACGCTCAACCCCTGTACGATGACGTTCGGCGCGGCCGAGTTCCGCAACCCGCCCAAACAGATGATGGAGCTGGCGGCCCGCATGATCGAGCTCGGGGTCAAACCCGAGGTCGAGGTCTACGACACCGGTCATCTCGAGATGATGCTGTACCTCGTGCACAAGGGGCTGCTCGTCGAGCCACTGCAGGTCTCGTTCGTGATGGGCGTGCGCGGCGGCATGAAGGGTGACCCGACCCTGCTCGCCTACCTCGTGCGCGAGCTCCCGGAGGGCACGAGCTGGCAGGTCATCGCCGTCGCCAAGGCCAACCTGCCGATGACCACCATTGGCCTGGCCATGGGGGGCAATGCGCGCACCGGCATGGAAGACACGCTGACCCTGGAGAAAGGCGTGCCGGCTGCGTCCAACGCCCAGCTTGTCGAGCGCCTCGTGAGGATCGCGCGCTCGCTGCAGCAGGAACCCGCGGGGGTGGCCGAGGTCGTCGAGCGGCTCAAGCTGTCAGCGGAGCTTGTCGGCTAAGCATGAGCGTCGGTGCTGCCCTCCTGCGTTGTTCGAGGGCGTCTGCGCGAGTCTTGCGCGCGGGACAAGAAGGCTTGACAGCGATGCTGGCGGCTATATGATGCCCGTATCGTGGGAGGGAATGTCCGCATGGTGGATAGCACCGGAGGTGCGAAGGCGCCGTGACGACAGGACCTGACCGGGCTGGGAAGCCCGCGTCGTCAGTGCGATCTCCATCGCGCACTCCGGCGCGTCGGACCCGCTCCGGCAAGGAGCCCAAGGGCGAGTTCTCGTTGGTCTGTGCGGCTCGCAGCTGAGCCGCTGGTGACCGCGGGACCAAAGCAAGGAGGCGGCATGAGTTCGGACGACCGCAAGTCAAGCGAGGCGTCGGAAGGCGCCGGGATCGTCAAGACCCCGGTCACGCGACGCGATTTCCTCAAGGTTGCCGGCGTGGCGGGCGCGGCGCTCGGCATCGGCGGCGCCGGCAGCGTGCTGGCCGCCTGCGGCAGCGGCAGCAGCGGTGGCGGCAGCAGCAGTAGCGCTACCGGCCGCACCATCAAGGTCGGTTTCGTCTCGCCGCTCACCGGCCCGCTGGCCACGTTCGGCGAGACCGACCAGTGGATCGTCGACCAGTGGAAGGCGGCGGTCAAGGACGGCGTCAAGTGCGGCGACGGCCAGGTGCACCCGATCGAGATCATCGTGAAGGACTCGCAGTCCGACACGAACCGTGCCGCCACCGTGGCCGGCGACCTGGTCACCAACGACGGCATCGACGTCATGATGGTCGCCTCTACGCCCGACACCGTGAACCCCGTCGCCGACCAGGCGGAAGCCCTGCAGGTCCCCTGCGTCTCCAACGACTGTCCGTGGCAGCCCTACTACTTCGGCCGCGGCGCCACGCCCGACAAGCCCTTCAAGTGGACCTACCACGCGTTCTGGGGCCTCGAGGACGTGACGACGGTCTTCACGGGGATGTGGAACCAGCTCAACACGAACAAGCTCGTCGGCGCGATGTGGCCGAACGACGCCGACGGTCTGGGCTGGGCCGACCCCAAGACGGGCCAGCCGCCCCTGCTCAAGCAGGCGGGCTACAAGTTCGTCGACGGCGGCCGTTTCCCGGACGGCACCGAGGACTACAGCTCGCAGATCGGCAAGTTCAAGGCCGCCGGCTGTCAGATCCTCAGCGGCGTCTTCATCCCGCCGGACTTCGTGAACTTCTGGAAGCAGTCGTACCAGCAGGGGTTCAAGCCCGTGGCCGCGACGGTCGGCAAGGCACTCCTCTTCCCGGCAGAGCTTGAGGCGATCGGGTCCATCGGCTACGGCCTCACCACCGAGTGCTGGTGGTCGCCGTGGCACCCGTTCAAGTCATCGCTCAGCGGCCAGACCTGTCAGCAGCTGGCGGATGCCTGGACCGCGGACACCAAGAAGGAGTGGACGCAGCCGCTGCTGCACTACGCCGTGTTCGAGGTCGTGGTCGACGCCCTCAAGCGCACGACCAACGTCGACGACAAGCAGGTCATCCTGGACGCCATCAAGGCCACGACCCTCGACACGATCCAGGGCAAGATCACGTGGACTGCCGGGGCGCCGCTGAACCCGGTCCCCAACGTCTGCCGCACCGTGCTCGTCGGCGGCATGTGGACCAAGGGCTCGACGTACCCCTTCGAGCTCCTGCTCGTCGACACGGCCCACGCCAAGGAGGCGCCGTTCGACGTCACGATCCCGACCAACGGCAAGCTCGCCCCGATGAAGTACTGAGAGAGGAAACCGGACCCTTTGCCCAGCAATGTCAGATCACTCGAGGAGGTCTCGGTGACGCAAGGCGGTGAAGACTCATGACCGTAGTGCTCGAGACCACGGGCCTGATGAAATCCTTCGGCGGCGTGCAGGTCATCGACGACCTGAGCGTGCAGCTGAACGATGGCGAAGCTCTGGGCATCGTCGGGCCGAACGGCGCCGGCAAGACCACGTTGTTCAACCTCATCACCGGCGTGTATCGGCCCGACGCGGGTCGGGTCACGTTCAAGGAGAAGGACATCACCCATCTCGCGCGGCAGGACCGCTGCCGCGAGGGCATCGGCCGCACGTTCCAGATCCCCAAGCCGTTCGCCGACATGAGCGTCTTCGAGAACGTGCTGGTCTGCGCGGCCTACGGGCGGAGCATGAGCGAGCGCGCCAGCTACGCGCGCTGCGTGGAGACGATGGAGCTCACCAAGCTCTCCACCAAAGCCAACAAGCAGGCAGGCGCTTTGCCACTACTCGACCGCAAACGCCTGGAGCTGGCCCGGGCGCTGGCCGGCGACCCCAGTGTGCTCTTGCTGGACGAGGTCGCCGGCGGGCTCACGGAGAGCGAGGTCGAGGAGCTTATCGAGACGATCAAAGACCTGCACCGCGAGGGCATCTCGATCATCTGGATCGAGCACATCGTCCACGCCCTGCTGGCAGTGGTCGGTCGCATCGTGGCGATCAGCTTCGGCCGCAATCTCATCGAAGGCGACCCCAACGAAGTCATGTGCAGCGACGAGGTCCAGGCCTGCTACATGGGGGGGACACCGGTATGAGCGTGCTCGAGCTCCAGGAGGTCGACGTCTTCTACGGCGACTTCCAGGCCCTCTTCAAAGTCTCGTTCAAGGTCGAAGAGGGACAGACCTTCGCCTGCATCGGCGCCAACGGTGGCGGCAAGTCCACGCTCCTGAGAACGATCGCCGGGCTCCAGCGTCCCTCGTCGGGCCAGATCTTCTTCCACGGTGAGCCGGTCGACAAGCACCCCGCACACGACCGCGTCGGCATGGGCATCGCGCTCGTGCCCGAGGGGCGCCGCGTCTTCCCGAGCCTAACCGTCTTTGAGAACCTGCAGATCGGCGCCTACGGCGGTCGCAAGGGCGACTGGAACACCGACTCGGTCATGGAGCTCTTCCCGCTCCTGAAGCCGCTTGTCAAGCGCCAGGCGTCGAGCCTCTCCGGCGGCGAGCAGCAGGCCCTGGCCATCGGGCGCGCCTTGATGGCCAACCCGCACCTCCTGCTGCTCGACGAAGTCTCTCTGGGCCTCGCGCCCGTGGTCATCAAGCGCATCTACGAGGCCATGGTGCACCTCGTCGACACGGGCACCACGATCCTGGTCGTCGAACAGGACGTGCAGCACGTCCTCACCGTCGCCGATCACGTCGCCTGCTTCCTCGAAGGCCGCATCAGCCTCGAGGGCAAGCCAAGCGATCTGAGCTCTGAAGCGATCACTGCAGCCTACTTCGGGATGTGACGGTATGGATTGGGCCAACGTAGCGATTCAAGGCATTCTCCTGGGCGGGCTGTACGCGCTGTTCGCGACCGGTCTTGCCCTCGTGTTCGGCGTCATGCGCATGGTCAACTTGGCGCACGGCGACCTCGGCATCCTGGCGGCGTTCGTCGCCCTGTTCCTCGTCCAGTCGTTCCACATCGGTGTCTTGTGGTCGGGACTCCTGACCATCGTCATCATGTTCGTCGTGGGTTATCTCCTGCAGCGCGGGTTGCTCAACTTCACCTTGGGCAGCGACGACACGCGTCCCATCGTGGTCACGTTCGGCCTCTCCATCATCATCCAGAATGGCCTCATCATGTGGTTCTCGGCCGACTCGCAGGGCCTGGACGCCGGCAAGATCGAGAACATCAGCATCCGCATCAGCGACAAGCTGTCGATCGGGTGGTTCCCGCTGCTCGTCTTCATCACATCTATCGTGGTCATCGCCTTGCTGCAGACCTTCCTCAACCGGACCAAACTGGGGCGCGCCTTCAGGGCCACATCGGATGACCGTGAAGCGGCCGAGCTGATGGGCATCAACAACCGTCACATCTACGGCCTGGCCATGGCCATCGCCTTGGCCATCGTCGCCCTGGCCGGCATCCTGCTCGCGGTGCGCACGACCTTCGACCCCACGCAGGGTCCGTTCCGGCTCATCTATGCCTTCGAGGCTGTGATCATGGGCGGCATGGGGTCCATCTGGGGGACGCTCATCGGTGGCATCGTCCTCGGCCTGTCCCAGACGCTCGGGTCCCAGGCCTTCGGCTCCGGCTGGGGCCTCCTGGTGGGCCACCTGGTCTTCCTCACCGTGCTGGCGGTCCGGCCGAGCGGCTTCTTCGCGAAGACGGTGACGGCATGAGCGCGCAGGACTTCAGCGTCGCGCGCTCCACGCGCATGCACCGCTACGTGCTCATCATGGGAGTGCTCATCGTGGCCGCGCTCGCCAGCTTCCCGTTCTGGGCCCAGGTCAGCTTCCTACGTACCATGGTCACGTTCTTCACGCTGGTCGCGCTGGCCCAGATGTGGAACCTGCTCGGTGGGTACGCCGGCATGATCTCCGTCGGCCAGCAGGCATACCTCGGCCTCGGAGCGTACGGCCTCTGGCTCATGGGTGACGTCTTCCACATCCATCCGTTCGTGTCCGTGATCTTGGCCGGCGGTCTCGCGCTGCTTGTGGCGCTGCCGGTCGCGCCGCTGATCTTCCGCCTGCGCGGCGGCTACTTCGCCATCGGCACCTGGGTCGTGGCCGAGGTGGTCCGCCTCGTCGTGGCCAATATCCAGGCGACGGGCGGCGGGTCCGGCAAGACCGTCATCTCCGCCGCCCGCCTACCGATCGACACGCGCATCAACGGCACATACCTGCTCGCGCTGTTCGTCGCCGTGGGCTCGATCCTGCTGGTCTACTTCCTGCTGCGTTCGCGCCTCGGGCTCGCCCTCACGGCGATCCGCGACAACGAGCTGGCGGCGCAGAGCTCCGGCGTCAACATCTTCCGTTCGAAGCTGTACGTCTATCTCATCTCCGCGTTCGGTTGCGGCGTTGTGGGCGCGGTAGTCGCCATGAACCTCCTGCGCATCCAACCCGCCGCGGCATTCAGCATCAACTGGACGGCCTATGCTCTTTTCATCGTGGTGATCGGCGGGTTCGGCTCGATCGAAGGCCCGATCATCGGCGCGGTGATCTACTTCACCCTGCTGCAGAGTCTCAGCCAGTACGGTACGACGTACATGTTGCTGCTCGGCGTGATCGCCGTCGCCATGGCGACGAAGGCGCCTCGCGGCATCTGGGGCATCGTGACCAAGCGCTGGAACGTCCACCTGTTCCCGGTGCGCCGCCGGCTCGTCCTGGAAGAGCCGCCGGAGCCGCAGGGTACGACTGGCGCAGGCGCGGCCGGGCCGGTCGCCGAGGCGAGCTGAGCGGTCCGTGCCGGACATGGCAGAAGAGGCTCCGCGATCCGGCGGCAACGGCGATGGTGCGACGGTGACCGAACCAGGCCGGGAGGCAGAGCAGGAGCAGCGAAGCGGCGTCCAGGTTCTCGCCAGGGCCGCGACGATCCTGCGGCTGCTCGCGGCTGATTCATCCGGCGGTCTCACCTTCAGCGAGCTGGTCGCACGCGCAGGCCTGCCACGCACGACGGTACATCGCATCCGGTACGCGCTGGAGGAAGAGGGATTCGTCTGCGCCGACGAGGCCACCGGCCGCCTTCACCTGGGGCCGGGTCTTCTCCAGCTGGCGGTGGCGAGCCGGCGCGACCTGCCGACGGTCGTGAGCCCGTACCTCGAGCGCCTGTCGAGGGAGCTCAACGAGACCGTCGACCTCGGCGTGCTCGACGGCATGCACGTGCTCTTCATCGCCCAGCATCCCGCGCCGCAGCGCTCGCTCATGGTAGTCTCTCGCGTCGGCGCCCGCTTCCCGGCCTTCTGCACGTCCAACGGCAAGGTCCTTCTGGCGCAGCTGCCCCCTGACGAGCTCAAGCGGCGTCTGCCCAAGAGGCTCGAGACGCCCTCTCAGCACACGCCGGTCTCGCGCGACGATCTGCTGCGCGAGCTCGAGGAAGTCCGCCGCACGGGCCTCGCCTTCGATCGGGAAGAGCATCACGCCGGCATCTGTGGGGCCGGCGTGGCCATCACCGACCTCGACGGAAGCGTGGCGGCGATCTCCGTGCCGATGCCCGCCGCCCGCTTCTACGCGGATGCGGATGCCATCTCCGCGACTCTCCTCCGCGTGCGCGACGAGATCCAGATCGCCCTGCAGGGTGCCTGAGCCAGGACGACCGCTGGTGGTCGCCGTTGTCGGCAGCCCCCGGCCGCACGGCAACACCGCGCTGCTCGTCGATGTCGCGCACGAGGAGCTGGGCCGTCGCGGCATCCGTGTCGACAAGATCGTGCTGAGCGAGCGCCGCATGGCCGGCTGTCTGGGCCACGACGACTGCGCCGACCGGCGCGCGTGCCCGCACGGCGACGATGCCGCCGACATCCTCGACGCGGTGTATGCGGCCGACGGGCTGATCCTCGCGACGCCGGTGTACTACGAAAACGTCTCCGCGCAGATGAAAGCCTTCATGGATCGCAACGTCTTTCGGTACGCGCACGACGAGTGGTTGCGGGCGAAGGTGGTGGGCCTCGTGGCGATCACTGCGGAGACGGGCCTGGACGAGACACTGGCGGCGCTGCGCCGCTACGTCGCGCTCTCCACCGACGGGGAGGTGCCGATCTTCAGCGTGAGAGGGTACGCCGACGCGGCGGGGTCCGCGGCGAAGCAGCCGGAGCTCCTCGCCGCCGCCCGTCGGCTTGCGAGCGATCTGGCCGCGGCGCTGCTGTCCGGCGCCTGAGGCTCGCCTAACGTGTCCGGATGACTCGCGCCTCGGTGACCACGGAGCCCACCGCGAGGTCGTGCGGTTCGCAGGGGAGCTCGTCCACGAGCTGGGCCTCGAACGCAAGCGCCACCCACGGGATGCCCGGACGCGTGCGCGGCAGATAGGAATCGTAGAAGCCGCCGCCGTAGCCGCAGCGCCCTCCAGCGGCGTCGAACGCCGCACCCGGTACGACGACCACGTCCATACGCTCCGGAGGCACCTCCTCGAGACCCTCGCGCGGCTCTGGGACGCCCCAGGCGCTGGGCACCAGGTCAGCCGCCGGGTCGGCTATCCGATACGCGGCCATGTGACGGGGTCTCAGCACGCGCGGCAAGCAGACGGTCTTGCCCTGCTCGAGGGCCCACGACACGAGGGGCTCCGTGTCGACCTCGCTGCGGAACGCGGCGAAGAGCATGACGGTGCCGGCCTTGTCCAGCTCGGGGAGAGCGGCGGCGCGGGCGCAGACGGCGACGCTGAGCAGGGCGCGTTCCGCGCCCGGCAGGGCGTCGCGCGCCGCGAGCGCGCGCCGCCGGAACTCCACCTTGGCGCGGGGAATCGCCGGCCGGGATCCCGCATCGCCGCGTCCGTCGGCCATCGATTCGCCCTCCTCGCGTGAACTGTCTTGACAACGCTTCGGGGGAGGTAACGCAGAGTGCGACCCCCCAGAAGCCTCTCCTTCCTCTATAGTATAAGTGCGCAGACGCCCGGCGGGCTTCCGGGTCGCGCGCTGAGACGAGAGGGGACCGCTGGCCCAGGGGCCGCGCGGGCGGGAGGACAGGCATGACGCTTCGTTCCCAGGAAGAGATGACTCTGGCGACGGTGTTCGCGCGCACCCTCGGCAACGTGATCGCGCTCACGACGGCCGAGGAGAAGCGTGCCTGGCCGACCCCTGCGCAGGTGTTCGAACACACCCCGGACGGCGCCGCAGCACCCGTGGCCCTGCTTCGCCTGCTGCAATTCTCCGTCCTGCCCGAGATCCTCGGGGCCAGCGCCGGCCCCGCCATCTACCTGGCGAGCAAACGGTTCAGCGGCGAGCTCGGCATCCACTCCATCCAGGGCCTCAAAGACTGGTTCCGGCACATGAGCCTCGGAGACCTTGAGGTGGAGCTCGACGAAGAGCGGGTGCTGGTCAAGCTGGGTCATTGCCTGAGCTGCCAGCGGCTGCCGGCCGGCGGCACCCCCGTCTGCGACTTCGAACGGGGCCTCGTCGACGGCGTGCTGGAGGGCATCACCGGCAGGGAGGTCGTCACCAAGGAGACGCTCTGCTGGGGCCTCGGTGACACGGTGTGCCAGTTCGAGGGCTACAACGGCGAGCACGCGGGCTATCTCTATCGCGAGAACGGGTTCCACCCCGACGCGCAGCGACGCCTGCTGACGCAGCTCGCGGACCAGTCCGAAGTGGCGCTGGACAACCTGCGCCTCATCAGCGAACGCCGCGAGCACGAGACGCACGATCCTCTCACCGGGCTCGTGAACTTCCGCCAGCTCCGCGAGCGCGCGGCCTTTGAGCTGGCGCGCGCCGGGCGTCACGGCCACACGGTGGCGTTCGCCATGCTCGACCTCGACGATTTCCGCGCGGTCAATGAAGAGGCCGGGCGCGAGGGCGGAGACGAGGTCCTGTGCCACTGGGCCGCCGCCCTCACCGCGCAGCTGCGGAACTGCGACCTGGTGTGCCGCTATGGCGCCGACGAGTTCCTGCTGGTGCTGCCGGAGACAGCCGAACAGCAGGCCGACGCGGCTCTGGAGCGCGTGCTGGGCACGATGCAGCAGCTGGCCGTCGAGACCGGCGGCCGCACGTTCGCGCTCACTGCTTCGGCCGGCGTCGCGAGCTTCCCCGGCGATGGCCGGACGGTCGAAGATCTGGTCGCCAAGGCCGCCACCACCATGTACACGGCCCGGGCCGCAGGCGCGGGCCGTGTCGCCTTCTACTCTCGCCCGCCCCGGCGCTGAGCGTCGCCACGGTGGCGGCACGCGTCGAGATCCTCGCCGTGGGGTCGCTGCACCGCGACCTCGAGCCCGCGGCGCACCACTTCATGGACCTTCTGCGACCGCACGCCACGGTCTCCGTGCGCGAGGTCAAGGAGGTGTCGCTGCGCGGTCGCAGCGAAGCCGAAGTGCTGCGTGAAGAGGGCCGTCGCCTGCTCGCGGCATGGCCGCAGGCGCCTGTCGTCGGCGCGCTCGCCGTGGACGGGCGCGTTGTCGACACTCAGGCATTCGCCGCATGGCTGCAGAGGGCGTTCGAGCGCGGCGGCGCGGGCTTCGTGATCGGCGGCTCGCTGGGACTCGCCGGCGACGTGCAGGGACGCGCCGCGGAGCGGCTCTCCCTCTCGGCGCTCACCTTGCCGCACCAGCTGGCGAGGGTCGTCCTGCTGGAGCAGCTCTTCCGCGCCGGCAAGATCCTGCGCGGCGAGCCGTACCACCACTGAGCCCGCGGGCGGGTGCCGGGCGGCAATCGCACCGCCCGGCCGGGGCCGCTAGAATGGGCTTCCGCGCCGGCGCCCCCGTCGGCGCGCCCACTACGACGGGCGGTGAGCCATGACCGACGACCTCTACGATCTGGACGGCCTCGCGACTTCGCTGGCTGCGACGCTGCGAGAGCTGCTCACCGAGGCCGGCGTGGCCGACGCTGACGTGCCGGCCGTCGAGCTGGCGCTGCCCGCCCGCCCCGAACACGGCGACCTCACCACCAACGCCGCCATGGTGAGCGCCAAGCGTGCCGGCCGCCCGCCGCGCGAGCTGGCCCAGGCACTTGGCGAGCGCTGGCAGGCCGGCCCGGGAGCCGCGCTCTGCGAGCGCGCCTCAGTGGCCGGCCCGGGCTTCCTCAACCTGTTCCTCAACGCGGCCTGGTACCGCGGCGCCGTGCAGCGCATGCGCGCCGCGGGCACCGACTTCGGACGCGGCGCGCTGCCCCTCGGCGAGCGCCTCAAGATGAACGTCGAGTTCGTGAGCGTGAACCCCACGGGCCCGCTCCACGTCGGGCACGCGCGGTACGCTTCGTACGGCGACGCGCTCTGCCGCATCTTCACGTTCGTCGGTCACGACGTCACCCGCGAGTTCTACGTGAACGACTACGGCACGCAGATGCTGCGCTTCGGGCAGTCGCTCGCGGCGCGCTACGGCGAGCGGCTCGGCCTGGACACGCCGGTACCGGAAGAGGGCTACCAGGGGGAGTACCTTCTGGGCCTCGCGGATGACCTCATCGCGGCGGTGGGCGACCGCTACCGCGCAGCCGTTGCCGCGGCCGCCCCCGATGTGACCGCGCTCGCCACCGACGCGCTCGCGGCGATCAAAGAATGGGGCCGCGACGCCATCCTGGCCCAGTTCCGCCTCACGCTCGAGCGCCTGCGCGTGCCGTTCGACGTGTGGGCGCAGGAGAGCTCGCTGTACGCCGGCGAAGTCGAGCATCGGAGCTTCGCCGGCGAGGTCGGCAAGACGCTTGCCGATCTGGACGGCGAAGCCCTCCTCTACGACGAGGGCGGCGCCGTTTGGCTCAAGACCACGCGGTACGGCGACGACAAGGACCGCGTGCTCATCCGCTCCAGCGGCGATCCCACCTACTTCCTCAGCGACATCGCCTACCATCGCGACAAGATGGACCGCGGGTTCGCGCACATGATCGACGTCTGGGGAGCCGATCACCACGGCTACGTGCCGCGCATGAAGGCCGCCTTCACGGCCCTGCCGCCACACGATCCCGACCGCCTCGAGCTCATCATCGGGCAGCTCGTGAATCTCCTGGAGAGCGGCGAAGCCAAGCGCATGAGCAAGCGCAAGGGCGACATCGTGACGGTCGACGACCTCCTTGACGCCATCGGCGTGGACGCCGCGCGCTTCCTGCTCGTCGGGCGTTCGCACGACACGACGCTCGAGCTCGACATCGACCTCGCGTGCGAGCAGTCGAACAAGAACCCCGTCTACTACGTGCAGTACGCGCACGCGCGCATCTGCAGCATCCTCCGCAACCTCGAGGGCGTAGGGGAGGGGTCGGCCGACGAAGCCCTGCCGGCCGTCGCCGTGGACGGCCACGAGAGGTCACTGGTGCGCGCGCTGGCCAGGTACGCCGACGTGCTGCTCGCGGCCGCCGATCAGCGCGCACCGCACCGCGTGCACACCTATCTCGGGGAGCTGGCGGCGGAGTTCCACGTGTTCTATCGCCACTGCCGGGTGCTGAGCGACGACCCCGATACCACCAGGTTCCGGGCCGCGCTCTGCGGGGCCACCAGAGACACGCTGGCGAGCGGGCTGGCGCTCCTCGGGGTGAGCGCGCCGGAGGCGATGTAAGGGGCTCTACGCGCCGAAGCGCTCGCGCGCCCAGACGCGGAGCTCTTCGGTCTGCTCCGGCGTGAGTTCCTTGTCGAGCTTGAGCAGCTGCGATACCGCGACGTTGTACTGCCCTGTCAAGAGGCGGTCGACGACGCTCTCGAGGACGGTCTGGGCTACCTCGCGTCCGGGGATCGCCGGCGTGTACACGTAGGCGATGCGCGTCCTGTCCTGGACGAGGAGATGCTTCTTGACGAGGTTGTTCATCACCGTCATCACGGTGGTGTAGGCGATCTGCCGGCGCTCGCGCAGCGTCTCGTAGACTTGCCGGACTGTGGTCTGATCGTGTTGCCAGACCACTGCCAGGATGTCGGCCTCCAGGGAGCCGATGCCGGTGAAGGGCGCTCCTTTCGTGCTGCGTAGCCAACTGGGCCGGCCGGATTCTTCCATCACGACCCCTTTCGCCAGATAATCTCGGGATGTGTCCGCACTCTGCATGCAGTACGTATGTAGTGCTACGTATTCCCGCTGTCTCCAAACTCACGCCCCGCATATTGTAGAATCGTGCCTCAGTGCCTGAAGGAGGTGTGCCCGTGTCCGCCGACGCCGCACTGTTGAAGTCGCTGTGCCTCGCCCCGGGCCCGACGGGGTTCGAGGCGCCGGCCCAAGAAGTTGTACGCCGGCGCCTGGCGCCCCTCGGAGAGGTCCAGGTCGACCCGCTGGGCAACGTCTGGCTCGACGTCGGTCCCGCCGGCGACCAGCAGGTCGTCGTGACCGCGCACGCCGACCAGATCGGCCTGATCGTCACCTATGTTGACGATCACGGCTACGCTTCCGTCGAGAAGATCGGCGGCGTCGCGCCCCTGCTCGTCCCCGGCC
Source organism: Thermoleophilia bacterium (assembly GCA_017882325.1). Lineage (GTDB taxonomy): Bacteria > Actinomycetota > Thermoleophilia > UBA2241 > UBA2241 > CAIXSE01. The sequence continues at coordinate 18,373 of JADGPQ010000001.1, forward strand.
GCCATTTCGTGATCCATGGCGCCGGCGGCCCGGTGCACGCGGTCGGCGGCAAAAAGCCCACGCACCTCATCCCCGCCGACGAGCGCGACAAGGCGCCGGCTCTCGCCGAGCAGTTCCTCGACATCGGCGCCTCGAGCCGGGAGGCTGCGCTCGAGCGCGTCGCGGTCGGCGACCCCATCACGTTCACGCCCGAGTTCATCGAACTGTCGCCAGGCGTCTTCGGTACCCAGGCGCTTGACGACCGCGCCGGTGTGTACTGCCTTGTGCGCGCCCTCGAGCTCTACGCCGCCGAGCCGGGCGCGGCGCGGCTCAGCGGCGTCTCCACCGTGCACGAAGAGACCACGTTCATGGGCGCCAAGGCGCAGGCGAAGCGGCTTACGCCGGCCGTCATGATCGTCGTCGACGCCGATTTCTGCAGCGACACACCCGCCGCCGACGCCAAGAAGCTCGCCGGCGAGGTCAAGCTCGGCGCCGGCCCGGTGCTCGGCCGCGGCGCCGGCAGCAACCAACGCCTCCTGGCGATCGCTCGCGAAGTAGCGGCTGCGGAAGGCATCCCGGTGCAGCTCAAGGCCGCTCCCGAGGCGATGTCCACCGATGCCGACGAGCTCATGGCGGCCGGCGCCGCCGCGACGCTCTCGCTGAGCCTCCCGGTCCGCTACATGCACTCTCCGCTCGAGGTCGCGCACGGCGACGATCTGGAGGCCGCGGCGCATCTCATCGCCGCCCTCGCGCGGCGGGTGGGCCAGGACGGCGCGCCCGAATCCTTCGTCCCACGCATCTGAGGCGGCCCGCCGCCACGTCCCCGGAGGCTCCTTGAAGCTGTTCATCGCCATCGATCTGGAAGGCATCACGGGCGTGGTGTCCGAACGTGACACGGACCGTGAAGGACCAGCCGCGAAGGCCGCCCGCGAGCACATGCGCGCCGATCTCGACGCGGTGCTCGAGGGCTGTGTCGCGGCGGGCGCCGACGAGGTCGTCGTCTGTGACGCGCACGCGGACGGCCGCAACCTTGACGTTGCCGACCTGCCCCCGCGCGCCGTCCTCGTAGGCGGCTCCCCGACACCGTACAGCATGCTTCAAGGCATCGCACGCGGCTACGACGGCGCACTGTTCGTGGGCTATCACGCGCGCGCCGGCACCGCCGCGGCCGTTCTCGAGCACACTTGGAACTACAAGGTCTTCGCCGCCACGCTCGGTGATCTGGAGGTCGGCGAGTTCGGCCTCGGCGCCCTGCTGGCCGGGCACTTCGGCGTGCCCGCCGTCTATCTCTCCGGCGACGACAAGGCCGCCGCCGAGGCCGAGGCGCTGGTGCCGGGCATCGTCACCACCGTTGTCAAGACCGGGATCACGCGGCTCGCCGCCGTCTTGCTCTCGCCGGACGACGCCCGCGTACGCATTCGCGACGACGTCGAGCGCGCACTGCGCGCCGACGACAAGCCGGCCCCGCTCGCCTGGAACGGCAAGGCCCTGCGGCTGACCTTCACGCGTGTCGAGTTCTGCGACGTCGCCGAAGGCTGCCCGGGCGTGCGGCGCCTGGACGGGCGCACTCTGGAGATCCCCGGGGTGGACTTCGAAGAGGTCTACCGCGGCTTCCTCGCCTGCGTGCGGTTGTCCGAGCTCAAGGATTGACCGGCGCAGTTGCGGGGGCGCGGCCGGTGTGGTGAACTACTGCTGCGGGCGGATGTAGTGTAGTTGGCAACACGTCAGCTTCCCAAGCTGAAGATCGCGGGTTCGACTCCCGTCATCCGCTCCAAGTGTTTCCGGGGATTCTGTGGGAATCGCGGCCCGCTCTTCGGGGCCGTTTTCGTTCGATGCGACCCTCTAACGGGCGCTGTGGCGCTCCATCAGGCCCAAGCCTCGCAGGCGCGTCTGCATGGCCTTGCGGCTGACCTCGAAGCGATCTGCGAGGCGAGCGACATCGAGGCCCTGCTCGCGCACCGCGTCGCGCACCAGATGTTCGGGCATGAGCAGCTCGGCGGCGAACGTGTCGGCCTCGCGCTCCTCCATGCGCCCCGCCTCGTTGACGCCGCCGCCGCGCTCGGGACGGCAGCGCTCCGGGTGCAGCACGAAGTGGCCGATCTCGTGGGCGATCGTGAAGCGTCGGCGGCCAGAGTCGCCGGAGCCGTTGAGCACGATGGCGCGCCCGTCACCCAGGGGCTCCAGGGCGGCTTCGCTGGTAAAGGGCTCGCGAGTCTTGCTGACCAGCTCGAGATTGAGCGCGCTGACGACATCGCGCAGCGACACCGGCTCGTGCGAGATGCCGGCCGCATCGAGCAGGCGCGTAGCCTGATTGCGGATGTCTGACGCGGGATGGTTCACGAGGTTGGCCCCCTCCGGCCCGCATTCTACCACCCGGCGCGGAGCACTCGCGACCGGTCGCCGCGCGACGTGGAGTGGCGGTCAGGCGCCGATGAGCGGCAGCAGGCGGGCGACGACCCCGCCGACGGCAAGAGCCAGCACGATGGTGCCGGCTGAGATCGTCGCCGTCCACTTCCAGCCCAGCTCTCGCCGCAGAACGGCGATTGTGGCAAGACAGGGGATGTAGATCGTGTTCACGATCGCGTACGTGATGATCTGCGGCTTGGTCATGATGCTCGAGATGTTGGCCACCGCGCCGCCGGCGCTCACCGCGGCGAACACCAGCAGAAGCTGCAGGGCCAGCTCCTTGCGCAGCACGGCGAAGACCAGCGTGAGCCCGGCGACGGCGGGAAGCATGAGCCAGCCCTCCACCACGGGCGACAGGGGAGCGGTGAGCTTCCACACAAGCCCGGTCTCGTAGAGGGCGCCCAGCACCATGCTGCCGATGAGGATGATGGGCGCGGCGTCCCACACGAACTCGCGAAAGCGCCGCCACGTCTTGGCGGCCACCTGGCGGATCACCGGACGACGGAAGGGGAACATCTCCATGACAAAGGCGCCCTTCTGCCCGGGCAGGAGCCGGTTGAGGCCGAGCCCGGCCGAGACGCCGATGACGAAGACCACGAAGTAGGTGAACAGGGCCCACTGCCAGCCGGCGAACGCCGCCACCGCGCCGATGATCACGGCGGTGCGGGCGCTGCAGGGTGTGAGCGTGGCGAGCGCCGAGGCGATCACGCGCTCGCGCTTGGTCGGCAGCGAACGTGTGGCGATGATCGCCGGCACGTTGCAGCCACCGGCCGCGATCAGGGGGATCACGGCGCGCCCGTGCAGGCCGAAGCGGTGCATCACGCGGTCGCTGAGGAAGGCGGCGGCGTTCATGTAGCCGGTGTCCTCGATGAACGCCAGCAGGAAGTAGAACGTGAGGATGTACGGGATGCCGACAGCGATCGTGGCGAGGATGCCGCCGTCGACTCCCCACAAGAGGGTACGGCCTAGTACGCCGTTACCGAAGATATCGGTGACGGCCGAGGTGACGGCCGGTGACACCCAGGCCGCCCAGGCGCCGGTGAGCAGGCGCGAGAGTACGTCGCCGACCACGAAGAGCGTGGCGAACATCGCGGCGATGACCCCAATGAGGATGGGGATGCCGGTGCGCGACGAGGTGGTGAGGCGCCACCAGGTGTCGGCGGCGGCTCGCGGCGGGGGCGCCTGCGCCGCCACCGCGAGCCGCCGCGCCTCCGCATGACGCGCCTGGGCGATGGCCAGCGCGAGGCCGTCGTCGTCGGACGTGAGCACCCCGGCCGTGTCGAGCTGGAGCGCCTCGACGACCTCGGCGTCGCCCTCGAGCACGGTGATGGCCGCGGCGCGGGGCGCCAGCCCGAAGGGCGGGCGTCCGGCTTCCGCGGCCCGCGCGGAGATCTCGGCGGCGAGCGTCGCGACGCGGTCGGCGACGCCCTCGGGAAGGGGCGTGCCCGCGGCCCGCCCGAGGCCGTTGACTGAAGCTGCGACTCGCAACATCTCGGCCTCCAGTCGCGGCAGACCTTCACCCCGAGGCGCCACCGTTGCGACCACCGGTACGCCGAGCTCACGGGCGAGCGCCTCGGCGTCCACGTCGCGGTCGCGGCGGCGCGCCTCATCGGACAGGTTGACCGCGACGACCACGCGGAAGCCGAGGTCGAGAAGCTGCAGGGGCAGGTACAGACTGCGGCCCAGATTCGTGGCGTCGACGACCGCGACGACCACGTCCGGCTCGCGGGTGAGCAGGGCGACCCGTGCGGCGCGCTGATCGCCCCCTTGGCCGTCCAAAGAGTAGGTGCCGGGTAGATCGACGACTTCGACGTGCCGGCCGCCCCACTGCGTGCACACCGTGCACGCCTCCGTCGTCACACCGGCGCAGTTGGCGGTCTCGCAGCCGGCGCCGGTGAGGGCGTTGAACAGCGAGCTCTTGCCGACGTTGGGGTTTCCGGCCAGACAGGCGACGAGCGGACGCTCGCCGCGCATCGGGCCGGTCTTCTCGCGGCGCCGTGTGAAAACCGTCGCCACGGCGGTCAGGCGCGCACCAGGATCTTGCCCGCGACCTCGCGCCCGAGGGCGTACTGCGAGCCGGCCACGCGGACGAGGAGAGGGCCGCCGAATGGCGCCACGCTCTCGACCGCGACGGGCGTCTCGGGCAGCAGGCCGAGGGAACCGAGGTACCTCAGCAGCTCGCCGTCCTCCTCGGTGATACAGCCGATCACGCCGTGCTCCCCGGCGCCGAACTCGACGAGCGGCCGCATGGCGTCGTCGGGAAGCGTCCCGTCTTCGCCGGGGATGGCGTGCCCGTGCGGGCACGTCGTGGGGTTGCCGAGCTGCTCCGCGAGCCGCGCCTCGACCTCCCGGCTGAGCACGTGCTCGAGCTTGCAGGCCTCATCGTGCACGGCATCCCAGGGCATGTCGAGGTAGTCGACGAGAAAGCGTTCGCTGAGACGGTGACGGCGCACGAGCGCCGCGCCCTCGTGTTCGCCGTTGGGAGTAAGCTTGATGCCGACCTCGCCCTGCGGCGTCACCAGACCCGCGGCGCGGAGCCGGGCCAGCATCTCGGAGACCGATGGAGGAGCCACTCCGAGTTCCGCGGCCAGGCGCTTGACGGTGACGGGGGAGCCGCCGCGCTGCAGCTTGAACACGGCCTCGAGATACTCCTCGGTGCTCTGCGTGAGCTTGTTCACGGTCTCCTCCGGCGCCTCGGCACACTCCCCATCACAGACGCACCTCCGTGAGATGCGATGTGTTTGGGCTCCTTGTAAGGATAACCTAACTATCGGCAGCAGGGAAGCCTGACATTAGTCAAGAGGAGCGGATGCCTCGCGCGGTGAGGTGGGCCGAACGCGCCCAAAGGATCATGTGCAGGGCCTGCCAAGAACGGTAGTGTTGTCTCGCACTCCACGAGAGCGGGACGCAGTCCGCGTCACACCATCACGCGTGATCGAAATGACCGCTCACGCACAAAAGAGCAGGGTACCGCCGAGATCCACTCAGACTGCATGGTCCTTGTTGCGCGGAGCAGAGCAGGTCACGTGGTTCGTCGGGGGGTCGCACGGATAGCCGCCTGAACGATCGTCACCGTGCGGTGGGTCAGCACTACGACGACGTCGCGTGCGAGTACGAGGTCACGCGGCTCGAGCAGCACAGTGCCGTAGAGCGCGAGATGACCGAGCGCTACCTGGAGCGCTTCGTCCCATCCGGCAGCACCGTGGCCGACGTCGGCGTCGGGCACTATGACGAGTTACTGGCCCGGCGCCGATGTAGGCTCCACCTCGTCGATGTGTCCGCCCGACTGCTCGAGACAGCGCTCGGCCGCCTTGAGTCGTGCGGTCTGTCTGGGCACGTCCTCGACGCCCAGGTTGCCTCGGCCACCGATCTCGCCCACCTCTCCGACGCCAGCTGGGACGCCGTGCTCCTCCTGGGGCCACTCTGCCATCTGCTCACGCTGGCCGAGCGTCAGAGGGCTGTGCGTGAAGCGCGTCGCGTTCTGCGCGGCGACGGCTTACTCGCCGCGTCGGGCTGCAATCGGATCGTGGGGGTCGGCGGCGGGTACTACCTCGAACCGGAGCGGTGCATCGAGCCGCTCGAGGACTATCGGCAGTTCGTCGCCGATGGCATCGTCGAGCCCGACCTCGCCCCCACCATCGGCCACGCACACTTCACCGGCGCAGCCGAGTTCCGGGCCCTGTTCGAGGGTGTGTTCGAGGAGGCGATGTTCGTCGGAATCGAGTCGTTCACCGGGAGCCGGCAGAAGATCTTCAGCGAGATCAGTCCCGATGCTCAGCAGGCCTGGCTCGACCTCGTTGAGGCGACGGCTGCCACAGCGGAGGGGATTGGCCTCTCGGAGCACTTCCTCTTCATCGGCAGACCGCAATCCGACTGGTGACATGACATGAGGAATGGGAGCCTACGACGGGACCGGACGGTGGTGCGCGCGTGACTTCAACATTGAGGCGCAACGCTTGCGCTCTCGTCTGGTCGGTCGTGAGCTGACGCCCGCCTGAGAGGCGGGCACCGAGATTTGCGAGTTGCCGCGGTGCCTCACCTTGGCCGCGCGGCCGGGGACCGGTCCGCGCCTCCCCTGCGCGTGTCGCGCTGGCCCGCTCACCCACCGTTCGTCACGACCCAGTCGAGCGTCGCCCGCGCGACCTCGGGCGAGCGTCCGGGACCGTGGTGGCCGCCCTCTTCCAGAGCGATGAAACGCGTCGGGTCAGCCAGAACGGCCGCCAGACGCTCGCTGTGCGAGAACGGCACCGCCTCGTCGTCCCGGGCGTGCGCGAGGAGCACGCGCGGCACGCCGCGCGCGGCCGCGACGAGGTCGAGCCGCCGCAGATACGGCCGCAAGGTGGTGGCGTCGAAACGGCCGTAGTACTCCCGGTCGGGGTCGTCGTCGCGCTTGAGCTGTTCGAGGTCGTCGAGGCCGGCGAGCAATGACGGTCCGTCCGCCGGGCAGAGGAGCACCAGCGAGCGGTAAAGCCGTGGGTGGGCGCGCGTCGCCAGCAGCAGGAAGCACCCTCCCATGCTGGCCCCGCGCGCCGCCAGCCACGGTGCGTCGCTCGCGGCCAGCAGCGCCTCACCGGCCGCGACGGCGTCGTGCCAGCCCTCCGGGCCCATGACGCCCTCGCTCTCGCCGTGGCCGCGGAAGTCGAAGGTCAGCGCGGCCAGCCCCGCGTCCGCCGCCTGCTCGCCCATGACGCCGTGGTTCTCCTTGCGGCTGCCGGCGCCGTGGCACACCAGCAGGGCGCCGCGTGGCGGGCCGGCCGGCCGGAAGAGCAGGCCGGCGAGCTCGAGCTCATCGGAGGCGATGACGAGCGTCTCCGGCGGCGGTGTGGACGAGGTGCGCACGGCCCGAGTTTAGCCGACGCCTCCGTTGTGGTGTACTACTCGGACCGCGAGGCGACTGCGCCGCCGCGGCCGTACCGTCACTGCGACATCCGGCGGGCTGCGACGCCCGCCGTCACGGAGGTACCATGCACGAGGTCAACGTCGGCCACAAGGCCCTGGCCGACTACCGCTCCATCGTCCCCAGGGAGCTCATGGCCGAGATCGACGAGCTGTCCGCGGAGCTCCGCGGGAAGCGCGTGCTGCACGTGAACGCCACCGCCTTCGGCGGCGGCGTGGCCGAGATCCTCTACGCCCTGGTGCCGCTCATCTCCGACGCCGGACTGCCGGCCGAGTGGCAGGTGATCACGGCGCCGCCCGAGTTCTACAACGTGACGAAGAGCTTCCACAATGGCCTGCAGGGCCATGCTGTGGACTTCCCGGCCGAGGCGCGGGAGCTCTACGAAAGCGTCTGCCGCGCCAACGCCGCCGATCTCACGCGCGCCTACGACTTCGTCATGGTCCACGATCCGCAGCCGTTGGCCATGCGCGACTACGTCACCATGAGCCAGGACCGGTCGACCCGGTGGATCTGGCGCTGCCACATCGACACGTCCACGCCGGACCAGGGGCTGTACGACTACCTGCTCCCGTCGATCAACGGCTACGACGCGGCCGTTTACACCCTGCGTGACTACGTGCCGCAGGGCCTCACCGTGCCGGTGCGCGAGATCGCCCCGACCATCGACCCTCTGGCGCCCAAGAACATGAAGCTCTCCGCCGAGGATGCCACCTACATCGTGCGCCAGTTCGGCATCGACGTGGAACGCCCGCTTCTCCTGCAGGTCTCGCGCTTCGACCCCTGGAAGGACCCGCTGGGCGTCGTCGACGTCTACCGCGCCGTCAAGGCGAACTACCCGGCGATGCAGCTCGCTCTCGTGGGGTCGATGGCGAGCGACGATCCGGAGGGCTGGGAGTACCTGGAGAAGGTGATCGAATATGTGGCCGCCGACCCCGACGTGTTCCTTCTGTCCAATCTCGACAACGTGGGCTCGGTGGAGATCAACGCCTTCCAGAGCCACGCCGACGTGATCGTGCAGAAGTCAACGCGCGAGGGCTTCGGCCTCACCGTCACCGAGGGGTTGTGGAAGGCGCGGCCGACCATCGGCGGCGACGTCGGGGGGATCCCGCTGCAGATCGAGGACGGCGTCACCGGGTATCTCGTCAAGTCCGCGGCCCAGTGTGCTGAGCGGTGCCTCCAGGTCCTGGCGAAGCCCGAGAAGCACCGGCGCATGGCTCTGCTGGGCAAGGAGCACGTGCGCCGCGAGTTCCTCACGCCGCGGCTGCTGCGCGACGACCTCAGGCTCTTCTCGGACCTTCAGGCGGGTAAGATAGGGCGGTAGGCCCCGGCCGGCGACGCTTCGCCGGTCCGGCCGGACCCGAACAGCGACGCAGGGGGCGCGGCGTGCACGCGGCCGATCTCGCAGGACGCCGTCTCGTGGTGGCCGCCAATCGTGGCCCCGTCTCGTTCCACAACGACCCCTCCGGGGAGCCGGTGGTGACGCGCGGTCCCGGCGGCCTCGTGACTGTCCTCACCGAGCTCCTGCGCAAACACCCCGGCACCTGGGTCGCGACCGCGGTGGGCGACGAAGAAGAGCGCCTTGCCGCCGAGGGACGGGCCGTCGAGGTCGAGCTCGACGGCGACGCGTACCGCGTGCGCTACGTCGCCATCGACCACGACGTCTACGACAAGTACTACAACATCATCGCCAACCCGATCCTCTGGTTCATCCAGCACTACCTCTGGGACCTCGGGCGCCATCCGGACATCTCGCCGAACGAGGTCGACGCTTGGGAGAACGGCTACCTGCCGGTGCAGCGGCTCTTCGCGGAGGCGATCGCCGGCGAACTGGGCGCTCTCGCGGCGGGCGCCGGAGAAGCGGCCGTGCCGCCCGCCCGCCCCGGCGCTCTCGTCATGCTCCACGACTACCACCTCTACGGCGTCGCGCCGCTTGTGCGCGCCGCCGTCCCGGGCGCCTTCATCCATCAGTTCGTGCACATCCCCTGGGCACAGAGCGACGCCTGGCTGGTCCTTCCCGAGGAGATGCGCCGGGCGGTCTTCACCGGCCTGCTCGGCAACGACGTGGTGGCCTTCCACACGCGCCACTATGCCGTGAACTTCCTGCAAGGCTGCCGCGACCTGCTCGACCTGGAGGTCGATGAGCGCCACCTCGCGGTCGCCTACGGCGACCGCGAGGTGTGGGTGCGCGCCTACCCGGTGTCGATCGACCCGGAAGAGCTGCGCAAGGCCGCCACGGCGCAGCGGGTGGCGGCCGAGGAACGCAGCCTCCTGCAGCGACGCAGGGAGTTCCTCGTGCTCCGCGTCGATCGCCTCGACCTCAGCAAGAACGTGATCCGCGGGTTCGTCGCCTTCGACCGCTTCCTCGACCTGCACCCCGAATTCAAGGACCGCATCACCTTCCTCGCGTTGCTGCAGGCGTCGCGCGAGGACGTAGAGGAATACGTGGTCTACCGTGAGCGCGTGACGCGCATCGTGGAACAGATCAACACCAAACACGGCAACACCGACTGGATGCCGATCGACCTGCGCGTCCAGGACAATTTTCCGCAGACGCTGGCCGCCTACCGGCACTACGACGCCCTGATGGTCAACGCCATCTTCGACGGCATGAACCTGGTGGCCAAAGAGGGGCCGGTGGTCAACACGCGCGACGGCGTGCTCATCCTCAGCGAGAACACGGGGGCCTTCGAGGAGATCGGCATGTTCGCCGTGGCCGTCAACCCATTCGACATCGAGCAGCAGGCCGCGGCGATCCACGAGGCCCTGACGATGCCGGCCGCCGAGAAGCGCGCCCGCGGCGAGGCCATCCGCGGCGTCGTCGACGGCAACAGCATCGAGAAGTGGGTGCGCGCGCAGTTCGACGACATCGCCGCGAAGCTCTCCGGCGGCGGCTGACGCCTCGGGCGCTCGCGGGTCGCCGGCCCGCGCCGGCGCGGCCGCCCCCGCTGCGCCTCAGGCGTGCGGGTAGCTGATCAGCAGGACGATGCAGTACACGAGGAACGCGCCGGCGACTCCGGACACCGTCAAGCGCACGCCCCTGACGCGAAAGCGCTGCCCGATGGCGAGCAGGAACAGCACCGCTGCCAGGATGACGGTGACTCTCACGTAGTCCTCGCCGATGCCCCTGTCGTGTACGCCCTCGTTGAACGCCTCGGTGGCCTGGTCGCCCAGGCTCTGCGCTTTCTCCGCCAACGGGTCCTTGTACTGGGGCATGTACCGGGGCCCGGGCGGCGCGCCGGGCTTGTTCAGCGGATCGAGCTTCAGCCAGGCGTCGAAGGCCAGCTTGTACTCTGGGGTGAACCGGCGGGCGAGGATGCCCGCGAGCTTCGCATCGTTTGCCGTGTAGGCCTGCAACCATGCGGTGAACGTGCCGGTGTCGTAGAGGAGCGTCTGATTGCCGGTGAGCTGGATGTCGGTGCTCTGCACGCGCAGCCGGGACGAGGTCGCGTAGGCCTTGGCGCTCTCGCCGTCCCACTTGGCCGCCTGGTAGCCGCTGAGTGCGGTCGAGAGGGCGACGATCGCGAGGAGGATCGCCTCGAGGATCTCGATGGTCTCGATGCGCCTTTGGCGGGGCTCGCCGTGAGTCTCGTGCCCGCCGTGCTCTCTCAAGTGTTGCGCGATCTCCGTGTTGATGTTGCCTTCGGGCATGCGCGCTCCGCTCTGTGGTCGTCACCTCAGTTTCGGCCCTGCACGGCGCCGTGTGCGGGACATCGTAGTACAGGCGAGTGCGCGGCGAAACGCTCCTTCGGGTCAGGCGTGCCGGGCGCAGCGCTCGCGCGCCAAGACGAGGTACTCTTCTGCTACGTCGATACCGATGGAGCGGCGCCCCAGCGCCATCGCCACGCACATCGCGGTCCCGGTGCCGCAGAAGGGGTCGAGCAGCACGCCTCCGGGCGGGCACGTGGCGAGGATGGGGATGCGGCAGAGATCGGCCGGGAACGGCGCGAAGTGCGCCGAGCGGCCCTGCGTGTCCTCGGGCATGATGTCCCAGACGTCGCCGGGCTTGGCGCCGCCGGGATGGTAGCGGAGAAAGTAGAAGCCGCGCTCCTGCAACTCCCTGGCGCGGCCCGACACGGCCGTCTCGTTGGAGTGCGTCGTGCGCTGCTGGCCGCGTACGACCATGCGAAAGTCGGCGAGGCGGCCGGCACCGACCTCAGCCAGCATCCCGTCGAGGGCGGCTTCCGCCGCCGCTTTCTCCGCCGCGCTCAGCGCCGTTGAAAGCTCGATCTGCCGCCGGTAGCGCACGCCGCGCACGCCGGTGGCCGAGACCACGGCGCCGCCGACCACGCGCGCGGCGCGCGGCGCGCGGCGCACGGCGTCGGCGTCGTAGTAGTACCCCTTGGGCTGCGCGACGAAGTGGAACAGCAGCTCGTGCACGTTGCGCAGCCGGTCGCGGCTGTTGTCCGGGCCGCCCTTGACCTTGTGCCACACCACGCTGTTGCGAAGCGTCCAGTGCTGCTCGTCGGTGAGGTGGAAGGCGACCCGCCACGGGATGCCCAGCTGGCGCTTGCCGCGGTAGGTGTCTCCGAGGTTGAGCCAGAGCGAGCCGGTCGGTCGCAGCACGCGCCGGAGCTCGGCGGTGACGGCGCCGAGTGCCGCCAAGTAGTCCTGCCAGCGGCCCTCGGCGCCGAGGCCGCCGCCGGCGTAGCGCCGGTGGCCGAAGTACGGCGGGCTCGTGAGGCAGCAATCCACGGAGCCGGTGGGGAAGAGGCGCAGTGTCTCGAGGCCGTCTCCGCAGAGAAAGAGCGGCTGCGAGTCGCGGCCCGCCAGATACTCCGCCAGGCCGCCGTGCCCCGCGTCGCTGTGCGCCCGGCTCACGCTCCGAGCACGCGCCGGTAGATCGCCTCGTAGTCGGCGACCATGCGCTCCACGGTGAAACGCTCCTCCACCGTGCGTCGGCAGACGGCGGGGTCGATCTCGCCGACGCGGCCCAGCGCGGCGACGAACTCCTCGAAGGTGTCGCAGACGAAGCCGGTCTTGCCGTCGTCGAGCACCTCGGGCACCGAGCCCTGCCGCAGCGCGACGACCGGAGTCCCGGTGGCCATGGCCTCGATCATCACGAGGCCGAAGGGCTCGGGCCAGGTGATGGGGAAGACGAACGCCTTGGCGTGCGCGAACAGCTCGCGCTTGCGCGCGTCGCTCACCTCGCCCTCATAGACGATCTGTTCGCCGTCGACGAGCGGCTCGACCTTCTCTTCGAAGTAGTCTCGGTAGGGCTCCTGGAGCACGCCGGCCATGATGAGCTTGTGACCCGTGCGCTTGGCGGCCGCGATCGCCAGGTGGAAACCCTTGGCTTCGCACACCCTGCCGAAGGCGAGCAGGTAGTCGCCTTTCTGCGGCGTGTACGGCCACTGCTCGACGGCGATGGCGTTGTAGGCGAGGCCGGCCCAGTTCATGCCGGCCGGCCCCATGGACTGCTGGTACTCGCTGATGCCGATGTAGGCGACCTCGTTCTGGAACTGCTCGTAGAAGCCGTACGCCTGGTCGTCGAAGGCGCAGTGGACCGTGTGCACCATGGGAGCCGCGAGGTAGCGGCTGAAGGCGATGCCGAGGAAGCCGGAGTGGTCGTGGATGAGGTCGAAGTCGCCCTGCTCGATGTCGGCGAAAGCGAACGATACGTGGCGCGCGTCATAGCTCGTCTGGCCCAGCACCTCGGGCATCTGCCGCGGGAAGAGGGCGCAGAGCTCGGCGGCCGTGTGGGAATCGCCGGTAGCGTACAGCACGACCTCGTGCCCTCGCGCGACGAGGCCGTCGCAGAGCTGCTGCACGACCCACTCCGTGCCGCCGTAGCCGGCGGGCGGGACGGTGATCCACGGTGGGGCGATCTGGGCGATGCGCATGCCGGCATTGTATAGGACGCCGCCCGGACTGCCGACGTTCTTGCGCTCGCGGTCTGTCCAACTCCGGCGTCGGAAGGGTAGAGTGTCGGGGATGATCCTGTACCTCGACTGCGCGAACGGCATCAGCGGCGACATGCTCGTGGCCGCGCTGCTCGCCGTGTCCGGCGCGCGGCCTGACGACCCCGGCCCGCTGGACGACGTCGTGCGGCCGGCGCTGGCGGCTGCCGGCATCGACCCACGGCTGGTCGCCCTCCAGGAGGTGCGCCGCGGCGGCTTCGCGGCGCTGTCGTTCCGGGTCTCGGACGGCCCGGGCTTCGCCACCTTCGACGAGCTGATCATGTCGATGTACGCGTCGGACCTGGAGCAGCCCGTGACCGACGCCGTCGCCTCGATCGCGGAGCGCATGGCGGCCGCCGAGGCCGAGATCCACGGCCGCGACGAGGAGCACCTGCACGAGCTCGGCGGCATCGACACGGCCGTCGACCTGATCAGCGCCGTGTCGCTGCTCCACCGCCTTGCGCCGGAGCGCGTCGTGGCCTCGCCGCCGGCGCTGGGCGACGGGTCGATCGAGACGGCGCACGGCGTGCTGCCGGTGCCGGCGCCGGCCGTGCTGTCCTTGCTCGCAGGCCTGCCTACGGCCGGCGGACCCGCGGCGCCCGGCGGGCAGCCGCTGGGCGAGCTCACGACGCCCACGGGCGCCGCGCTGCTCGCTCATTTCGCGGAGGAGTTCACGGGCCTGCCGGCGGGCCGTATCGAGCTCACCGGCTACGGCGCCGGGACGCGTGACGTCCCCGGCCGGCCGAACGTGCTGCGCGCCGTGTGCGTCGAGCCGCCGGCCGCCGGAGAGGCGAGCGCGGATGCCGGAGCCGCGGAGGCCGGGGCGGATGCCGCCTTCGGCGGCCATGGCCCCGGCGGCCACGTGCTGCTCGAGACCAGCATCGACGACTTGAGCCCGGAGCTGCTGGCGCACGCCGCCGACACGCTGCGCGAAGCCGGTGCCGTCGATGTGTGGATGAGCCAGGCGCTCATGAAGAAGGGCCGCCCGGGCGTGGTGCTGCACGTGCTGACCGCCGCCGCGGACCGCGATCGACTGGCCGGTCTCATCCTCGCCGAGACCTCGACCTTCGGGCTGCGCGTGGTGCCGTGCGGGCGCCTGTACGCTGAGGAGCGGCACGAGACGATCAAGATCGGCAAGCTCGAGGTGGCGGTGCGATTGGGCTTCGTGGACGGAAAGCTCGCCACCGTCTCGCCTGAGTTCGAGGATGTGCGTCGCGTGGCGGCCGCCGTCGGGCGGCCGGCCAAGGTCGTGTACGAGGCCGCCCAGTCGGCGGCGCGCACGCGGTTCAGCGGCGCCTGAGGCCGGAGCTTGTGCGCCGTCCCGGCGCCGTCGTCCGTCCGGCCCTTTCCGCCCCTTGACCAAATTGACCCTCTCGAATACGCACCTGTAGAATCCATCACAAAGCTCCGCTTCGTCGTGCCACCCGGCACAGGCTCCCCCCAGTGAGACGCGCGGAAGAGTGGAAACAAAGGAGGACGCGTTGACATCGTCTGCGAAGCCCGTTCGCAAATCCCCGGTGCCGAGCGATATCGAGATCGCCCAGGCCGCCACCATGCAGCCCATCCAGGCGATCGCCAAGAATGCGGGCATCCTGGAGGACGAGCTCGAGCTGTACGGTCGCTACAAGGCCAAGATCGACTACATGGCCCTGCTCGAGCGCCTCAAGGACAAGCCCGACGGCAAGATCATCAACGTCACCGCCATCACCCCGACGCCGCTGGGCGAGGGCAAGACCGTTACCGCCATCGGGCTTACCGAGTCGATGAACGCCATCGGCATCGATACGATGCTCGCCCTGCGCGAGCCGTCGCTCGGCCCGGTCTTCGGCATCAAGGGCGGCGCTGCCGGCGGCGGGTACTCGCAGGTCGTCCCGATGGAGGACATCAACCTCCACTTCACCGGCGACATCCATGCAGTCGGCGTAGCCAACAACCTGCTCGCCGCCATGGTCGACACCCATCTCATGCACGGCAATGCTCTCGCGATCGACCCTCTGAGCATCTCCTGGCGCCGCGTCGTCGATCTCAACGATCGCGCCATGCGCGAGATCGTCAACGGCCTGGGCGGCACGCTCAACGGGATCCCGCGCCAAACGGGCTATGACATCACAGTCGCCAGCGAGGTCATGGCTATCCTCGGCCTCGCCACCTCACTGAAGGACCTGCGCGAGCGCCTCGGTCGCATCACCTTCGGCTACAGTACTGCGGGAAAGCCGCTGACCGCCGACGACATCGGTGCCGGCGGCGCCATGGCGGTGCTGCTCAAGGACGCCATCAAGCCCAACCTCGTGCAGACGCTCGAGGGCAATGCCTGCCTCGTCCACGCCGGTCCGTTCGCCAATATCGCCCAGGGCAACAACTCGATCATCGCCGACAAGGTCGCCATGAAGCTGGCCGACTACGTCGTCACCGAGTCGGGCTTCGGCGCCGATCTGGGCTCCGAGAAGTTCATGGACATCATCTGCCGCTACGGCGGGTTCGAGCCGAGCTGTGTGGTCATCACCTGCACCATGCGGGCCCTGAAGATGCACGGCGGCCTGCCGGTCGACCCCGAGCTGCTCAAGGCCGAGAACAACGCCGCCCTCGAAAAGGGCTGCGAGAACCTCGCCAAGCAGGTCGAGAACATGAAGCTTTTCGGCATCCCCGTGGTGGTCACGATCAACCGCTTCGCCTTCGACCGCGACAGCGAGGTCGAGATCGTGCGCAGGGAGGCCATCGCGGCCGGCGCCGAAGACGCCGTGCCGATCGACGTCCACGCCCTGGGCGGCGACGGCGCCCAGGAGGCCGCCGAGATCGTCAAGGCGGCCGCCGACAAGGGCGGCGACTTCAAGTTCCTCTACTCGCTCGACGCCTCCATCAAGGAGAAGATAGAGACCATCGCCACCAAGGTCTACGGCGCCGACGGCGTGGACTACCTGCCGGATGCCGAGGCCAAGATCAAGCAGTTCACCGAGCAGGGCCTGGACAAGCTGCCGCTGTGCATGGCCAAGACGCACCTCTCGCTCAGTCACGACCCTGCGCTCAAGGGCCGGCCGCGCGGCTTCCGCGTGCCGATCCGCGACATCAGGCCGGCCACCGGCGCCGGGTACTTGTACCCGCTGCTCGGCGAGATGCGCACGATGCCGGGCCTGGCCAAGCGGCCGGCCGCCGTCGACGTCGACATCGACGTCGAGACCGGCCGCATCATCGGCCTGTTCTAGAACCTGACCTGCGGGTGATGCCCGGGGCGGGCCGGCGCTGCCGGCCCGCCCCGCGGCGCCGCCCAAAGGGCCGCGGCACGCGGCCCTCGGGCGGCGCCGGCCATCCCTGCCGTACTCGGAGGTACACGTTGAGCGACGCTCCCACCATGTATTGCATCGAACCGCTGCAGGTCTACCTTGACGACGCTGCCGCCAACAAGCCGGCGCCCGGCGGCGGCAGCGTGTCCGCCTGCGCCGGCGCTCTCGGCGCCGCCCTTGTCTCGATGGTCTGCAATCTCACCCGCGGGCGCGAGAAGTTCGCCGGCGTCGAGGCCCAGATGATCACGCTGGTCGCGGCGTCCGAGGCCGCGCGCGGTCGCCTCGAGCAACTCCTACAGGAAGACACCACCGCCTACAACGGCGTCATCGCCGCCTACAAGATGCCCAAGGAGACGGCCGAGGAGCAGGCGGCGCGCAGCCAGGCCATCCAGGATGGCCTGATCATCGCCGCCGACGTGCCGCTCGAGATCTGCGGCGTCGCGGTGGAGGTGTGCCGCCTCTCCAAGGTCGCGGCCGGCCTCGGCAATCCGCAGGCGGTCACCGACGCCGGCATCGGCGCTATCCTCGGCGAGGCCGCCGTGGTGGGCGCCGCGCTCAACGTCAGGATCAACCTCGGCTCCATCAAGGATCAGGCGTACGTGCAGTCGGCCGCCGCCCGGATCGACGAGATCCAGGCCGAGGCCGCGGCGCTGCGCGCAGAGGTCCTGGCCATCACGCTCTCCAAGCTCTAGACCAACCTCCGACGACACACGGAAGGGATGCCATGGCAGCTCAGATCATCGACGGCAAGGCGATCGCCGCACAGGTACGCGAAGAGATCAAGGCCGAGGTCGCCGCGCTCGCGACGTGCGGAGTGAAGCCCGGCGTCGCCACCATCCTGGTGGGCGACGACGGCGGCGCGCAGTTCTACCGCGGCCAGATCGAGAAGAACACCGGCACGGTCGGCTTCAACTACTACAACAGCACCTTGCCCGACGGCACCAGCGAAGAAGAAGTCCTCGCCCTCATCGACAAGCTCAACAACGACGCCCACGTGCACGGCATCCTGGCGCTGATGCCTATGGCCGGTGGCATCGACCAGAACAAGGTCTTCAACGCCATCTCGCCGGTCAAGGACCTCGACTGCGTCAACCCGGCCAACATCGGCCACGTACTGCTCGGCGACCAGCTGTTCGCGCCGGCGACGCCCTCGGCCTGCATGGAGATCCTCGACCGTGAGGGCGTGGAGCTGCAGGGCCTCGACGTCACTATCGTCAACCACTCCAACATCGTCGGAAAGCCAGTCGCGCTGCTGTGCCTCAACCGCAATGCCTCGGTCCACGTCGTGCACGTGTTCAGCAAGGACGTGCCCGCCGCCTGCCGCGAGGCCGACGTCCTCATCAGCGCAGCGCCGGTGCGCAACCTCATCAAGAGGGACATGGTGAAGCCGGGCGCCGTGGTGATCGACGTCACCACCATGCGTGGTGACGATGGCAAGCAGGTCGGCAGCCTGGAGTGGGAAGGCGTCCTCGAGGTCGCCGGCAGCGCCACGCCGGTGCCCGGCGGCGTGGGCCCCGTGACCAACGTGATGCTGCTGAAGAACGCGCTTGCGGCCTGCAAGGCGCAGAGCGCGTGCGCCTAGCAGCCAAGAGGAGCAACGCTGCGAGGTGCACGCACATTGATGTATTCTTTTCCTTACTACTGATGGTGGTTAAGCTCATAACCTTCACGCCTCGCGTGGGTCCTGGCTCCATCGGTCCCGCGCGTGCCAGGCCAAGCCTGCCATCTCGTGCGCGAGATGGGCGTCTTCGAACCGGAGGATCATCATGCCGCGTCGCGTGCTGACCCCCGAGCGCGAGCTCGAGGGCCGGGAGGGAGCGGGCTCCTCGCTCGATCTCACACCGCTCGCGGAGATCGTCGCCGAGCACTACGCGTCGTCGGGCGACCTGATCCCCGTCCTCCAAAGAGCCCAGCGCCACTTCGGCTACTTGCCCGATGAGGTCGTCACCGAGATCGCACGTCTCACGCGCTTGCCCGCCTCCCGCGCTTACGGCGTGATCACGTTCTACGCTCAGTTCTCGACGGTGCCCAGCGGGCGGCACAAGATCTGCGTCTGTCAAGGGACCGCATGCCACGTTCGCGGAGGTCACGGCGTCCTACGCGCGGTCGAAAGCGAGCTCGGCATCAAAGCCGGCACGACGAGCGACGACCTGGAGCACACGCTCGTGACCGCGGCCTGTCTGGGGGCTTGCTCGCTCGCTCCTGTGATGACCGTCGACAGTCAGTACTTCGGCAAGCTGACAGGCGCCAAGGCGGCGGCGGCGCTGGAACGGATCGGCGGTGACGGCGGTGAGCTCGATGACGACTGACACCGATGCGCTCCCCCTGCCGTCGCGCCGGTTGACCTCGGTCGTCGCGCTGCAGGAATATCGTGACGTGGTGCGTGCTCGCCCGGAGGCCGAAAAGACCGTGCGTGTGTGCATGGACACCGGCTGTCGCGCGGGTGGCGGGGAGAACATCATGCGCGCCTTTGAGCGTGAACTCGAGCACCGCGGCCTCACAGGTTCGGTGGCCGTTCGGGCGACGGGCTGTCACGGATTCTGCGCCCGCGGTCCGGTCGTGGTCGTCGACCCGGAGGATGTCTTCTACCAGATGGTCGAGCCCGGCGACGTCCCCGACATCGTCGCCCAGACCATCGTCCGCGGTGAGGTCGTCTCGCGTCTGACCTATCACAGCGCCGACGGTTGCCCGACCGCGCGCCAGCCGGAAATCCCTTTCTTCTCCGGGCAGAAGCGCGTGGTGCTGCGCAACTGTGGCACGATCGACCCGACGGACATCGACGCCTACATCGCGCGGGGCGGGTACGAGGCCTTGGCAAGGGCTCTCGAAGCGATGCCACCCGCTGATGTAGTCGAGACGGTCAAGGCGAGCGGGCTGCGCGGCCGCGGCGGTGGCGGCTTCCCTACGGGGCGCAAGTGGGAGCTCGCGGCCGCACAGCAGAGCGACAAGAAATACGTGATCTGCAACGCCGACGAAGGCGACCCTGGGGCGTTCATGGACCGCGGGCTCCTGGAGGGCGACACTCACGCCGTCATCGAGGGCATGTTGATCGGCGCCTATGCGATGGGCGCCGACGAGGGGTACGTCTACTGCCGCGCGGAGTACCCCGGCGCGATCAAGCATCTTCGCATCGCTCTGGACCAGGCCGAGGAGCGGGGGCTGCTGGGCAACGATATTCTCGGCAGTGGAGTCAACTTCCATCTCAAGGTCAAGGAAGGGGCCGGCGCTTTCGTCTGCGGGGAAGAGACGGCTTTGATCGCCAGCATAGAGGGCAAGCGCGGGATGCCACGCACGCGCCCGCCGTTCCCGGCGGTCAGCGGCCTGTGGGGCCGGCCCACGAACATCAACAACGTCGAGACGTGGGCCAACGTCCCTGCGATCATCGATCGCGGCGCCGAATGGTACCGGTCGATGGGCACCGAGAACAGCCCGGGCACCAAGGTCTTCTCGCTGGCCGGCAAGCTCAACAACACGGGTCTCGTCGAGGTCCCCATGGGGGTCACCCTCCGTGAGCTCATCTTCGATATCGGCGGCGGGATCACGCGCAATCGGCATTTCAAGGCCGTCCAGATGGGTGGTCCGTCCGGAGGCTGCCTGAGCGAGCAGCATCTCGACTTACCGATCGACTACGACTCGCTCCGCAACGCCGGCGCGATCATGGGCTCCGGCGGGGTCATCGTCATGGACGAGACGACGTGCATGGTCGACCTGGCCCGGTTCTTCGTCAACTTCACGCAGGCCGAGTCGTGCGGCAAGTGCGTGCCGTGCCGGCTGGGCACCAAACGCATGCTTGAGATCCTCACCCGCATCACGAACGGTGAGGGCACTATGGACGATCTCGGCCGCCTTGAGAAGCTGGCGCAAACGATCAAGGCTACGAGTCTGTGTGGGCTCGGCCAGACGGCCCCCAACCCGGTGCTGTCGACGCTCAAGTACTTCCGCCACGAGTACGAAGCCCACATCCTCGACAAGCACTGTGCGGCTTGTCAGTGTGAGGGCCTGGTCAAGGCTCCCTGCAGTCACACCTGCCCGGCGGGGGTCGACACGGCGAGCTACCTCGCTCTGGTGGCCGCCGGGCAGTTCAAGGAGGCCATGGCGGTGCACATGGAGCGCAATCCGCTGCCCAGCATCTGCGGCCGCGTGTGCCATCATCCCTGTGAGTCCATGTGTAAGCGCGCCGAGCTCGATGATGCTGTGTCGGTGGCGGCTGTCAAGCGCTTCATGGGGGACATCGCTCCCTCGACCGAGATCGTGCGTCCTCGGCCGCTCGATCAGGGCAAACGTGTAGCGGTGGTGGGCTCTGGCCCGGCGGGGCTTTCGTGCGCCTATCAGCTCGCCTTGGCCGGCTTTCCCGTCACCATGTTCGAGGCTCTGTCCGTGGCCGGAGGGATGCTTGCCGTCGGTCTGCCCGCGTTCCGCATGCCCAAGGATGTCGTGGCGCGCGAGATCGAAGCCATCGCCGAGCTCGGGGTGGAGATACGCCTCGGCGAGGCGCTCGGACGCGACTTCTCGCTGGACTCGCTTCTCAGCGACGGCTACGAGGCGGTGTTCCTGGCTTTGGGCACGCACGTTTCCAATCCCCTCGACATCGAGAACGAGAACTCCCCGGGCGTCCTGGTCGGCTTGGAGTTCCTCCGAGACGTCAATCTCGACAACGGGGCCTCGGTGGGCGACTCGGTGGTGGTCGTCGGTGGCGGTTCAGTCGCCATGGACGCGGCTCGTTGCGCGCTTCGCCTGCAGGCTATCGACGGTAGGGAGCGCGATGTCACGCTTGTGTACCGGCGCTCCCGCCACGAGATGCCGGCCTACGAGTGGGAGATCGTGGAGGGAGACGAGGAAGGTCTGAGGTTCGAGTATCTGGCGGCTCCAGCCCGCGTCTTGCTCGGCCAGGACGGCCGGGTGTCCGGGCTCGAGTGTGTGCGCATGGAGCTGGGCGAGCCCGACGAGAGCGGGCGCCGCCGTCCCCGCGCGGTGCCAGGCTCGGAGTTCGTCATCCCCTGCGACACGATCATCCCGGCCGTCGGCCTGTCGGTCGATCTGAGCTGGCTGTCCGGCGAGCTCGCGGTCACTCCGCGGGGGACGATAGCGGCGGACAGGTTCGAGTTCCGGACGTCCCATCCCAAAGTGTTTGCCGGTGGAGATTCGGTGCGGGGCCCATCGACCCTGATCGAGGCGATCGGGGATGGCCAGCGCGCGGCCTTCGCGATCGAGCGCCTGCTCACCGGCACCGGCATGAGGGAGGAGTACCTGAGCACCATCCAGGAGGCCCGGAGGGTGCCGCGCTACGTGCCGCTCGACCGCCTCGAGGAGGAGGTCCCGCGCGTGGCGGCTGAGCACGTTCCCGCCGACTCACGCGTGAGGAGCTTCGCCGAGGTCGTGCAGACGATCACTGCCGAGGAAGCCTGCTGCGAGGCTGGTCGCTGTCTGCGCTGCGATCTCGAACACTGACGCCTCGGGGCCCAGGATGGTCGGGCGAGCCGGCACGTGAGGCCAACCGTGGCGGCGCCCCCGGGGACCGGCGCCGTCGCGGCCCTTCTTGTTCCCGGTTCATCCGGTGGTGGCCACTCTGGCGGTTGCCGTAACATTCCCTATGCCCTGCGCGACGTGGGCGTCATCGACTCGGAGAGTCTGGGCGAGCATCTGGCGCACGGCGGCTCGCGCTGTATCACGGCCTACTCGGTGACCACTACGGCGGCGCGCCATCCTCTGGGCCCCCGGGACGTCTTGCGGCGGGCGCCCACGTCGCGTTCTCGCTCGCATCAAGGCTGACGAGGGGCTGTCTGATTCGGCAACCTTCGAAGACGGCGCATTGCCGAAACCTACGAAAGTCTTCCGGCTCTTGACATTTTCCGACGCCGGGTATCGAAATAGCCTCACAGAATCGACGCGGACCAGGGGGGTCGACTTGCCGTTCAGTCTCGACGCGATCGATCGCCAGATCATATCGCTCCTGTTGGAAGACGGCCGCATTTCGTCGGCCGAGATCACACGGCGTATCGGGCACGTTTCCGAGCGCGCCGTGCGCTACCGCATCGAGCGGCTGGTCCGCACGGGCGTGATCCGCATCAGCGCCATCGTCAATCCTCAGGCGGTGGGGTTCACAGTGATTGGAGACGTCCTCATCGACGTCGCTCCCGGCAAGCTGCAGGACGTGGCCGCGCAGCTCGTCGAGTTCCCGACTGTCAGCTACGTGGCCGGATCCGTCGGCGAAGGCGATCTCAGCGTGCAGGTCTACGCTCGCGACACCGAGGAGCTGCTGCGCTTCGTCAATGAAGTCATCGGCAAGGTCCCTGGGGTCACCCGCACCAAGCTCGCGATGGTGCCGTGGAAGCTCAAGGATGTCTATCAGTGGCATGTGCCTGTGGAGGCCGCCGAAGAAGGGAGGGCGATCGGCTGAGTCGCTGCCGTTCTCGTTTGTCGTCTACCATCAACTACGGAACCGCTGGCAGGGGCAGCTCAGCGATACGTTGTGCCAGCAAGGGGGGAATGTGGCTGAAGAACTAGCCTTTGCTCGTAAGGCCAGCGGCTTGGTCCGCGGCCTTTCTATGTGGGACGCTTTCGCCGTCGGCTTCATGTTCGTCGTGTTCGGCATCAGGATCTTCGCCAAGGTCCAGAAGGTCGTCATGGTCTTCGGCATCGGCGGGTGCGCCATCATCGGCATCGCGCTCACCGTCACCTCCAGGGCGTCTTTCATGGTGAAGTGGGATGCGTGGGTCACGGCCAACCACTCGGCCGACCTCATCTACAGCAAGTTCCCCGCCGTCGTCGCCAAGGCTGCCAGCGTGCCGATCATCCCTATCACCTGGAACTGGGCCGACACCCTCGGCGTGATGGTCGCCATGTCGTGGCTCTTTGCCTACGCGTACTCGATCTCGTTCATCGCCGGCGAGGTCAAGCGCCCCGACAAGACCATCATCATGTCCAACCTGTTCGCGATCCTGGTGCCGGCCGCGTTCATGCTCTGGATCGGCGCCGCGATGTACCACTCGATCGGCTTCCAGTTCTTGTCCGCGTCAGGCTACGCGGACAACAACGGCATCGACGCCATCGCCAACCTGCCGTGGTCCACGCACTTCGTCGGCCTCGCGGCCGTCATGGCGGGCGGCAGCGCTTTCGGCAAGTTCATCAGCGCGATCATGGGCCTTTCGTACGTGGCCTTCACCCTGTGGTGGATCGCCCTTTCGTACCTGGCCTTCCCGCGCATCCTTTTCGCCTGGGGCATGGACCGTATGGGCCCGAAGTGGTTCACGGACATCAATCCCCGCTTCGCATCGCCCGTGAAGAACCACCTTCTGTGCTTCGTCCTCGGCGAGGCTCTCCTGGCCCTGTACTTCTTCAAGTTCAACAGCACCATGCAGAACATCACCGTGACGGGCATGCAGATCACCTCCGTGTTCGCGGTCACGGCTCTCGCTGCGGTCCTGTTCCCGTATATGAAGCGCTCCAAGGGTGTGTGGGACTCCTCGCCCTACAAGACGTGGAGGTTCCTGGGGCTGCCGATGGTCGTCTGGGGCGGTGCCGTCAACCTCGTCTATCTTGCCCTGCTCATGTACGAGTTCGTCTTCAAGAAGGCGGCCGGCGCCTTCACGACGGGCTCCACGATCCTCTTTGGGTTGGTGTGGGTGTTGGGCATCATCTGGTACTTCTTCTGGAAACAGCGCAGCAGGAGCGTGGGCGTCGACGTGTCGATGACCTACGGCGAGTTGCCGCCTGAATAATGTAGCAGTACCGTAAGGGGCGGGAGCTCCCGCTCCCGCCCCTTCCTGTCCCTGGAGTGTGCAGATGAGCAAGCTATTCTTCGTCACAGACATTCATGGCTCCAATGTGTGCTACCGCAAGTTCCTCAACGCGCTCCCGATCTACGGCGCCGACGTCGCAGTCCTCATGGGTGACCTCACCGGCAAGGTCCTCGTGCCCCTCGTCGAGAAGGGTAACGACACCTGGGAGTGCACCCTCATGGGGCAGCACCGTGACGTGACCACCAAGGACGAGCTCGCCGACATCAAGAAGATCATCGAGAACGCCGGCTATTACTGGGTCCACCAGACGCGCGAGGAGTTCGAGGACACGCGCAGCGACCCCGCGAAGATCGATGCGCTGTTCAAGAGCCTCGTCTTTACGCGCGTGCAGGAGTGGCTCGACCTCGCCGACGAGCGCCTCGAGGGCAAGCCGTTCCAGATGTACATGTGCCCGGGCAACGACGACTGGTTCGTCATCGATGACATGATCGACAACGCCAAGCTCGTGCACCCCTGCGACAAGCGCGTCGTGCAGATCGACAACCACGAGATGGTGACGTCGTCGGCTTCAAACCCCACCCCATGGGATACGCCTCGAGAGATGAGCGAGGAGGACCTCGAGACGCACTACCGCGGCCTCGTCTCGCAGATCAAGAACCAGGAGACGGCGATCTACAATTTCCACGTGCCGCCGCACGGCTACTCGCTGGACCTATGCCCCAAGCTCGACGAGAACCTCACGATGGCTGCCGAAGAGAAGATCCACGCCGGCAGCATCGGCGCCAAGAAGGTCATCGAGGAGTATCAGCCGCTGCTTGGCACCTTCGGCCACATCCACGAGTCGCGCGGCGCTCAGAAGGCCGGTCGCACGCTGCTCATCAACCCGGGCAGCGAGTACTCCGAAGGCATCCTCAAGGGCGTGATCATCATTCTCGACAAGAAGAAGGTGAAGGACTACGTCTTCACGTCCGGTTGATCGGCGCGTAGACTACGGGCTTCATCGAGACGCCGATCCCGAAAGGGGGCGATAGATGGGTCAGTTCATCCTGCCCAAGGATATCCCGCTCGACCGCTATCCCAAGCCCGAGGTCTTTCTGAGCGAGGGCAAGCGGATCGCCGAGGCGGCACAGCAGCAGGGCATCGTCATGCGCGTCATGGGTCCGCTGGCGCTGCACTATTACTTCCCCGACCAGATCGACCTGTACGCCAGGCTCGAGCGCCTCGGAGACCGCTACTTCACCGATATCGACTATGCGACCTACGGCAAGACGCGCAAGCATCTGGTGAAGTTCATGGAGTCGGTCGGCTACGAGTGCGACCTGCAGACCATGGCCATGACCGGCACGACCCGCCACATCTACTTCGGCGGGGCGGTGCCCATGATCGACGTCTTCATCGACAAGCTCGACTACTGCCACGAGGTCAACTACGATGGCCGGCTCGAGTCTGACCCGTGGAGCGTTTCGCTGGCCGACATCCTGCTGCAGAAGCTGCAGATCTGGGAGATCAACGATAAGGACCTCAAGGACATCGAGTACCTGTTCACGGTCGCCGACTTCGGCGAGGACGACGCCAAGAAGGTCAACGAGGGCTACATCGCCCGGCGCTTCGCCGACGACTGGGGCTTCTGGTACACCGGTACCACGAACCTCGATCGCGTGAAGGAGCATGTGGGCAACGTCGACGCCCTCAGCGACGACCAGAAGGCCAAGATCAGGCAGGTCGCCGACGAGGTGCGGGCGCGCATCGATCGGGAGCCCAAGACCAAGAAGTGGGAGAAGCGCGCCAAGAAGGGCACCAAGAAGATCTGGTACAACACCGGCTTCTCCGACTGGTGATCCCGCCGGCGCGGCGCCGCGGGACGCGGCCGCCGTCGCCGCCACGCAGCAACGAACGCGAGGGCCGGGGCGCCATGGGCTCCCCGGCCCTCGCGTCGCGTACGGCGCGTGCCCGGCGGCCACCGCAAACGGCGCCGCCGGGAGGGTGCGCGGTTCAGTGCGCGACCAGCTCTCCCTGACTGGCGAGCGCACGCACGCCGGCGAGCGTCGCGTCGAGACGTTCGAGTACCTGGTCCATTTGCTTCTGAGTGATCACGGCCGGCGGCTGCATGCGCAGGGTGAGGGAGTTGAACAGCGTCCCCCCGATGAGCACCCCGCGGCTGAAGAGGCCCCGGCTCACGGCGTAGCCGATGTCGGAGTTCCTGAACTGCATGCCGATGAGCACGCCGACGCCGCGGACCTCCTCGAGAAGGTCGTCGTAGACGCCGGCGAGCTCGGAGAGCTTGCTCTTGAGGTACGCGCCCTTCACGGCCGCCTGGCCGGGGATGTCTTCTTCCAGGGTGGCGTGAAGGGCGCCGATGGCGGCCGCGGTCGCCATGGGGTTGCCGCCGAAGGTGGTGGTGTGGATGTACGGGTTCTCGTACATCGTCGAGAACACCTCTTCGGTGGCGATGAAGTTGCCGATCGGGATGACCGCGCCGCCGAGGGCCTTGCCCATCGTCATGATGTCCGGGGCCACGCCCGAGTGCTCCATGCCCCAGAGCTTGCCCGTGCGACCCATGCCCGTCTGCACTTCGTCGGCGATGAGGAGGATGCCCCACCTGTCACAGATCTCGCGCACCTTGGGGAAGTAGTCGTCGGGCGGGACGATGGCGCCCGCCTCGCCCTGCACGGGCTCGACGATGAAGGCGGCGATGTCGAAGCCCACGGCGTCGCAGATGCCGAGCTGCTTGTCGAGGGCCTCGGCGTCGCCGTACGGGACGAAACGGACTCCGGACATGAGCGGGTAGAAGGGTTCGCGAAACTCGCCCTTGCCGCTCACGCTCAGGGAGCCGAACGACTTGCCGTGGAAGCCGCGCGTCGTGGCGATCATGCCGAGCGTGTGGTTCGCCTTCTTGCGGCGCGCCCAGAGCTTGGCGAGCTTCATCGCGCCTTCGTTGGCCTCGGTGCCCGAGTTGCAGAAGAACGAGTATTGCAGATCGCCGGGTGTGACCATGGCGAGCAGGTGGCTAAGGTAGCCGCGCATGGGATCCAGCAGCTCCTGCGAGTGCAGCGCCTGGTGCTCGAGCTGATCGCGCACAGCCTTGACCACGGTGGGGTGCCGGTGCCCCAGCATGTAGATGCCGAAGCCTCCGAGGCAATCGATGAATTTCTTGCCGTGGATGTCGTAGCACACGGAACCTTCGTCGCGCCATTCGACCGACGTGTAGTCGCTCGACACCG
Organism: Thermoleophilia bacterium; assembly: GCA_017882325.1. Taxonomy (GTDB): domain Bacteria; phylum Actinomycetota; class Thermoleophilia; order UBA2241; family UBA2241; genus CAIXSE01. The sequence continues at coordinate 45,790 of JADGPQ010000001.1, forward strand.
ACTTGCGGTACTCGAGGATTCCGGGGTTGACGTAGCGATCGAAGTTCGTCACGCAGTCGTCGACGACAGCTTGCTGTTCGGTCGCCGTGAGCACGGATTTCGCCATGAGATCGAGCGCCTTGCGCGATTCTCGTAACGCCTCATCCTTGAGCTTGTCCTGCATCCGTTCCCCCAGTCCTGTGCCTCGCACGACGAGCTTTTGTTCTGATTTGCGGTATAGTTCGTACAGCCGACCGAATCACGAGATCACTCTACCGCGAGATCCGCAACCGCGCAATGCCTCCGCGAGGCGGTCGCCGTCCCGAGCCGGCGGCCACTGCGGTGGTAGTGCGGGACAGGGAGAGGACGAGATGTCGCCGGACCAGGACAGAATGACCGTCGACCCTACGGCGCAGCTGTCGCCGACGGCGCGGCGCCTCGTGGCGGCTGCGCGCACGCTTCTGGCGCGCGGCGGCTTCGAGGCGCTCACGGTCGAGGGCGTCGCCGCGGAGGCAGGCGCCTATCGCGACTCCGTGCGCTACTACTTCGGCAGCAAGGCGGCGTTCATCGCCGCCGTGGTCGACTCTCTGGCGCACGACCAGAGCATGGCCACCGTGGCGGAGACTCTGGCGCACCCGGCGGGGGAGGAGCGCGTGCACGCCTTGGTCGCCGGCGACCGGCAGCTCGTGGAAGACCGCGACTCCTTTCGCGATTTCTTCGCGATCTTCCCGCATGTGCTTCTCGACGAAGAGCTGCGTTCGCGGGTCGCCGCACTCTACGACTGGTATCGCGACCTTTACGCGGCCAGTATGGGAGGGGCCGGGGCCGAAGACGACGCGCGCTTGCGCGGTCTCGCCTCCCTGATGGTCGCCATGGCCGACGGGCTCGCCGTCCAGAAGCTCCTTGACCCCGACGGCGTGGCGCTCGAGTTCCTGTTTGGCCTGTGGGAGGAGATCCTGCGTCGCGCGTTCCCGGGGACGGCCGAGTGAAGACGCTCATTTACAGCACCTGAAGCGTGATGTACGCTCGCCGCGCGTGTGCGGCGCCGCATGGGGGGCTCCGCCGGCCGCAAGGCCAGCACGAGGTTTTTTCGTAGGAGGGTGTCGCCGTGGCGCAAGGGTCTGTGAAGTGGTTCAGCAACGAGAAGGGGTACGGTTTCATCGAACGGGAGGATGGTGACGACCTGTTCGTGCACTACTCCGAGATCACCATGGACGGCTACAAGACGCTGGTCCAGGGGCAGAGGGTGGAGTTCGAGATCACTGAGGGCGACAAAGGGCTCCAGGCTTCTACGGTACGGCCCGTCGCCTGACGCGCGCGTGCGCTGAGAAGGGGCCCGCCGGCTGGCGCAGCCGGCGGGCCCCTTTTCTTGTCCCTCCTGTATGGCAGGAGTAATATAGCCGTCCCGCTTTTTGCGGCCCGTCGCAGGAGGAACACACCATGATCGGTGAAGACGACGTCCGCTACGTCGCGAAACTCGCCCGCCTGCGTCTCGACCCGGACGAGGTCGCCCGCATGGCCGCCGAGTTGGCCAAGATCCTCGCTCACATCGGCAAAATGAGCGAGCTCGACATGACCGGCGTACCGCCCACCGCCCACGTTCTCGACGTGGTGAACGTGACGCGCCCCGACAAACCGCGGCCGAGCCTCTCGCGCGCGGACGCCCTCCGCAACGCGCCGGCCGTGAGTGACGACTGCTTCCGCGTGCCGAGGATGGGCTGACGGTGCCTGCGCTGGACCCGCTGCGGCTGACCGCCCGTGTCGCCAAGCGCCTGCTCGTCGACGGCGAGATCTCGTCGGCCGAACTGACCAAGGTCTACCTCGACCAGATCGCCGCTGTTGAGGGTCACGTGCGCGCCTACATCCGCGTGACCTACGACAACGCCGCCAAGTACTCGACCAAGGTCGACCGCGAGATGCAGGCCATGCGCGGCCCACTCGCCGGCCTGCCCATCGCCATCAAGGACAACATGGTCACGGAAGGCGTCACGACAACCTGTGCCTCCCGGATCCTGCACGACTACATGCCCGTGTACACGGCGACCGCCGTCCGCCAGGTGTGGGACGACCACGTCGTGATGCTCGGCAAGACCAACCTCGACGAGTTTGCCATGGGCTCTTCCACAGAGAACTCGTCGTACCAGACGACGCGCAACCCCTGGGACCTGGCCACAGTGCCCGGCGGCTCCAGCGGTGGCTCCGCTGCCGCCGTCGCCGCCGGCGAAGCGCTGTGGGCCCTCGGTAGCGACACCGGCGGATCCATCCGCCAGCCGGCGGCGCTCTGCGGCACCGTCGGCATGAAGCCCACCTATGGCGCCGTGAGCCGCTATGGGCTTGTGGCGTTCGCCAGCTCGCTCGACCAGATCGGGCCTCTCACTCGCTCGGTGTACGATTGCGCCCTCCTGCTGCAGCACATCGTCGGCTATGACCCCAACGACGCCACCAGCGTCGCGCTCCCCGAGCCCGTCGCGCTTCCGGACGCGGAGCGGCTTGACGGCCTGCGCGTGGGCATCCCCGCGGAGTACCTTGCTGTCGGCATCGAGCCGGGCGTGCGCGCCCGCTTCGACGAGACGATCGCGCGCGTCGAAGAGCTGGGCGGCAACTGCGTCGAGATCAGCCTGCCCCACACGGAGTATGCGCTGCCCGCCTACTACATCATCGCTCCGGCCGAGGCGAGCGCGAATCTCGCGCGCTTCGATGGCGTCCGCTACGGCTACCGCTGCGCCGACCCGGTCGACCTGCTCGACATGTACGAGCGCACACGCGGCGAGGGCTTCGGACCCGAGGTCAAACGGCGCATCGTGATCGGCACGTACGCGCTTTCGGCCGGCTACTACGATGCCTACTACGGTCGCGCCCAGAAGGTGCGCACGCTCGTGCGCCGCGACTTCGAGCGGGCTTTCGCCGACGTCGACCTCATCGCCTCGCCGACGTCGCCTTCGGTGGCGTTCAAGGCCGGTTCACGCACGGCCGACCCGCTCTCGATGTATATGTGCGACATCTGCACCATCCCAGTGAACCTCGCGGGCCTGCCCGCCATCAGCATCCCCTGCGGGCTCAGCGACGGGCTCCCGGTGGGCTTCCAGCTCATCGGACCCGCGTTCAGCGAGAACCGCATCCTGCAGGCCGCACACGCGCTGGAGGGCGCCATCGGCTTCGCACCGGCGCCCACCTTCTGCGACTCGGGCGCCGACGCAGCCTGCCTCGGCGCGCACGCCGGGACGGAGGCGCAGGAATGAGCGCTTGGGAACCGGTCATCGGCCTCGAGATGCACGTGGAGCTCGACACGCGCACCAAGATGTTCTGCGCCTGCGAGGTCACCAAGGGCGACGAGCCCAACCTGCACACGTGCCCCAAGTGCCTCGCGCACCCGGGCGCGCTGCCCGTGGTCAACGAGCGCGCCGTCGAGTACGCCGCGCGCATCGCCCTGGCGCTCAACTGCAGCGTGCAGCCGCGCAACATCTTCCACCGCAAGAACTACTTCTATCCCGACCTGCCCAAGGCGTATCAGATCAGCCAGTACGATGAGCCGCTCGCCGTCGACGGCTGGTTCGAGTACTGGGTCGACGATGAGAAGCTCGGCTGTCGCATCAACCGCGTGCACATGGAGGAGGACGCCGCCAAGCTGGTGCACGCGGGCGGAGACGCCGGGCGCATCGCCGGCTCCGATTTCTCCATGGTCGACTTCAACCGCGGCGGCACGCCGCTCATCGAGATCGTCAGCGAGCCCGACATCCCCTCGCCGGAGGCGGCTCGCGAGTTCCTCCAGCAGCTCCGCAATCTCGTCATTGAGCTGGGCGTGAGCGAATGCAACATGGAGGAAGGGCAGATCCGCTGGGACGCCAACATCAGCGTGCGGCCCGAAGGGAGCGCCGAGCTGGGGACCCGTACCGAGCTCAAGAACATGAACAGCTTCCGCTATCTGCAACAGGCGCTCGAAGCCGAGATCCCGCGCCAGGTCGAGATCATCGAGGCCGGCGGACGGATCGACCTCGAGACCCTGCACTTCGACCCGGACACCGGCAGCACGACGCCGCTGCGCTCGAAAGAGGAGGCTCACGACTACCGCTACTTCCCCGAGCCCGACCTGGTGCCGCTGGTCATCGACCCGGATTGGGTCGAGGGTCTGCGCGCGACGCAGCCGGAGCTGCCGGCGGCGCGCGCCGAACGGTTCATGTCGCAGTACAGCCTCTCGCGCGCGGACGCCCTCGTGCTCGGCAGCTCGCACGCGCTGGCCGCGTTCTACGAGGAGGTCGTGGCGCTGGGGGCCGGCGCCAAGCCGGTGGCCAACTGGACGATGGGCGAGTACCTCGCCCATCTCAACGCCGCCGGCCTCGAGGCCGGCCACGGCCACGTCACCGCCGAACGCCTCGCTAAGCTGGTCAAGCTCGTCGAGGACGGCACCGTGTCGACGAGCTCCGGCAAGGACGTCTTCGCCAGGATGATCGCCGAGAGGGCCGAGCCCGAGGAGATCGTCGAGAGACACGGCCTCGGCCAGATCAGCGACATGTCGAAGCTCAAGGCCGCCGTCGCTCGGGTGGTCGCCGACAATCCGGCGCAGGTCGAGCAGTACCGCGGCGGCAAGCAGCAGGTGCTGGGCTTCTTCGTCGGGCAGATCATGAAGGCCACCGGGGGGCGCGCCAACCCGCAGCTTGTCAACGAGCTGCTGCGCAAAGCGCTGGACGGCTGAGCCTTCTTGCCTGCCCTCGCTGGCCTGTGGGACAATGAACGTGTCTTGGAGCCGCGCGCTGCCGCCCAGCATCGCGAGTCGCCTTTCTCTCACACCGCAGGCTCATCCCACGGTAGCGCCGTCCTCGGGGCCGGGGCGCGTGGCGGTACCCGCGTCGACAGGTAGGTGCGCATGACCAGCGACCTCTCGAGTTTCGTCATCGCCAGGGCCCGGCCGGCCGAGCCGGCGGTGCGCATCGACGACACGACGCTGCGCGACGGGGAGCAGACGGCCGGCGTCGTCTTCTCCAACCACGAGAAGATCCGCATCGCCAAGCTTCTCGACGAGGTCGGCGTCCACCAGATCGAGGTGGGCATCCCCGCCATGGGCGGCGACGAGAAGGCGACGATCAGGGAGATCGTCGACCTCGGGCTCGACGCCTCCATCCTCGCCTGGAACCGGGCCGTCATCGAGGACGTCAGGCACTCGCTCGACTGCGGAGTCGACGCCGTGGCCATCTCGATGTCGGCCAGCGACATCCACATCGAGCACAAGCTGGCCAAGTCGCGGCAGTGGGTCCTCGACCAGATTCGCGAGTGCGTGGCCTTCGCCAAGGATAAGAACCTCTACGTCTCGGTCAACGCCGAGGACGCCTCACGCGCCGATCTCGAGTTTCTGCTGCGCTTCAGCCAGGCCGCCAAGGAGGAGGGCGCCGACCGCCTGCGTTTCTGCGACACGCTCGGCATCCTCGACCCGTTCGATACCTTCAACGTCATCACGTTCCTCAAGAAACAGGGCGGGCTCGACATCGAGATGCACACCCACGACGACTTCGGCATGGCGACGGCCAACGCGCTCGCCGGCATCAAGGCCGGAGCCACCTACGTCAACACCACCGTCAACGGTCTCGGGGAGCGCGCCGGCAACGCCGCCCTCGAGGAGGTCGTCATGGCGCTCAAGTACCTCGGCAAGGTGGATGTGGGCCTGCACACGAGCCGCTTCCGCGAGCTCAGCGAATACGTGGCCGCCGCCTCGGCGCGCACCATCCCGGCCTGGAAGAGTATCGTCGGCACCAACGTCTTCGCCCACGAAAGCGGCATCCACGCCGACGGGGTCATCAAGAACCCGCTCAACTACGAAGCGTTCGCCCCCGAGGACGTCGGCCTCGAACGCCAGATCGTGGTGGGCAAGCACTCCGGGTCGCGCACCATCTACCGCAAGTTCCAGGAGTTCGGCCTGGAGCTCACGCAGGCCGACTGCGACGGCGTCCTCGCCCTGGTGCGCAAGACGGCCGTGGAGCTCAAGCGAGCCCTCTTCGACAAGGAGCTCATGTACATCTATCAGGACTATCTGGCGCGCCTCGGCGACGCCGTGCCCATGGGCAAGCGGGCGGACGGCGCAGCCGCGGCCGAGACCGCCGGAGCGTCTTCGTGACCGCGCTCACCCTCGCCGAGAAGATCCTCGCGGCGCGCGCCGGCCTCGGCACGGTCGTGCCCGGGCAGATCGTCGTGGCCGCCGTCGACGTGGCCATCGCCCAGGACGGCACGGGGCCGCTCGCCATCGAGCAGCTCGAGGCGCTCGGCGCCGCCACCGTCAAGGCGCCGACCTGCGTGTTCTTCATCGACCACGCCGCCCCGGCGCCGCGCAGCGAGCTGGCCAATGCGCAGAAGACGATCAGGGCGTTCTGCGCGTCCTCCGGCGCCACGCTCAGCGACGTCGAGATGGGCGTCTGCCACCAGAGGGTCGCCGAGAGCTACGCACGGCCCGGCGACCTGGTCATCGGCGCCGACTCGCACACCTGCATGGCGGGCGCCCTCGGAGCATTTGCGACGGGCATGGGCAGCACCGACGTCGCCGTCGGCATGGCCAGCGGCCAGACCTGGCTGCGCGTGCCCGAGACGTTTCGTATCGAGGTCGCCGGCGTGCTGCGCGACGGCGTCGAAGCCAAGGATCTGATGCTCACGCTGATCGGCGCCATTGGCGCCGACGGCGCCACGTACAAGGCGCTCGAGTTCGGCGGGACGGGCATCGACGTTCTGCCAATGCCCGGCCGCTTCACGCTCAGCAACATGGCGGTGGAGGCCGGCGCGAAGGCGGGCCTCATGCCCAGCGACGACACGACGCGCGAGTTCCTCATCGGTCAGGGCCGCGAGGAGGTCTGGCGGCCGCTCGCCGCCGACCCCGGCGCCGCCTACGAGAGCGTCGTCGAGTCCGACGCCCGTGCCATCGTCCCGATGGTGGCCCGTCCGCACACGGTAGACAACACGGCGCCGGTCGCGGAGCTCAAGGGCACCAGGGTCGACCAGGTGCTCATCGGCACGTGCACCAACGGGCGGCTTGCCGACCTGCGCTCGGCGGCGCGCCTGCTGCGCGGGCGCCGCCGAGCCTCCCACACGCGTCTCATCGTCACGCCGGCCTCTCAGGCCGTGGCGCGAGCCGCGGCTGCGGAGGGCCTGTTCGACGTGTTCTGGGATGCCGGAGCCGTGGTCACCAACCCCGGCTGCGGCGCCTGCGTCGGCATCCACGAGGGCATCCTCGCCGACGGCGAGGTCTGCCTCAGCACCGCCAATCGCAACTTCCACGGGCGCATGGGCAACCCCGAGGCGTCCATCTATTTGGCCTCGCCGGCCACCGCGGCCGCCACGGCCGTGGCCGGCGAGATCACCGATCCCCGTGAACTGCTCTAGGAAGGAGGACGCCGTGGCCAAGCAATACGACGCGCCGCCGCCGTTGGTCATCGACCCCGCCAAGCGCTTCACCGCCACCATCAGCACCGACCAGGGCGACATCGTCATCGAGCTCTACGCGGACAAGGCGCTCGCGACGGTCAACAACTTCGTGTTCCTGGCTCGCGAGGGCTTTTACGACGGCGTCACGTTTCATCGCGTCATCAAGGGGTTCATGGCGCAGGGCGGCGACCCAACCGGCAGTGGCAGCGGCGGCCCCGGCTACCGCTTCGCCGACGAGTTCCACCCGGCGCTCAAGCACGACCAGCCCGGCATCCTGTCGATGGCCAACGCCGGCCCGAACACGAACGGGTCGCAGTTCTTCATCACGTACCGCGACGCGCCCCATCTCGACGGCAAACACGCCGTGTTCGGGCGCGTCATCGAAGGCATGGACGTCCTCGAGGCCATCCCCGAGCGAGACCCTACGCGCGCGCGTGAGCCCGGCCTCGCGATGAACAGCATCACGGTCCATGAGGAGGAATGGATCACGTGAGCGAGGAGCTGCTACGCGGCAAGGCTTGGCTTTTCGGCGACGACATCTCCACCGACCACATCGCCCCGGGCCGCCTGTTCCACCTACGCACCGACCTCCCCGAGCTGGCCAAGCACGTCCTCGAGGACGCACGTCCGGAGTTTGCCGCGTCTCTGGCGCCCGGCGACTTCGTCGTGGGCAGGCGCAACTTCGGCCTCGGATCCAGCCGGGAGCACGCGCCGCGTATCATCAAGCTCGCCGGCGCGGGTGCGGTGATTGCTCAGAGCTTCGCTCGTATCTTCTTCCGCAACGCCATCAACGTCGGCTTGCCCGTGCTGCAGTGCGACACGAGCGGCATCGGCGAGCAGGACGACCTCGAGGTCGTCTTGATCGCCGGCGAGGTGCGCGATCTCACGAGCGGAGCCGTCATCCCGTTCGTGCCCCTGCCGCCGGTGATGGTGACGATCTTGAACGACGGCGGCCTGGTGGCGCACGTCAAGAAGCACGGCGGCTTTGCATTGCCTCAGGGCTGACCGGCCCCGCGAGGCGCCATCAGCCCGTTGAGATCCGAGACCACAGGAGCTACATGACCTTTACAGTCACCCTGATCCCGGGCGACGGCACCGGCCCCGAGCTCGCCGCCGCCCTCGAGACCGTGATCGCCGCGACCGGCGTACCGATCCTGTGGGAAGTGCACGACGCCGGCGTGGATGTGATGAAGGAGTATGGCACGCCGCTGCCCGAGCACGTCCTCGACTCCATCCGTCGCACCAGAGTGGCGATCAAGGGACCCATCACGACACCGGTCGGCCACGGATTTCGGAGTGTGAACGTGGCCCTGCGCAAAGAGCTCGATCTCTACGCCTGCCTGCGCCCCTCCAAGTCGATGAAGGGCGTGCGCAGCCGCTTTGAGGATATCGACCTCGTCGTCGTCCGCGAGAACACGGAAGACCTCTACGCAGGCATCGAGCACATGGTCGGCGAGGACGCGGCGGAGAGCATCAAGATCATCACCCGCAAAGGCAGCGAACGTATCGTGCGGTTTGCCTTCGAGTACGCGCGCCGGCGCGGCCGCCGCAAGGTCACCGCCGTGCACAAGGCCAACATCATGAAGTGCACCGACGGGCTCTTTCTGCGCGTCGCCGGCGAAGTGGCCGCGCGGTACCCGGACATCGAGTTCGAGGATCGCATCGTCGACAACATGTGCATGCAGCTCGTCCAGAAGCCGGAGCTCTACGACGTGCTGGTGCTGCCCAATCTGTACGGCGACATCGTCAGCGACCTGTGCGCCGGTCTCATCGGCGGCCTCGGCGTGGCGCCGGGCGCCAACTTCGGCGACGACATCGCCGTGTTCGAGCCCGTGCACGGCAGCGCCCCCAAGTACGCCGGCCGGGACAAGGTCAACCCCATGGCGCTGCTGCGCTCGGGCGTTCTGCTGCTCGAGCATCTCGGCGAGGACGCCGCGGCGCGCCGCATGGAGGACGCCATCGCGGCCGTCGTCGCCGAGGGCAAGGACGTGACCTACGACCTGGGCGGCACGGCCGGCACCAGCAGCATGGCCGCCGCCATCGCACGCCGCATCCAAAGTTAGCGCGCCGCCCGCCCGCCGGGCGCGCCCGCAAAGGAGGCTTCATGGAGGAGCAAGAGAAGCACATCAACCTGCACGCCACCCCTGAGATGATGGCGGGCGTCTACGCCAACTTCGCCAACGTCAGCCACTCGGACTACGAGTTCTCGATCACGTTCGTGCGCCTCGACCATGAGAGTGAGGAGCCGGGCGAGATGCAAGGCGTTGTCGTCAGCCGCGTCAACCTCTCGGCGCGCTTCCTCAAGGAACTGCTCGACGCCATGGCCGACAATTACAGCAAGTGGCAGGCCGCCGAGAACATCAGAGACCTGCCGGAGGCGCCGGGCCGCGATTAGCCGCCGTAGGCGCGCTAAGGTCGGGTGCGCCGAAAGGCTCACCCGACACTGACCAGCGCAGCCGGGTCAACGTAAGGTGCGCCGACAGGCCAACCGAACACAAGCGCGGCGACGCCGACGCGGCCGACGCGCCTGCCGGAATGGCCAAGCGAAGCCCCTTTTCGGCTCCGTTTTGCCCTGCAAGATGGCGGTTTCTCCGCTGTTGCTCCGCCTCCGGCCGTTGGCTAGAATGGCGAAGCCGGTAAGCCCACCGTTTCCCGCCCCGATGGCTAGTTCGCGACGCCCGCGGAGCGGGGAAGGAGTACGTCGTCAGGAGGACGCATTGGATTTCTACCAAGGCAAAGTGCTCAAGATCGACCTGAGCGCGGGCACTGCCATCGTCGAGCCGCTCAACATGGAGTGGGCGGAGTTGTACATCGGCGGCAAGGGCCTCATGCTGCGCTACCTGTGGGAGCTCACCGAGCCTGGCCTCGACCCATGGTCACCTGACAACCCCTTCATCGTGGCCACCGGCCCCTTCGCCGGCACAAACGTCAGCACGTGTTCGCGCGTCGTCATCGGCGGCAAGAGCCCGGCCTCGGGCACCATGCTCGACAGCTACATGGGCGGCTCGTTTGGTTCCATCCTCAAGTTCGCCGGCTACGACATGGTCATCGTCCAGGGCCTGGCGCCGCAGCTCAGCACCATCCTCATCAAGGACGACGTCGTCACCCTCGCCCCCTGCCCCGCGTACACGGGCATGAAGACGTCCGAGATCGAAGCGGCTCTGCGCGCCGACTTCGACGCGAAGATGACCGCCATCAGCATCGGCCCGGCCGGCGAGAGCAAGCTGCCGTGGGCCTGCATCTCCAACGACCAGTATCACAAGGCCGGGCGAGGCGGCACGGGCGCGCTGCTGGGCTCCAAGAACGTGAAGGCCATCGCCGTTGCCGGCACCGGCAAGGTCACCGTCGGCGACGCCAAGGCGTTCCTCGACGACATCGAGCGCATGGACGCCGACTACATCCTCACGGACGACAACTACTGGGTTCACGAAGAAGGCACGCCCATCCTCGTCGGCATCACCAGTGGCGCGGGGTGCCAGCCGGTGCGCAACTTCTCGGAGGGTACCAATCCGGACGTCGAGAACATCGACTCCGAGGCCTTCCAGAAGATCCGCGTCAAGAAGCGCGCCTGTTACCAGTGCACGCTCGCCTGTCGCAACTTCCACCGCGTCGAGGGCGCCGAAGGCGAAGGCCCGGAGTACGAGACCATCGCGCTCTGCGGCGCCAACGTCGGCGTCGGTGACATCGACGCGCTGATGAAGTTCAACATCGAATGCGACGAATGGGGCCTCGACACGATCTCCACCGGCAACGTTCTCGGCCTCGCGATGGACATGACCGAGAAGGGCATCCACGACTTTGGCGTGCGCTTCGGCGATCTCGATGCCTACCTCAAGGTGCCCGAGCAGCTCGCGACTCGCAGCGGTATCGGCGCCGAGCTGGCGATGGGTGCCAAGGCCCTTGCCGAGAAGCACGGGTGCCCCGAGCTCGCCATGCATTCCAAGAACCTCGAGATGCCCGGCTACGACCCGCGCGGCTCGTTCGGGATGAGCATCGCTTACGCGAGCTCGGATCGCGGCGGCTGCCACATGCGCTCGTTCCCCATCGGCGTCGAGGTCGTCGAGGGCAGCATGCCGGCCGATACGCTGGACTCGAGCAAGGTCGTGTGGAACATCGACTTCCAGAATCACTACGCCTTCAAGTTCTGCGGCATCTGGTGCGACTTCTGGGCCATCGACTACGACCAGATGACGCAGCTCATGAAGCACCTCTGGAAACGCGACGTGACCGAGGACGAGCTCAAGGTCGTCGGCGAGCGGGTCTGGAACCTGGGGCGCCTGTACAATCTGCGCGAAGGCACCGAGAAGAAAGACGATTTCGTGCCCAAGGCGATGCTCGAAAAGCCCTTCACCACCGGCGTCTCCGCCGGCAAGGTCATCGGCAGCGAGCGCTTCGCCAAGGTAATGGACGAGTACTACGCGACGCGTGGCTGGGACGAGAACGCAGTGCCCACCGAAGACAAGCTCCGGCAACTCGGCATCGACGTGCGGCTCTGACAGCCGGCTCGCGGAAGGAAGGGATCGCAGATGCCCCACGTCATGATCAGCAACAAGAAGTGCACCGGCTGCCACATGTGCGAGCTGGGCTGCTCGGCATTTCACGAGGGCGGGTTTCAACCCTCGCTGGCTCGGCTCTTCACGGATGTCAACCCCACGACGGCCGTGATCAAGGGTCATTCGTGCCTGCAGACCGCCTGCGCCAAGTGCCAGGAGGCCTGTCCGGAGGACGCCATTGTGACCAGGCAGATCACCGTGAAGCCGGCGGGCGAGTTCAGCAGCAGGGAGAAGAACGGCGATACGGTCACCGGCTTCGTCCTGATCGTGGACGAGTCCAAGTGCACGAACTGCGGCGATTGCTACGAGGTCTGCCCGTACGACGTCATCCATGAGCACCCCGCCCGCGAAGTCGCGTTCAAGTGCGATCTGTGCGATGGCGACCCGCAGTGCATCGCCTTCTGCCAGAACAAGTACGTCCTCGCCGTCGATCTCAAGCTCGACAAGAAAGATAAGGAACTGCGGGCCTGACGATGGCCACGGCTTACGTCAAGCTCCCGGTCGGCATGACCACCGCGGCCGGTGAACGCGCGGTCCAGTGCCAAGCCGCTACTGTGGCCGAAGCGCTCGAGCAGGCCGTCGCCGTCGAACCGCGGCTCAAGCCGCGCATCTTTCGCGATGACGGGCGCATGTGGGCCGGCGTGTTCCTCAATGCCCGCAACATCAACGCGCTCCAGGGTCTCGAGACGCCGCTCAGCGACGGCGACAAGCTCGCCGTGGTGCCGCCCATCTCGGGTGGCTGAAGCGAGTTTCCGACGCCGGCGCAGATGACCGACCACGGGGCGGGCGCCGTACGGCGCCCGCCCCGTCGCTGTCGCGTTCTGGTACCATCTCGCGCATGAACATCGACGCCGCCAGACGACAGCTTGCCGAAGCGGGGCTCCAGAGCGCCGTCGGCGGCCGCGCCAGCGTTCGCCGTTTCCTCCCCGACCCCGTCCCACGGGAGGACGTGACGACGATGGTCGAACTGGCGGTGCGTGCGGCCAACGCCGGCAACGCCCAGATGTGGAGGTTCGTTGCCGTGGACGACGCGGTCACGCAGGTCGCGATGCGTCAGGCCGTCGACGACGCCATCGACGAGATGGCCGCCTGGCCGCAACTCGCCGGCAGCAGCAAAGAGATCAAGGCCCTACGGGCCTACGCGACGTTCTTTGTGGACGCGCCGCTGGTGATGGCCGTGTTCGGCCTGCCCTACCTCTCTCGCGCCGACGAGATGCTGCTCGCCCGCGGTCTCAGCACGGAGGAGCGCGACAGGCTGCGCGCGCGCCCGGACCTGCAGAGCATCGGCGCCGCCGTCCAGCTCTTCTGTTCGGCGGCGCACGCCTTGGGCTACGGCTCGTGCTGGATGACGGCCCCCGTACTCGCGGCGCCCGGCATCGAAGGGCTGCTTGGCGTGGAGCCTCCGGCCAGGCTGGTCGCCGTCGTGCCCGTCGGGCGGCCCGCGGGAGCCGTCAATCCCACGTCACGGCGACCGGTCGGCGAGGTGCTCGAGTTCCGCTGAGCGGCCACGGTGAAGGGGAGGAACTCCTTGATCCACGCAGCAAATGACGTCCGCGACCTCTGTCGCCGCGCGCTCGCCGGTGGCCTGCTCGAAGAGGCCGACCTCGTGACGCTCCTCTCTGCCCGCGGCGATGCCGCCGAGGTCCTGTTCGCCGCGGCGCGCGAGGTTCGCGCCCGGCGTTTCGGCGCCGTGGTCTTTCTCTACGGTTTCGTGTACTTCTCGACCTACTGCCGCAACGAGTGCGCCTTCTGCTTCTACCGCGTCGACAACGACGAGAGCCCGCGCTATCGCAAGTCCCTGGACGAGGTCGTCTCCATCTGCCGCGACCTCGCGGGCTCCGGGGTCGTCCTGCTCGACCTCACCATGGGCGAAGACCCGGTCATCCACGACGACCCCGGCTACGCCGGACTTCTCGAGCTCGTCGCGGCCGTGTGCGACGGTGGCGGGCTACCGGTCATGGTCTCGCCGGGCGTTGTGCCCGACGAGGTGCTCGCAGGTCTCCGTGCCTGCGGCGCGGACTGGTACGCGTTGTACCAGGAGACGCACAGTCCGGAGCTGTACGAGCGCCTGCGGACCGGGCAGTCGTTCGCGGCGCGGATCGCCGCGCGCCGCGCGGCTCGGCGCGCCGGTCTGCTCGTCGAGGACGGCATCCTCACGGGTATCGGCGACACGGAGGCAGACCGCGCCCGTTCCATCGCGGCGATGCGCGAGGCCGCCTGGGAGCAGGTCCGGGTCATGACGTTCGTGCCGCAGGTGGGCACGCCGCTGGCCGATGTGCGGCCGGCCGCAGACGAGGCCGAGCTGCTCGCCATCGCGGCGATGCGTCTGGCCATGCCCCGTTCTCTGATCCCGGCGTCTCTCGACGTCGACGGCATCCGCGGTCTCGAGCGGCGCCTGAACGCGGGCGCCAACGTGGTGACCTCCATCGTGCCACCGATCGTCGGCCTGGCCGGCGTGTCGCAGGCCGAGCTCGACATCGACGAGGGGCGCCGGACGGTGGCGGAAGTGCTGCCGCACCTCGCACGGCTGGGGCTCCGCTCGGGGACGGTCACCGAGTATCGCGCCTGGCTCGCTGCGGCGCACGAGGGCGTCGAGGTCCCGGCGTGAGACTCCTGGTCGTCGGCGGCAAGCTGCAGGGTACCGAGGCCGTCTACCTGGCGGCGAAGGCCGGCTGGGAGACCGTTCTCGTCGACCGCCGGGAGGCTGCTCCGGCAGCGGGGCTCGCCGACCGACACGTGGTAGCGGACATCGTCGCCCACGACTCCCTCGCGAAGACATTGGTCAGCGCCTGCGACGCCGTGTTGCCGGCCTGCGAAGACCTGGGGACGCTGGAGTGGCTCGCTGAACGCGTGCCAGCCTGGGGCGTCCCCCTTCTCTTCGACCTCGACGCATACCGCGTCAGCGAGTCCAAGCTGGCCTCGCTGAGGCTGTTCGAGGCACTCGATGTGTCGCGGCCCGTCCCGTGGCCGGCCTGCGGCTTTCCGGCGGTCGTGAAGCCCGACTCGGCGAGCGGCAGTGAGGGCGTGTCAGTGGTCGAGGACGAAGCCGAGCTCTCGGCCGCGCTCGCGTGCCTCGCGGCCGGAGGGCACCGGCCGGTGGTCGAGGAATACGTCGCCGGGCCGTCCCTATCGCTCGAGGTGCTGGCCTGGGACGGCAACGCCGTCCCGCTGCAGATCACCGGCTTGGAGTTCGACGCCCTCTACGACTGCAAGCGCGTCGTGGCGCCGGTCGGCGAGGCCGAGGCCGGAGGGCCTTCGGCCGCCGGCCCCGCCGGCCCGGGCGCGTGGGCTCACGCCGTCGCGCCTGGCACGCTTGCGGGCTTCGCCGACGCGGCCGCGCGTCTCGCGGCCGGCCTGGGCCTGAACGGGCTGATGGACGTGGAGGTGATGGTGCGCGGTCTCGAGCCCAAGGTGCTCGAGATCGACGCTCGCCTCCCGAGCCAGACGCCGACCGCGGTGTACTGGTCCAGCGGGCTCAACATCGTCGAGCTGCTACTCGAGACGGTTCGCTGCGGCGCCCTCCCACTGGTCGACCGCAGGTCGCGCCGCGCTTGTGTCTACCAGCACGTCCATGCTCACGATGGTTTGCTGGAGGTCGCCGGCGAGCATGTGATGGGGAGCGCAGCACCTCTGCAGCTGGTGGAAGGCTTCTTCGGCGTGGACGAAGCACTCACCGACTATCGTCCCGGAGCGCGCGCTTGGGCGGCCACGTTGATCGCCACGGGCGCGGACGTCGAAGGGGCCCAGGCGGTGGCCGACGAGGCCACGAGGGAGCTGTCGCGCTGCGAGAGGCTCGACCTGATCCTCGAGTCTGAGAGACTGGCGCGTACAGAGGCGACGAGGCCGTGACAAGACTCACCGCAGAAGAAGTGACAACGCTCACCGACCGGTTGGGCGAGTTCGAGGCCGGGCTCAGGGAGATCACCGGCCTCGGGCTGCGCGAGCTCGCCATGAGGACGGTCGCGCATCCGCCGGTCTGCGTGCCCCTCTACGGCGCGCGCGTGGCGGCGGTGCCGGTTACCAGTGGAGAGGGCGTCATCCGTGGTTTCAGCGACTGCGTGGGGGCGATCCTCCGCCATCTCGGCTGCGACGCCTGGGTGACGGCGCAGCCCGACCTACGCGGCGTACAGGAGGCGTACGACGGGGCGGCGGAGGTGGTCTTCCTCGCCGATGACTTTCGTTTCGTCGCCCTGAACACTGGTGAGCGTCGCTGCGTGGACAACGACCCGGCCACGGCCGACGGCTACGCGACCGCGCTCGAGGCGGCGGCCGGCAGCCTCCTCAGCCGGCACGTCCTTCTTCTCGGGCTCGGTCCAGTCGGCCGCGGGGCCGCGCGGCGTCTGGTGAGCCGCGGCGCCGCGGTCGAGGTCGTGGAGCCCGACCGGGCGCGACTTCGCGCCGCGCTCGACGTCGGGCTCAAGCTGCAGCCGGTGACGCTTGCCGACGGTCTCGAGCGCTGCGACCTCATCTTCGACGCCACTCCTTCCGGAGGCTTCATCGATGCCGGCGACGTGACCCCCTTCACCGTCGCGGCCGTCCCGGGCCTTCCGTCCGCCTTCACTCCGGCTGCCCAGGCCGCGCTCGGCGCGCGTCATATCCACGAGCCGCTGGCCGTCGGCGTCGCCGTCATGGTGGCACGGGCCCTCGTCTGAGAGGTCCCACGTCTCTGCCGCGCGGCTGCCGGCGCGCCGTTGTAGAATCATGGCGTGCGGGGGGTCGATCGGAAGGATCAGCGTGGGCTCTAAACCCACGTAGGCGGGTGTGACTCCCGCACTCCCCGCCACTCACGTCTCCGGCGCGGACGGGCGTGGCGCGGCGAGCGGCCGGAGCTGTGCACGGGCGCCACGCGGGAGGGGACATGGTCGAGGACCGCAAGGAGCGCGTCGACCGCGAGCTCATCGAGCTGCTCAACGAGATCCGCGTCGTCCTGCCTGGGGCCCAGGTGCTGTTCGCCTTCCTGCTCAGCCTCCCGTTCCTGGCCCGTTTCGATCTGCTCACGCGGATCGATCGTGATGCTTACTACGCCGCCTTCCTCTGCACAGCGGTGGGACGATCATATCGATGGCGCCTTCCGCGAATCATCGGCTGCGCTTTCGCGAATCCGACAAGGAACCGATGCTCCTCTGGTTCAACAGGCTGGTCCTGGTCGGCTCGGCATTCCTGGCCGCGGCGATCGCATTGGCCGTCTTCGTGGTGACGGACATGCTCTTCGACCAAAGCGCGGCGGCACTCCTGGCGGCGCTCATCGCCGCCTGGGTCGTGATCGTGTGGTACTTGGCGCCGCTCTGGCAGCGGCACTCCGCGGAGTAGCCGCCGCGGATCTACGCTGCCACCGACGCGGGCGGCGCCGTCAGTCCGACGAGAACGTTACGGGGATGCGGACTTCGTTCTGGCGTGAGCCGTCCTCCATCGACTGGCTGTAGACGATGAGCGCACCGCTCTGTGCCGTCGTGCTGAACGAGACCGTCGTGCGGAAGCGTCCGCGCCCGGGCGCGCCGGCGAACGCCTGCACCTGCCTGCGGACGAGGCTGTGGCCGGCGGCGTCGACGAGCCGTGCCGCGAAACTGCCCTCGAAGACGCTGGCCGTCCCGTTGAGCGCGAAGGGGCTGGACAGCACTGCGCCGACGCCGGGGGTCTCGACGAAGATGGCGGGCTCGAAGGCGCGCCAGTCGGCGCGCGACTGCTTGGCGAGGATCAGACCGAGGTCGCTGCCCGGCGCGATCTCGACGAGGCCTCCGGCAAGCGTGATGTCCACGGCCCTGATCGTGGGGAACCGGGTGAGCGTGTAGACGACCTGCGCGACGCGCTCCTGCCACGAGAGGTCGCTGCCGCCCGCGACGAAGCGCCCAGGGAGGTCGACCCGCGCAGTCGTGCCGTCGATAGAGAGGCCGAGGAGGCGGACCCCGGTCGGCACGGCGCTCGTCAGGCCGGCGGCCTGCTCGGCTGCCGTGGGGCCGGTGAGCAGGGCCTTCAGCGCCGCCGTCGCCGGCATCGTGGTCTGCGGGACGCGACGCTGCGCTGAGCCGAGCTTGCCGCCGCGCAGGAAGTACAGGGAAATCGTGGTCGCAGGCTGCGGGGTGGCCGTGGGCGCCGTCGTGGGACTTGGAGATGCCGAGGGTGTCGGCGTCACGGTCACGGTGGCCGTGGGGGCGGGCGATGAGCCGCCGGAGGAGTCGCCACAGGCGGCCAGCCCGGCGGCCGCCAGCGCGCTCGCAACGGCCAGCACCAGCGTCGTCCGCGCGAATCTGGATGTGGCACGTCGTCTCATGTTCCACCTCGAGTCGTCACGCGTCTGACTTCACCTTTCGCCGCCGCCGATGCGGCCTCCTGCCGCCGACCTGCGCGGTCCGACGCGCTCCCCGGCCGTGCTACACTCGCACTCCCCATGCCCACCGACCCCAACAAGGCGCGGTACTACCGCAAACAGGTCCCGCTCTTCCGCCTCGTCGACAAGCTCAAGCTGTGGCCGTCGCGGCGCGGCATCCTCCACGGCATCAAGGAGTTCGACGAGCGCGGCTCCTACGCCGTGGTGATCACCCACTGCAACAAGCGCATGGTGGTGCACGACTCCAAGAAGAGCCGCGCCGCACGCTGGCTGCGCAACAAGTGGTACGCGGAAGCCTGCCCGAAGTGCCGCATTCCCGAGTGGAAACTGCAGAAGTACGCGGCGACGCACTTCAAGCGCGGCTACGGCTCGCATTTGCACGACTGATCGGCGTCAAAGCAGCCGCCAGCTTTCGGGCCGCAGCTGGACGGACTCGGGCGCGAGCAGGACCTTGTCGAGCGCGACGAGCAGGGCCTGCTTGTCCTGCGGCAGCCGCCCGCCCACAGGCAGGTAGTTGGAGGCGTGGTTGCTGCGGAAGAGGCAATCGCTGACGTCGAGGTTGGCGACGATCTCGCGCAGCTCGCGCAGCATGCCGATGGAGTCGGGGAGCACGATCTCGCCGCTTGCCACCTTGCGTTCCATGGCCGTGCCCGGCGTGAGCATCAGCGTGAGGATGCCGATAAACGCGGGGTCGATGGTCGACAGGGCCTCACCCGTCGCCTTGCCGTGCTCGCGCGAACGGGCGATGCCGGCGAGGCCGAGGATGGCCGTGACCGAGAGCTCGATGCCGGCCTCGGAGGCGCGCCGGCAGCCATCGATCTGCTCGGCGACCGTCATGCCCTTGTGGACGTCGGTGAGCGTCTGGTCGTCGCCGGACTCGAGGCCGACGTATAGGAGGTCGAGGCCGTTATCGCGCAGCCCGGAGAGTTCCTCGACGCTCTTGGCGAGAAGATTGCGCGCGTTCGCGTAGCTGCTCACGCGCTCCAGATCGGGGAGTGCGCGGTGCAGCAGGTCCAGGATGTCGTGCAGCTTCCTCGCGCTCAGAACCAACGCGTCGCCGTCCGCCAGGAAGACGCGCCGCACTCGACCGCGCACACTTGACGGCAGGCCGATGACGTCGTCGACGACCTCATCGAAGGGGCGCACGCCGAAGGGTTTGTCGAGGTACGTGCCGCAGAAGTCACAGGTGTTGTTCGAGCAGCCGTAGG
The DNA here is from genome assembly GCA_017882325.1 of Thermoleophilia bacterium. Lineage (GTDB taxonomy): Bacteria > Actinomycetota > Thermoleophilia > UBA2241 > UBA2241 > CAIXSE01. The sequence continues at coordinate 65,253 of JADGPQ010000001.1, forward strand.
TGACCTGCACGATCAGGCTCGAGGCTTCACTGGGGGGACGGATGACGGCACCGTGGTATCTCACGTCATGATGCTAGCACGGCCGCGCGGGGACGCGCTCGTAGGCCCGCCGGCGCTTTGGTTGCCCCGCGCGCGACTGCTATACTCCGTCCCGTCGCAGGACGGGGGAGCGGCGGGGTGTGGCCGCCGGCGCCTTTCGGGCCATCGCGCGCATCCGCCTTGCGGAGCGCTTCCGCTTCCCTTTCTGCACCCGCCATACCTAGCTGTGCGGTGTAGCTGTTGAGAGACGTTGGGAGGAGTCCAAGGCATGGCCGACATCTACCGAGAAGCCGCCGAAGCGATCATCAGTTCAGACCGCGCCGCCGCCGAAGAGGTGGCGCGCCGC
>JADGPQ010000222.1 GCA_017882325.1 Thermoleophilia bacterium
CGCGCACGTCCAGCAGCGCCTCGCCTCGGCGCGGTCTGGGCCGCACCGCCAGCGCGATCGCCTCATCCGGCACCACGACGCGTCGCCGCCTGAGCAAGCGGCGCGCAACCAGGGGCACCACGCCCTGCCGCGCGTGCTGGAACAGCAGCACCATCAGCATACCGAACACGATGATCTCGAACACGCCCATGATCGTCCCGGCCTCGGTCGAGATCTGGATGCCTAAGTAGCCGAGGACGAAGACAAGCAGCGACGAGAGCACCACCCAGATCCACCAGGTGCCGGTGGACCAACCGTACTCCGTGTTCAGCGTCCCCGATACCGTGATCGCGAAGACGAGGAACAGGAACGCGGCGATGAACGCCTCGGCGAAGGCGTAGGCCCAGGCCACCAAGAACCCCATCCACGGATGGATGCCCTGCGACGCGTAGGTGTAGAAGCTCCCCGCCGAGGGCAGATGCCTCGCCAGCTCGCCGATGGACAGCGCGACGAAGATGCAGGCGATGAGCGCCAACACAGTGGCGAGGGGCAGGGCGCCGGCGGCGTACGATGCGCCGGCCGGGATGGAAAAGGCGACGGCCGCGGCCGGCGCCATGTGCGTGACCGACTGGAACAGGACCTCCCGAAGTCCGATCGCCCCACGTGCGAGACCAGGACTCTCCGGAGTGGACGATGCCATGCCGAACCTCCTTCAGGCGCCCTTTTCCGCCACCAGCCGAAGGACCAGTGGTGGCTGACTGCATCCTCCGCTGGGGGGAGTGAGGTGTCAACGGCGAGCCGTCGGCTGGCGAGACAGCCGGGCCATACCGGCCACAGGATCGACAGAGCCGGCAAAGCCCCCATTGAGGGCCTTCCTTCCGGTCTTGGCTTGGACACCAACAACCGATAAGGACAGGCCCTCACCTGTCAACAACGTTGTGAATCAGAACAGCCAGACCGCGTCGGCGCGAACGATGCCGTGGTGCTAACGTACCGACGAGGCCGAGCACCGCCTCTGGGTTCGGCGGAGGCTCGTTTGTTTGAGTACTTCCTGCTCTCTCAGAGCAGGAAGTACTGGGAGACGACGACTACCGCCGCTGCCACCACCTCCGCCGTGTGAGTCGCCATCGGCTCCTACCGAAGACCAGCACCAACACCACCAGCACGACTATGATCAGTATCGCCAGCCAGATGCTCATCTGACTTCACCCCTTCAGTCGGAACCCAGGTCCTGCTGACATTGTCCTATGGCTTCGCATCCTGCTGCTTCGCCCACTCGTCGGCGACGTATCCGTACTTCTGCTGCATCTTGCCGACGAGGCGGTCCTTCTTGCCCCCGACTTCCTTCCACCTGCTCTCGAGGATGTTCCAATCCATCTCCCCCAATCGTTATCCGGCCGACGCGATCCGCCACAAGGCGCCTGCCAAAGGCGGGGGGGCTCGTCCCTCAGCTGCGCGGCGCGCGCGTGCGCCAGTGGAACAGCGCGCCGAGGACCATGCCCAGCAACGCGCCGAGGATGGCGGAGATGAGCACCAGCCAGACGAGCGAGACGGAGGAGGAACCGAACACCCAGCTGACCCTGACATAGCCGGTGTTGGCCAGCACCAGAGCGATCAGGCAGACGAGCAGGACGACCGCGGCGCCGGCATAGAGGTAGAGGCGAGTGCGGTGGGCCCTGCGCGCGAAGCGCGCGCCACGCGTCTCGCCTGCGGTCTCCGTCACAGCGACGGTGACCGCTGGACGAGCGGCCGACTCTGCTGACTCTGTCTGGCCGGACGGTCGTTCACTGGAACCCATCGTGCCCTCCATCACGCGCCCCGCTCAGAGTGCGTTGAGGCCGCCAAGGACGACCCCGCAGTCCTGGTATCAGGCTGCGCCTCAAGTCTGACGCTCATCCCACACCCGTGTCACGCCGGCCGGCCTACCGCTGGCCGACCGGCCGGCGCACGGGCGCGACTACTTCACGGAGTCGGGTCGGCGATCACCGTCCCGTAGATGTCCGTGTTGCCGAAGGTGCGAACCGTCGGCGCCGGCTTGGGCAGTGGGATCGACGTCAGGAGCGATGACCGGTAGGCGAGGACTCCCCGATCGATGCGCGCGTTACGTGCGTCGTTCCACACGGCTGCGGCGAAATCGTTGGTGGCGACGATCCAGTTGTAGTCGCCGAGGAACTCGTCGGTGAGCGCGTTGGCGCTCGAAGCCCTCGCGTCGCCGATCGCTTCGCGGTGAACGGTCGTCCAGTCGCCAATCGCCCCGTTGGTCACGTCGGCGTGCCTCACCACGCCCTGGAAGCGCCTGGAGTCGGTCAGGTTGGTGCGGAACGGGTCGAGGAATCCGTCGTAAGTGACGTAGACATCCGCGCCGTTTGGCGAGATCGCCACGGCCGGGAAGTCGGGACGGTCGCCGCGCTGCGCCACGTTCACCGGCGCCGTCCACGTCATACCTCGGTCCTTGGACATAGTGAGCAGGACCTCCTCGTTGTTCAGGCCCTTGCGAGCATCCGGCCAAGCGAGCGTGATGAGGTCGGTCGCCCCTTCACCGGTCGGCGCGCCGTTGGCGAGATCCACGGCGGGGAAGCTGTCCGTGCGGGCGCCGGCGACGCCGTCGAAGGTGAGGTCGCCGCTCACCGGGTCAACACGGCCCACGTCGACGACGCGAGCCACGATACGCGGCCTCGCGAAGCTGCGCCCGCCGTCGAAGGAGCGAGTCATGAACTGGACGTTGGTCTTCGTGGTCGGGTCGAGGCCCTCCCAGAAGACGTACACGGTACCCTTGCTGTCGGTGCGGATCATGGTGCCCTGACGGCCGACGTAGGTGATGTCCGCGGCGGCGCTGAGCTGCTTGGGCGCCGACCAGGTCGCGCCGCCGTTCGTCGAACGGCTAAAGAACACGGGCTCGGGGGCGCCGCGCTTGCCGTTGCTGCGGAACGACACCCAAGCCACGTGGACGTTGCCGAAGTAGCGGCTCGTGGCCGCGTTGTCCGCCCACAGCTGCTCCTTGTCGCTGAACGTCACGCTGCTCGTGCGACTCGAGACGATCGTGGGCGGCATCCAGTTGTTCTTCACAGCGACGCGGTCGGGCGTGGGGTCGTCGAGGCGCGAGACGGCGATGGCCTCGTAACCCTTGAAGCCTCGGTCTGTGCGCACCGTGGAGAAGTTGGACGTCAAGTTCGCGTAGTAGACGCGTACCCCGCTCTGCCAGGAGAAGGCGCCGTTCTTGAGGATGGGACCGATGGCAAGGACGGGGTCGCCGTCGGACACGAGCCCACGCTCGTAGTACCAGAGGAGCGTGCCGATGTCGCCGACCTGTGGAGTCCCGGTGCGAGCCGACCAGCCGGTGTAGGTGGGCTGGGTCCAGCTCCTGCCGCCGTCGAAGGAGAAGTAGACTCCCGAGTCGCCGATGCCCGGCGTGAAGCTGGTGTCGTTGCCGACCGCAGGGGCGTTGTCGATCTCATCGTTGGACCCCGCCACCATCACCCTCTGGTCGATGGGGTTGACGGCGATGGTCGGCTCGTTCTGCTTGTTCACGGGGAAGGGACTGGGGCCGCTCCCGGTGTTGACCAGGGTGTCCCAGCTGACGTATCCCATGGCCGGGACGGCCACGAGGAGCAGCAACACCAAGGCGGCGAGTGTAAGCAGTGCCGCAATGAGGCGTGTACGATTCATGTTCTGGTCTCCCTTCTGCCCCCATCGGCATGCTCCGAGTACTTCGGCTCACGGCTCGATGAGGAATCCTCTGGTTAGCGTGCCGAGATGGTACACCCCACTAAACGGTAAGTCCGACCCTCGGCGCGGCGATGGTTCTGAGTCTGGGCCAGGGAGCGCGGATGAGTCTCAGTCCTCCGGGCAACGTCCCCGTCGCGCCGCCTCGTCCGCACGCGGCCCTCGGAAGCGTTACCATGTAGGGGTGACTCGTCTCGACGTGCTCGATACCGATCGTTGCGTGGGCTGCCAGTGCTGCATGTTCGCCTGCGCCCGCCGCAACGACGTCGTCAGCCTAAGCCTGGCCTGCATCAAGGTGCGATCCGCCGGCGGCATCAGCCGAGGGTTCCGCGTCATCGTGTGCCGCGCCTGCGAAGACCCGCCGTGCGCCAAGGTGTGCCCGGAGGACGCACTCACACTGCGGAAAGGCGGCGGTGTCACTCTCATCCCCGAGCTTTGCATCGGCTGCGGACTCTGTCGTCAGGCGTGCGTCGTCGGGGCGATCCACTGGGACCGTCGCATCAACAAGCCGCTCATCTGCATCCACTGCGGCACGTGCGCGCAGCACTGCCCCTACGGCGTCCTCGGCCTCGTCCGGAATGATCGTCCCGGCGCTCTCGCGGCGGCTCCCTCGCGAAAGGCAATCCATGATCCCGGGTGATCCGCTCGCCAACGTCCTCTACGTGGACCTCAGCAAGCGCAGCTACCGCGTGGAGCGGCGCGAGGATCTGTTCGCCGACGACATCGGCGGCGCCGGCGCAGGCATCCGCCTCCTCGGCGAGAACTGCCCCACGGGCGCCGACCCGCTCGGCCCCGACAATCCCATCGTCCTCACCGTGGGGGCGCTGACCGGGCTCTTCCCGCTGGCCTCCAAGAC
>JADGPQ010000223.1 GCA_017882325.1 Thermoleophilia bacterium
CCGCGTGATCCGCGCGGTGGCCGCGGCCGCGCCCGCGGAGCGTCCGCTGGTGGTGCGCCTGCGCACGGCCGCGGTGGTGCCCGGCACGCCGCTGGCGGACCGCGAGGTGGCGGGCGAGTTCGTGCTGCCCGACGACGTGGAGGTGGCGCAGGAGCTGCGCGACCTCCTCGGGCAGCTCGGCGACGCCCGCCTCGAGCTGCGCTCCGACCACGCGCTCAATCTGCTGCCCGGTCTCGAGGGTTCGCTGCCGCGGGACCGCGAACGGCTCGTCGGCATGCTGGACGAGTTCCTCGCCCTGCCGCGCGACGAGCAGGCGCGTTACGCGGTTGGCGCGCGCCTGGGGATCTATCGTGCACTGGGCGACAGGCTCGACGCCCAGCGCCGGGCGACGCTGGATGCGCAGTTCGGAGGGTACGGCCAACCGAGCGCCGACGAGCTGCTCCGGGCGGCCACGGCGCTCCGCGCGCGGTTCCTGTAACGATGTCCGCTTGTTCCGTACGCGAAAGGTTGCAGGTTCCTTCTTGCGATTGCGGCCGTAGGCAGGGGTGGCTACGGCAATAGCTTCTAAGAACGTCGCACTCGTGGCACACTTTGAGCAGATTTTGCGTCTTGTGGGTCTACCTCAGCTCAGGTCAGTTCGTGACTGGCGGCGGCTGGATCGTCGACCCGGGAACGGGCAACCACGGCAACTTCGGCTTCAACGCCCGCCAACTTCATCATCAAGAGCAACGCCCTCTCGGCGTTGAGTCTCACCGGCAGCACCTACCCGTTGTGCGCGACGCTCGCGGGCAAGGCGACCTACCAGGTCAATCGCGCGAGCGACGGCGCGTCGCTGTATGGCAAGGGCGGGGTCGATTTCACGGCCACCGTGTATGACTCCGGCATCAGTTCGGGGCGCGGCGTCGACAAGCTCACCCTGACGGTCACCAACGGCGGCACTCTGCTCAAGACCGTCTCGGGGAACTTCCTCTCCGGCGGGAACATCGTGATCCACCTGAAGTAGCCGGACTTCGGAGACACACTCGGCAGGAGCGGGCAGGGGCGGGCGGCCGAAGGGCCGCCCGCCCCTGCCCATTCGGGTCAGCGCGCGAGGCTGGCGGGCACCTGCGTCGGCGCCTGTCCCGCTGAACCGCCGACCGTCCCGATGTCCCCCGTCAGGTACCGCTGCACCGTCGGCCCGATGGCTGCCACGAGCTGCTCCACCGGCGCCGAGGCGATCGGCTCGATGCACGTTATGTAGCGCATCATCGCGAGGCCGATGAACTGCGCGCCCACGAGGTTGGCGCGCAGCTCCGCATCGGGGAGGCCGAGCAGCTGGGTGATCGGGCCGAAGACGCGCCGCGCGAGGTACTCGCGCACCATCCCGAGGGCGACCTCGTTGATCGTCGCCGAGCGCACCATGGCGACGAGGCGCTGGCGGCTGTCCGGAGGCTCCCACGCCTCGAGGAAGGCCAGAGCGACCCTCTCGCCGATCTCGTCCGGATTGGCCGCCGCGGCGCGCTCGAGCACCACGCCCGGCTCGACCGGGATCTCGAGCGCGGCCCCGAACAGCTCGTCCTTGGAGCCGAAGTAGTGCAGCACGAGCGCCGGGTCGACGGCGGCGTCCGCGGCGATGCCGCGGATCGTCGCGCGGTCGTATCCCAGCTCGGCGAAGGCATTACGCGCCGCCGCGAGGATCGCCTCGCGCGTGTCGCTCTCGCCGGGGCGGCGGCCGCCGCGACGGGTGCGGGCCGCGGCGGTCATGCCCGGTCCGCGGCGCGCTCCTCGCGCGTCATCTCGTGGTGGCCGGCGTCGATGCCCAGACGGCGCCCGGTGAACAGCGCCGAGGGGATGGCCAGCAGGGCCGCCAGCGCGGCTGCGTAGAAGGGCCAGGTGAACGACTTGGCGATGTCGTCCTTGTAGATCGTCGCGGCGCCGGCGTTCACCTTCTTCCATGTTAGCGCCTGCGGCGTGCCGGCCGGGGGCCGCGGGGCGCCCTTGAGCGGCTCGGTGGTGAGCACGGCCGCGCCGCCGCCGCCGCCGGCCGCCGCCTTGGCGTTCTTGAGAATCGCCGCCGAGTACACGCCCTTCTCGGCTGGGCCGAGCTGCTGTTGCGCGGCGACGAACCCCATGGCTTGCCGGGTGGCGTGTTGAGCGTTCTGGGCCACCATGTGCGTGAAGATGGCGACCAGCAGGGCGACGCCGATCGTGAAGCCCACCTGCCGCATGGTGTTGAGCGATCCTGAGCCGACGCCGCGAACCTCGGGCGGCAGCGAAGCCATGGAGGCCGCCGACAGAGTCGGCATCGCGAGGCCGATGCCGACGCCGATGAAGGTCATCCGCCACATGACGTCCCACAGCGTTGTGCTGCCGCCGAGCTGAGCCAGCAGGATGAGGCTGACGGCGAAACACGCGGCGCCGACCGACCCCGGCAGCCGCGGCCCGATGCGGTCGTTGAGGCGCCCGGCGTTGGGGGCGATGACCAGCGCGATCACGGGGATCACCGTCAAGGCCACGGCGGCGCGCAGCTCGGTGTACCCCAGCACCGAGACCAGGAAGATGACGACCATGAGAAAGGTGCCGCCCATGGCCATGCCGATGAACATGATCGAAGTGTTGGCGGCCGTGAACGAGCGGATCCGCAGCAGCTTCACCGGGAACATCGGCGAGGGGATGCGCAGCTCCCACCACATGAACAGCGGGAAGCTGACGACGGCCGCCACGAGCAGGCCGATGACCGCCGGCGAGCTCCAGCCCCAGGAGTTGCCCTGCACGAGCCCAAGGGTGAGCATGAAGAGCCCGAGGCCCGAGATGACGATGCCGGGGATGTCGAGGCCGCCCTCGGACCGCGCCTTCCTGACGTGTGCGGGGATGACCATGCCGCAGAAGACCACGGCGAAGATCCCCACCGGGATGTTGACGAAGAAGATCCACGACCAGTGGCCGTAGGTCACGAGCACGCCGCCGAGCACGGGCCCGACGGCCGCCGCCGCCGTGCCGAGCGCCCCCCAGAGGCCCACCGCCATGCCTTGCTGGCGCCGCGGGAAGGCGCCGAGCACGATCGCCAGCGAGATGGTGAGCAAGGCGGCGCCACCGACGCCCTGACCGGCGCGGAAGGCGATCAGCCAGTCGATGCTCGGGGCGAAGCCGCAGAGCATCGAGAACAGCGTGAACATCACGAGGCCGAAAAGGAAGACGCGCTTCTGGCCGTACCGGTCGGCGATGCGCCCCATGGAGAGAAAGCAGACGGCGAGCACCAGGCTGTAGGCATTGAGCACCCACGAGGCGTGCGTCACCGTGGTGTGGAGGTCGGTGATGATCGCCGGCATCGCGATGTTGACGATGGTCACGTCGAGCAGCGCCATGAACATGCCGATCGAGACGGCCACGAGGATCCACCACTTGCGCGGGTGGCCCTGGTCGAGGGTCGGGTCGAGAGTCGGGTCGATCACTGCGGGGTCCTTCCGCTGAGGGCTACGAATGTCTCTTCGAAGGTTGCCGGGACGACGCTGAGCGCGGCGGCGACGCCGGCCGCGTCGAGCGCAGCCTGGACGCGGGCGGCGTCGCTGCCGGGTACGCGCAGCACGCGGCCGACGAGGGCCGCGGGGAGGCCGCCCCTGTCGAGGGCCGCGAAGGCGGCCTCCCAGCGCGGCGCTTCTACGGCCACGGCCTTGCGCTCGCCGACGATGCCGGCCAGGGTGCCCTGCGCGACGACTCGGCCGGCGGTCATCACGACGAGGCGGTCGCAGAAGCCGGCCTCGTCGAGACGATGCGTGGTGACGAGCACGCCGGCGCCGTCCCGGGCCGCGTCGTGGACCGACTCCCAGAGCCGCGCTCTCGCGGCGGGGTCGACGCCCGAGGTGGGCTCGTCGAGGACGAGCAGCTCGGGCGCGTGCGCAAGGGCCGCCGCGAACGCCAGCCGGCGGCGCAGCCCGTGCGGCAGGTCGCGCACCGGCGTGTCGCGTAGCGCCTCGAGGTCCGGGTCCAGATCGGGGACGGCGCTGCCGAAGGCCCGCGCCGAGAAGGCCAGGTTCTCCTCCACGCTCAGGTCCTCCCAGAGGCCGAGGCCCTGTGGCACGAAGCCGAGACGCAGGCGGCCGGCACGCGAGGGCGCGCGGCCGAAGAGCCGGACCGCGCCCGACGTCGGGTGGAGCAGGCCGAGCAGCAGCCGGATGAGGGTCGTCTTGCCGGCGCCGTTGGCGCCGAGCAGGCCGACGACCTCGCCGGCGCGCACCTCGAGGTCGACGCCGGCGACGGCCGTGAGGCGGCCGAAGCGGCATACGACTTCGTCGGCCGAGGCCTGGGGGGGACGGGCCGCGTCCTCCGCGAGGCCGCCTAAGTCCGGGTCCGCTCCACGCCGGCGCGGCTCGGCCGGAGGCAGCGCCGCGGCCACCGCCTCCGGCGGTCCGGCGGCGACCGCCCGGCCGGCGTCCAGCAGCAGCACCGAAGCAGCGCGTTCGGCCTCGTCGAGGTAGGTGGTGGAGACGACCACACCGGCGCCGCCGGCGGCGGCGCCGGTGATCAGGCGCCACAGCTCCGCCCGGCTCACCGGGTCC
>JADGPQ010000224.1 GCA_017882325.1 Thermoleophilia bacterium
AAGATGATCAACGAAGCCGTCGGCGCGACCAAGGCAGTCTTCGGCGTAAACAAGGCCAACCGTGGCGGAACCTTCAAGGTCACGGATGCCAAGCCGTACGTTGACGCCGTCAACAAGATGAAGGCCGCGGGGGGCCAGTCCAAGGAAGTCATCGCCCTCCACGTGGACTCCGTCAACGCGCACTACGACATCATGAGCGGGCTTACCAAGACGGTGCGCCCCGAGGACGACCCCTTCGTCGAGCACTACCAAACGCCGCCGATCCTCGAGATCATGTACGAGGAAGACGCCGCCTTCAAAGCATCCATGTGGAAGTTCATCGACGCCATCGCCGCGAACAAGGCTCTCATCGGCCGCGAGGTCGCGCGTCGCTACGGCGGCATGTACGGCCCCACCTGCGTCGTCGACTTCGCCATGTCGGTCGGCTCGGTGCCGAACGTCATGAACCAGATCCTCGTCGACATGGACATCCCGAAGGACCACAAGAAGACGATCCTGGCCTGCAAGTCGTGGGGCATGAACACCTCCTACGGGCTCGCCGGAGCATTCCGTGGCGCTGTCGAGTCGGGCAAGACCCTGGCCGAAGCCGAGCAGGCCGAAGTCGAGATGCTGCAGATGGTGTACCGCGAGCCCTGCGCCGCCCAGTCGCTTCTGATGGACACGCACAACCTCGGCGGCCACGGCCCGCACACCTCCTTCGACACGCGCAAGTACATGGCGCAGTACAAGGAGCGCATGCGGCCGACCATCGTCGCCGCCATGAAGGCCGGCGTGCACTACGCCAATATCACGGCAGTGCCCGCCTACTGCGTAGGCGACGTCGCCCACCACATCGCCCAGTCCGCCTACAACATGTTCAACGACGACATGGTGTTCGCCATCTACGAGGCGGTCACCGGCGTGCTCGAGAACACGCTGAACCGCGCCCTCAAGGCCGACGCCTTCAAGGGCCCCTACGACGTCCTCTCGGTCGCCACGGGTTCGACGGCTTGCGCGACCGCCTACATCCTCTGGAAGGACAGCTTCACGGTCCCGATGGTGATCGATCTGCTCAACAAGCGCTTCCACAACTACGCCGCCATGCATCCCGACCGCGGCGAGGCCGACGAGCTGCACAACGTCGACTTCATGGACATCCTCAAGCGCGGCGAGGCGATCCTCGACATCGCGCCGCTCGGCAAGGGCGGCAAGATCAAGGGAGTCGATGTCGATCTCAGTACGGTCGACAGCAACGAGGTCATCAGCAACCCGCAGCGCTACACCTACCCGGCCTGCGGCATCACGCAGCGTTTCGCCGCCCTGATGACGCTGTCGGACTTCCCGTGCTTCCTGACGCCTGAGTGCACGACCGCGACCTTGATGACAAACGCCATCGCACTGGCCCCCGACAAGCCGGGCGCTCCCGTGCGGGCCTGCAAGGACTGCGCGACCTGCACTCTGATCAAGCGGAACGTGCCGATGGCGACGGGCCTCGGCAGCGGCCTCAAGGGCTACTGCCAGTGGCACCTCGCCGTCTGACGCAGCTAGCTTGCGTTTGACGCGACACTGATCTGAAACGAGCGGGGATCGGGAAGAGGGCTTCCCGATCCCCGCTCGGACCACCGCCCTGTCAATTCGTTCCTGGAGGTGACGCCGTGCCCCAACCGACTCTTATGAAGCGCGCCATCGCGGAGTTGGTCGGTACTTACGTCCTCGTGCTCCTCGGTACGTTGTCCGTGGTGACCATGGTTGTGTTCTTCAAGGGGCCCGACATGGCCGGCCTCTTGCTCATCGGCCTCGCTTTCGGCGTCGCCGTCATGGTCATGATCTATGCCTTCGGGCACATCTCGGGCACGCACATCAACCCCGCCGTGAGCATTGCCCTGTGGGCCACCGGCCGGTTGCCGGCCAAGGACCTGGTGGGCTATATCGTCGCGCAGCTGATCGGCGCTGTGCTGGCGTCGATTACGATCGTCATCATCGTCGGCCAACGCGCCGTTGACGCCGGCCTGGGCGGCACGGCGCCGGGCGTCGGCGTCAGTTACTGGCAGGCCATCGTGTCTGAAGGCGTGATGACCTTCTTCCTCGTCCTGGCCGTCTGGGGCTCTGCCGTCGATAGCCGGGCGCCGAAGGGGTTCGCCGGTGTCGCCATCGGTCTCGTGGTGGCGGCCGACATCTGGGTGTCCGGTCCCATCACCGGCGCCTCGATGAACCCCGCGCGTACCTTCGGCCCCCTCTTCACCGAGACGCTGTGGGGTGGCACGACCGCATGGGCCAAGTTCCCCATCTACCTCATCGGCCCGATCGTCGGAGGTCTGATCGCCGCCTTCCTCTACGACTACATCGGGGGACTCAAGAACAAGCCGGCGGAGTAAGCGATCCCTGCGTCGTTCTCTAGCGGCCAGACCGTGGCCGCCGGATGCGACGCACACGTGGGCGGGGGCGAGACGCAGGTCGCGATCGCCCCCGCCCTCGCGTATATTTGAGAGAAAAGGCCGCTGTCGGCGGTCGGGCGGTGACCACATGGGCAAGACCGGCATCACGATGCTGGGCATATCTGGGAGTCCTCGCCTCAAATCCACGCACTACGCCGTCAACGCGGCGCTTGACTACGCGCGAGACCGCCACAAGGTCGAGACAGAGTATTTCAGCGTCCAGAGGAAGACCATAGGATTCTGCACGCATTGCGACTACTGCATCAGGAAGAAACAGGGCTGCATTCTGGACGATGCCATGGGTGAGCTCCACGAGATGATGTTGCGCGCAGATGCCTGGATTCTCGGCAGTCCCGTCTATCAGGGGCAAGTGAGTGGTCAGATGAAGACTGTGCTGGATCGCTGCCGCGCGGTGGTAGCACGTGACCCGCAAGCCTTTCGCAACAAGGTCGGGATGGGCATCTGCATCGGCGGCGACCGCAGCGGCGGCCAGGAGCCCTCGCTGCAATCGTTGATCGATTTCTACCTCATCAATCAGATGATCCCGGTCGGCGGGGGCTCGTTCGGCGCCAATCTCGGTGCCGCCGTATGGTCGCGTGACAAGGGCGCTGAAGGAGTCATGGCCGACGAAGAGGGTATTGCGGCTGTGCGCCGCGTCGTGGACCGTGTGGTCGCCGTGACGCGACTGCTGCACCCTTCGTCTTGAGGAGGTCGACCATATGACGTTGAAGGTAGCTTGGGGAATCACGGGATCCGGCGATCTTATGCCGGAGACCGTCGCGGCCATGTCGGCCCTGCGCGAGACGCAAGACGTCGAGATTACCGCAGTGCTGTCCAAGGCGGCAGTGAAGGTCGTGCGCTGGTATTCGTTGACCGACCAGGTGAAAAGCTTCACGAAGGCGGTGCTGATCGAGGAGGACGCGAACACACCGTTCATCGTGGGCAAGCTGCAGATCGGGCGCTTCGATTGCTTCATCGTCGCCCCGACCACCGCCAACTCGGTCGCGAAGATCGCGCACGGCATCGCCGACACGATCATCACGAACGCCGTGGCGCAGACTGCCAAGAGCGATACGCCCATCTACGTGCTTCCGGTGGATCAGCGCGAAGGGACGACGGTCACCACGCGTCCGGGTGGAGAGAGGCTGGAGCTGGCGATACGCGCGGTCGACATCGCCAACTCACGGGCCCTCGCGGAGATGGAGGGCATCCGGGTGCTGTCTGGCCCCGAAGAGATCGCAGACGCCGTCAGGGAGTGTTCCCGGCGGCGATCCGAGAAGCAATGAAGGTATCGGTAGCGACCGGCTGCAGGCTGCACCTGGGTTTCACCAACCTGAGCGACGACGTCGGCCGGTGCTACGGGAGCCTCGGCGTCGCTTTGGACCGTCCCAGCACGACAGTCGTCGTGGAGGAATGCCGCGACGCGGCCGTCATCGGAGACGACCCGGAGCAGATCCGTGCATGCATGCGGCGCTTCTGTGATCACTATCAGCTCGACCCCCGAGTCTCCATAGACGTCCGCGAGAGCATCCCTCAGCATGTCGGCCTCGGCTCGGGTACTCAGCTTGCATTGGCCATCGGCGTGGGTCTGGCGATGGTCTGCGGTATCGATGCCGACGTGTGGGATGTCGCCGTGGCCATGGGCAGGGGCCGGCGGTCCGGCGTGGGAACGGCGGCCTTCCAGACCGGCGGCTTCGTCGTCGACGCCGGACACAAGAAGGGGCGGACCGGACGAGACGCGGCGCCGACGGTCGTGTGGCGCCGCGATTTTCCCGCCGACTGGCGCTTCGTCGTGGTCGTTCCCGACGCGAACGGCGGTCTCAGCGGGCGCAGCGAGGAGGGGGTCTTCGGTGCACTGGCGCCGTCGGTGCGGATCTCGGAGGAGGTCTGCAGGATCACCCAGCTCAGACTGATGCCGGCCCTCGTCGAGCACGATATCGAGGAGTTCGGTCGCGCCTTGACCGCGGTGGATCGCAAGACGGGTGCGTACTTCTCGGACGCGCAGGGCGGTGTGTACAGCGGCGGCGAGGCCAACGCGGCCATCGATGCTCTGCTGAGCGCCGGCGCCTACGGGGCGGGACAGAGCTCCTGGGGGCC
>JADGPQ010000225.1 GCA_017882325.1 Thermoleophilia bacterium
TAAGAAAGGACAGAAGATCGGCGTTGAGTTGTTTCTTATGCGTGGCGGTCAGCCCGTGCGTGATGCGGGTGGTCTCCTTCATTACCGAGGGCCGCGTCACCCGCCGCATCCTCGACCACCTTGGCGCCTCAGCTCGCCGCGCGACCCAGGAGCGCGCTCCGCCTCCCGCAGCCGCCGCGGTTCCCGTTTCACCCTGATCCCCTCGAGGGCCCGGGCCGACGCCAGCGCCTCGGCGCAGGCGACAGGGCGCAGGCATGTCTCGGCTATGGCCCGACGCGCAGAGATCCGCCTGACGATGCTCGAATGACACCCGCAGACCGCACCGGGCTCTCCGTAAGCCCTCGCCTGGGGGGCCGGCACCGCTGCGGTGCCGGCCCCCCAGGCCGTTCGAGCCCGTCCCGACCATCAGCCGCACTGCCGCCGAAAATCAAAGTTCCTATCACTGGTCACCCGAACTGCACCTGGTATTTCACGCCATGGTTGTCCACACCGTCGCCGAAGCCGGAGGGGTTGATGCGTGGATCGTAGCTCGGCTTGATCTCCATCGTGATGGAGATGACCGTACCCTTGTCGCCGCGCAAAACACCGCGGCCGGCGGCCCGGGTCGCTGCCGTGTCCTTGGTGACGGTGGGGCCGACTTGGCCCCAGAAGTTCGTGGCGACGCTCTGCTCCGTCCCCCCGCCCTCGGTGATGATGGCCGAGTAGGTGCCGGTGAAGCGCTCGCCCGTCACGGAATTGAAGGCGGTCATGATGCCCTGGCCACTGCTGCGCTCCACGGCGAACTCCAGTGCGGTGCCGTCCTGGAGTGAGTAGAGGCGGCCCGGAATCATGATCGGACCGGTGGCGGTCGACCTTGGTGTCGCGCAGGCGCCTAGCAGAAGGACTAGAAGGAGGGAGACGAGGAAGCGTGCGTTCATGGCAACCTGCGTGGAAGTGGGTGGGTCAATCGAAAAATCCCCTTCGCCGGCCTCAAGACCGAGCGCGATCCGAACGGCAGCGGGAATCGTGATTTGACCTTTGGTAGTCATGGTAGCGGTTGCCATCATCGCACCTCTTTTTGGACATTCCTTACATTAAGGTAAGGCAAATCTGTTGTCAACCATGCGGATCAAAATGGGTGTGATCGCGACCAATTGAAACATGCACTTCAGTAGTGTCCGGTTCATTTGATGCCAGTGTGCCGCAAAGCCAATGCTGATGCGGGTTTCGAGAGTTTCATGGGTGTCCACGATTTGAATTTCGGATGGCTCGTCTGCGATGCTCGCGGGTTTGAACGACTCGGGGTGACGCATGAACGTGGGCAAGACGCTGTTCGCGCAGGTGATGGAGTTCGTGCCGTGGAAGACCTTCGGACGCATCATCGAGCGGCACAAGGGCGATGCTGGCGTGCGCACGCTGGACTGCGCCGACCTGTTTCGGGTCATGGCCTTCGCGCAGCTCACATGGCGCGAGTCGCTGCGCGACATCGAGGCCTGCCTGGCAGCCAATCAAGCCAAGCTGTTCCACATGGGGCTGAAGGCGCCACCGGCGCGCTCGACGCTCGCCGATGCTCTGAACCTGCGCGACTGGCGCATCTACCACGCACTGGCGCAACGGCTCATCGCCCGCGCCAGGGCGCTGTACACCCAAGAGCCTTCGGTGCTGGAGCTCGATGCGAGCGTCTATGCGCTGGACTCCACCACCATCGATCTCTGCCTGAGCCTGTTCGACTGGGCGCCGTTTCGCTCCACCAAGGCCGCCATCAAGTTGCACACGCTGCTGGGCCTGCGCGGCGCGATCCCGGCGTTCATCCTCATCAGCGACGGCAAGATGCACGACGTGAACGTGCTCGACATCCTGCCCGTGGAGGCCGGGGCCTTCTACGTGATGGATCGGGGCTACGTGGACTTCGAGCGCTTCTACGCGATGCATCAGGCCGGTGCGTTCTTCGTCACCCGCGCCAAGGCGGGCATGGACGCGCGGCGCGTGTACTCGGCCCCGGCGGACCGTACCAGCGGCGTGATCTGCGATCAGCGCGTCACGCTCAATGGCTTCTACTCGGCCAAGAACTACCCGGAGCATCTGCGGCGCATCCGCTTCAAAGACCCCGAATCGGGCAAGACGCTGCTGTTCCTGACGAACAACACGACGCTGCCGGCGTTGACGATCGCCGCGCTCTACAAGAGCCGCTGGCAGGTCGAGTTGTTCTTCAAGTGGATCAAGCAGCACCTGCGCATCAAGCGCTTCCTGGGCACCAGCGAGAACGCGGTGAAGACGCCCCTCTCCTTGGCGACGATGAACTCCTCGACGTCCGAATGGTCCACGTTCAGGATGACCATCTTGGCGGCCCGGCGCGTCTTGCCGCCGGACTTGATCGCGCCCGCGAAGCTGTCGAAGCCTTTCATGAAGGACACGGGGCCGGACGCGATTCCGCCGGACGAAAGCGCTTCGGTCGAGGAGCGCAGCGAAGAGAGGTTCGAGCCGGTGCCCGAGCCGAACTTGAAGAGCATGGCTTCGGTCTTGGCGAGCTCCAGGATCGATTGCATCGAGTCGCCGACGGCGGGACCGGCTCTGAAATCGTGAGGCTGATCGACTCGTCGGGGTGGCTCGAGGTCTTTTGCGGCGGCCCTCACGCCGATCGCGTCGCCCGGCTCCTCGCTGCCCTCACTCTCGGATCTCGTTGAGGTCTACCTGACCTACCGTCGTCCGACAGGCAGTCCTGTCAGCGCTGACCGGTTTCGTCGTCGTCATCGATTCTCTTGATGCCGCGGCGCTTACGCACTCGACGCCTCCATCTCTATCAGGGCCTCCTGTCACCTCGGCCCTGAGTCGCCACCGTCCACCCCCGCTGAAACCTCTGCCCCGGAACCACTTGCGCTGTTCTCCGCCCTGCGGCACGAGACACGCCATGGCCTCGGCCCGTGGAAGCAGCCGCTTATCGAGCGCGCAGGCCCGCCGAGACGCCCTTGTACGCGCTGCTCGAGTCCTTGTTCGAGACCGTCAAGGGGGCGTGGGAGGATCTCTTCGAGCGCCGATACGGCTTCTGGCGTGGCCTCCTCGCGACCATCAGCCGCACTGCCGCCGAAAATCAAAGTTCCTATCACTAACGTGCGCCTCCGGTAAGGGGGCGATGGAGGGGATCGTGGGGCTGAGCACGAAGGAGAAATCGCGGCTGGTGGAGCTCGAGCAGGTGAAGGCGGGGCGGCAGACGGTGATGGCAGCTGCCGAGCGGCTGGGGATAAGCGGGCGGCAGGGCGAGCCGTCGGACGTCATCACGACGGCGGCCCTGCCGGACGTGTTCCTGCATCCGGCGGGCCTGCCGCCCGCGTCCTCGCTCGAAGGTTTCGACCTTCCCGCCGACGGCCTCGATCTCGAGGCCTACCTCGAATGGCTGGGCAAGCGCCTGATGCAGCAGGCGCTCGAGAGAACCGGCGGCGTGCAGATCCGCGCGGCCGAGCTGCTCCGCATGTCCGAGCGCTCGTTCCGCTACTACGCGAAGAAGTACGGCATCCGCCGGGACGGCGAGGAGACGACGGAGGAGCACGCGATGCCGCCGACCCCCGGCGAGAAATCGTGATCGATCGGCGCGCCGCCGACGGCCTCGGGCTCGTCGCCCTTGTTCTCGCGGCGGCCTGCGCGAAGCCCGCAACCTCCCCCGGCGCCTCGCCGGCGTCGGCGGCCACCGCCGGGACAGCCGTGGCTGCCGTGCTCGCGGGGCCACGGGTCGTCCTGCCATCGGGCAGGGCGATCACCGTGGAAATTGCAGGAACGGACCAGGAGAAAGCGCAGGGCCTCGTGTTCCGCGAGTCGATGCCGAAGGACGCCGGAATGGTGTTTCTCTTCGACGGCCTCGAGATCCGCCCCTTCTGGATGAAGAACTGCCACTTCCCTCTCGACATGATCTACGCGACGAGGGATGGAACGATCGTCGACGTCTTGAAGAACGTGCCGCCCTGCGCCCCCGATCCTGCGCCGTGCGACAACGTCACGCCCAGGTCGAAGGCGGACACCGTCCTCGAGGTCAATGCGGGCGTCGCAGACGCGAACGGCGCGGTTCCCGGAGCGAAGTTGAAATGGGTGGGAATTCCGGGACGTTAGGCAAGTATTTTACTTCTCTCATGGCACGCACCGTCGTCTCGACGAAGTTTCAGGTCGTGATCCCGAAGGACATTCGCGAGGAAACCGGCCTTCGAAAGTTCCAGACGTTTCAGGTCATCAGCAAGGGTGGCGTCATCTTCCTCATGCCCGAGCGCACAACTTCGTGACCGTTCCAGCCGGCGACGGCCGCGCCTTCGAGGCCCTCGCCCGCTACTGCCTGCGCAACCCCGTCAGTCTCGCTCGCCTGCGGTGGGCGCCAGGCTCGCCCACCGCCACGTACCTGCCCCGGACCGGCCATGATGACGAGAAGGCGGAGACCCTCGAGGCCCTCGACTTCGTCGCTCGCCTCCTCGCCCACGTCCCCGATCCAAGACGCCACCTCGTCCACTACTACGGCGCCTACTCGAACGTCGTGCGCG
>JADGPQ010000057.1 GCA_017882325.1 Thermoleophilia bacterium
GAGGCGCGGCTGCACGGTCTGCGGCGCGCCGTAGCGGCGCAGGTCGTGCATGAGCATCTCCGATTCATTGGGGACGGGCGAGGAGCTCGCTCCCCGTGCGGCGGCCGATGGGCTCAATGCACGCCGTAGAGCGGCGCCGTTGGCCGTTGCGGCGCCGAATGACCGCCAAGTAACGCCAAGTATCGCTCGAACGTCGGCAGAAATGGCGGCATTTGGAGGCAGAGGAAGACAAGTCGAGAGCGGATAGATGGGCACGGTGAACTGCGTGCCGGCGGCGGCGGCCACCAGCTCGGGGATGCGGCAGGCGCCGTCGCCGAACGAGAAGTTCGTGTGCGTGTGCAGGTGGACGAAGCTCATCGGCTCTCCCGGCTCAATTGAGCGCCTGCTCGAGGGCCCACTCCTTGGTGATGCGGTCGTAGCGCAGATCGAACACGCGCCCCTCGGCGCGCACCCGCCAATACGAACGGCTGACGTGACCGTCGTCCTTCCACCAGCCCGTCTCCACGACCCACGTCTCGAGCACGCGCTCGATGCGGTAGCGCCGGCGCCGCCACAGGAAGGTCACCGGGCGGCGCTGCCGCTCGTCCCAGCTGACGGCGATGGGGGCGGCCCTGCCGTTCGGGCCCGGCTTGCCGGCGCCGCCGGGCCGGTCGCTGGAGGTGGCTCCGCCGCGAGACATGTGGTGCTCCTGGTGAGGGCTGGTCGGTTGACAGGCGAGGGACCGTAACGGTAACACGAACATATGTTCGTGTAAACGTCGGACGGAACTGCCCGCGGGTGGTCGTCTGCGGTCCGCCGGCGCCGGCCCGGCGCAAACCGCCGCCCAGCTACTCCTCGAACGTGACCTCGCTGAGGTCTTTCACCACGACGTCGGCGCCGTGCTCGCGGAGCGCCTGCGCCTGACCGAGACGGTCGACGCCGATGACCAGATCGAAGCCGCCGCGGCGGCCGGCCTCCACGCCGGCGAGGGCGTCCTCGACGACGGCCGCCCTCGCCGGCGCCACGCCCAGCCGCCGCGCCGTCTCGAGGTACATCGCGGGGTCGGGCTTGCCGGGCAGGGACAGCTCCTCGCCGGCCACGCCGTCGACGCGGACCTCGAAAAGGTCGGTGAGGCCCGCCACGTCGAGGATCATGGCCGTGTTCTTGCTCGACGACATGAGCCCGACGCGCACGCCTGCCTCACGCAGACGATGGATGAGCGCAACCGTGGACGCATACGCTTTGATGCCGTGTTCCTTCACCTCGGCGTTGAAGAACACGTTCTTGCGGTTGCCGAGGCCGCAGACGGTCTCCAGCTCGGGTGGGTCGGAGGGGTGGCCCCATGGTAGCTCGATGTCGCGCGAGGCGAGGAAGTCGCGGACACCGTCGTAGCGTGGCTTGCCGTCGACGTAGAGGCCGTAGTCGGTCTTCTCGTCGAACGGCCGATAGTCGTGGCCCTCGTGAGCGGCGCGCGTCCTGAGGTAAGAGTCGAACAGTGCCTTCCAGGCGGCGGAGTGCACGATCGATGTCTGCGTCACGACACCGTCGAGGTCGAACACGACGGCATCGTGACGGGCGCGCGAGATGGCTGGGGGTGAAGGATCCACGTGCCTCCTCGGGAGTAGGCTGCGATTCGGCTCCATGATAGCCGCACCGGGGGGATACGCATCCGTCAACGCACGCCTCCCGTTGCGGCCGGTCGCCCTAGGCAGCCTCGCGCTCCGGATGTAGCATCTTCTCACAGGAGAGGGTCGTCTTGCCGGGGTGAGGGAGCCACCTCGGCCGCCCGGACGATTGCCCATCCCGACGAGGGGGAACCATGAGCCACGCAGTCGCCTGCAACGGCCGTCGCCGCCTGCGCGTCACGATCACGCTGTTCGTCCTACTGCTGACCGCGGGTCTGTCGTGGGGCATCGGCAACGCTTTGGCCGGCGGCTCGCCGTCGCCGTCTGCCTCCCCAGGCACGCTCAGGGTCCAGTTCGGCACCACCTTCGATGCCGACAACCTCAACCCGTTCGTCGGCTACAGCGGCACCTCCTACGAGATCTTCCACCTCAACTACGATTTCCTCGTGGGCTACAACACCGACCTGTCGCCGCGTCCCGAGCTCGCCACGAGCTGGGAGACCTCGCCCGACGGCAAGACCTGGACGTTCACGCTGCGCCAGGGGGTCAAGTGGCAGGACGGCCAGCCGTTCACCGCCGCCGACGTCGTCTTCACCTATATGTACATCATCAAGAACAACCTCACCGCCTTCACGAGCTACACCAACAACATCGAGAAGGTCGAAGCGCTCGACGACTTGACCGTCAAGATGACCTGCAGCAAGCCCAAGGCCAACATGCTGCGGCTGTGGATCCCCATTCTCCCGGAACACGTCTGGAGCAAGGTCCCGGGCGACAAGGCCGGCAAGAACTACATCAACCAGACACCGATCGTCGGCACCGGCCCCTTCCAGACCGTCGAGGTGAAGAAGGGGAGCTACATCAAACTCGTCAAGAACCCCAACTACTGGGACAAGGGCAAGCCCACCATCAACGAGCTCGTCATCGCCGTCTACCAGAACGCCGACACAATGGAGCAGGACCTCAAGGCCGGGACGTTGGACTACGCCTTGGGCATCCCGACGGCCCAGTTCACGGCGCTCGCCTCGGACCCGTCCCTGACCACCAACGCGGCCAACCTGCGCTACTTTGACGAGATCGCCATGAACTGCTACGACAACCCGGCCTCGCTGGGCAATCCGGTGCTTCGCGACCCCAAGTTCCGGCAAGCGATCAGTTGGGCCGTGGACAAGCAGAAGATCGTCGACCTCGCGTACGGCGGCTACGCACTGGTCGGCCAGGGACTCATCACGCCGGATGTGCCGACGTACTACTGGCAGCCGGCGCCCGACATCACCTTCGGCTTCGACCTTCAGAAGGCCGGGCAGATGCTCGATGCCGCGGGCTACCCGCTCAAGAACGGCGTGCGCGTGGACAAGCGGGGAAAGCCCATCAGCCTGCGGCTGTGGGCCCGTTCAGACGACAATGCCAGCCAGCTCAGCGGCAAGCTGGTGGCCGGCTGGTTCGGGGACATCGGCCTGAAGATCACCTTCCAGACCCTGGATTCGGGTGCCATCAGCGATGCGCTCTACAACTACAAGGGGAACACCTACGCCCCGGACTACGACATGTACATCTGGGGCTGGGGGCAGTACGTCGATCCGGACTACATCCTCAACGTGTTCACCACGGGCCAGATCGAGGGCTGGAACGACCCGATCTGGTCCAACGCCGAGTACGACAAGCTCTATGTGCAGCAGGCGCAGACCATCGATCCGGCCAAGCGCAAGCCGATTGTCGATCGCATGGCCGAGATCTTCTACACCGAGGCGCCCTTCATCATCACCAACTACGAGCAGCAGCTCGAGGCGTACAACACGCAGAAGTGGGAAGGGTGGACGCAGGTGCCGCCCGGCAAGGGGCCGGTCGCGTTCATCAACGACAACATCGACACGTACCTGAACCTCCGGCCCAAGGTAGCTGCCGCGGAAGTGGGCAGCGGCAGCGGCAGCAACAGCCTGATCTACGTGATCGTCGCCGTGGCCGTGGCGATCGTCGCCGTCGTGGCCGTGCTGATTCTGCGGCGTGGACGCGGTAGGGCCATGGAGGAGTAGGGCCGGCCGTCGGCCGGCCCTACGGCCGCGAGGCCGTTCAGCCGGCCGCCGGCGTGACTGTGCACAGCCGCACGCGGTCGACCAGGGCCATGGCCGCTTCGCCGAGGTCCTGCCGGCCGGCCACGAAGGCGCAGAGGTCGAGCACGTTCGCCGCTTCGCGGTGGCTCTGTAGCCAGGAGTGCACGAGCAGCATCTCGTCGAGCCTGGTCGCCGGCAGGGGCGGCGACGGCGCGGCGGCCGCGGCGAGCCCGGTGAGGAAGCTGCGGGCGGCGTCCTCACCGAAGGCTCCGCGGCCGACGACCCGCTCCACGGCGATGCCGCCGCCGCGGACGCCCCAGAGCGCGACCCAGCCGGCACGCTTCGCGGGGTAGGCGATGAGCGCGTCGTCGCGCTGCGCGGCGCGCAGGCGGCGCACGGTGCGCAGCGCGCGCTCCAGCGCCTCGCGCTGCTTCTGCAAGCGCGCCGCCTGCTCGAACGCCAAGGCTTGCACCATGCCCGTCTGGCGTTCCTGCAGGCGCTCGTCGAGATCCTCGCCATGCCCCTCGAGGACGTGGCGCACCGCGACGACCGCGGCCGCGTACTCCCCGTTGAGCGGCCGGCTGCAGGGCGCCAGACAGGCGCCGGTGCCGGCTCGCGGGCAGGCGTGGTCTCCGCGGCCGCGCTCGCCGGCCACTGCGGACGTCGCCCGTGCCGGAAGGTGCACGCACGTGCGCAGCGGGTACACGCCGTTGAGGCACTCGACAAAGCGCCGGGCCAGGCTGGCCTTACGAAAGGGCCCGGCGTAGTACGAGCCGTCGTCGCGCAGGTTGGGCGTGGCGTATAGGCGCGGGTACTCGTCGGCGCTCAGCTTGACGTAGTGGTAGCTGAGCACCCGCGTGCCGTGCGAGTTGTACAGCGGCCGGTGCTTGGCGATGAGCCGCTGTTCGAGCAGCAGAGCGCCGAACTCGGAGCCGGTCTCGACGACCTCGAAGCGGTCGAGCAGCTCGAGCGCCTGTCGCGCGCCGTAGGCCTGCCGCTGCAGAAAGTGGTCGCGCGCGCGGCGCCGCAGGTTCTCGGCCTTGCCGATGTACAGGGCGGCGCCCTTCGCGTCGCGCATGACGTAGACGCCGGGCGTGGTCGGCAGCGTCTCCGTGAGCGAGATCTTGTGGTAGTTACGGCGCGCCCCGGGCTCGCAGAAGCGCGCCACCTCCTCGAGGGTGCTCATGCCCTGCTCCTGCAGCCAGCTGAGAAAGAGGAGCAGGAGCTCGGCCGTGGCCTGGGCGTCCTGCAGGGCGCGGTGCACGGGCTTCACCTTCGTGTCGAACCGGTAGCTGAGGGCGTTCAGCGAGCAGCGCTGCTGCGGGCAGAGCTTGCGCGCCAGACGCAGCGTGTCGAGCGCCGGGCGCGGAAAAGTGCGGCGCTGCAGACGCCCGAGTTCGTAGTCGAGGAAGCTGAGGTCGAACTGCGCGTTGTGGGCGACGAGCACGGAATCCGCCACGAAGCCCACGAATCGCGGCAGCACCACGTCGATCGGTGGCGCGCCGGCCACGGTGGCGTCGTCGATGCCGGTGATGCCGGTGATCATCTCGGGGATGCGGACGCCGGGGTTGACGAGCGACGAGAAGGTGTCGACCTCACGTCCGCCCTCGACGCGCACGGCGCCGATCTCGGTGATCTTGGCGAACCCCGGCGTCGCGCCGGTGGTCTCGAGGTCGACTACGGTGAAGGCCACGTCGGCCAGGTCGCGGCGCCGGGCGCGCCACGTGGCCAGACCGACGTGCACGTCACTCTCCCAAGAGAAACGCTCGTCGCCGTGCACGATGTCGGCGACCAGCTTGTGCATAAGCTCGGGAGGGCAGTTGGCGACGGAGAAGAGGCGCGGCCAGACCTCGCGGTAGTCGAGGGCTTCGCCCGCCTGCTCGAGCAGCGCGAAGAAGTCGTCGACCGTGGTGAATGCCAGCTGCACGGTACCATGGTAAACCCGCCGCGCGACGGATGCACGGGCGACGCATGCGTGGGCCGCGCGTGACCTTGCCGTGATTCGCCGCCCGCGGCGGCGGGCATCCTTTGCACAACGCGCCGCCGCCCGGCGGCTCCACCTCTTCGGAACGGAGCGCCGATGTCCACACCAGAGGCTCGCGAGCCCGGGCCCGAGTTTCAGGATGGGCTCGACTGGATCCACGTCGAGCGGCCGCTCACACTGCGCGACCTGCGTGGCAAGCTGGTCCTCCTCGACTTCTGGACCTACGGCTGAATCAACTGCATCCACGTACTCCCGCAGTTGCGGGAGCTGGAGGCGAGATTCGCCGATGAGCTCGTCGTCATCGGCGTGCACAGCGGCAAGTTCCGTGCCGAGCGCGTGACCGCCAACATCTCCGCTGCCGCTCAGCGTCTGCGCGTCGAGCACGCTATCGTCAACGATCGTCAGTTCCGCATGTGGCGCGCCTACGGCGTCGGCGCCTGGCCGACAGTGGTGTTGCTGGACCCGGCCGGCGGCATCGTGGGCGCCGTGCCCGGCGAGTTTCTCGCCGCTCAGCTGGTGCCGCTGATCGAAGACGCGATCGTCGCGTTCGACCGGGCGGACGCCCCGCGCGGCGCGCGGCTGCGGCGCGGGCCGTGGCCGCTCAGATTGCGGCCTGAGCCCGACGGCCCGCTCGCCTTCCCGGGAAAGGTGCTGGCCGCCCCCGGCGGCCGCCTCTTCGTCGCAGACAGTGGACACGATCGTATCATTGAGTTTCAGGTAGAGGATGAGAGTTCTGACGAGCCGGGCGCCGGTGCGAGGGTCGTGCGTGTCCTCGGCTCCGGGCGCCGTGGCTCGACGGACGGCGCCGCCGACCAGGCGGCGTTCGATCATCCGCAGGGGCTGGCACTGGCCCCCGGCCGTCTGACGGTTGCCGGCCTCGCGCCCGAGGCCGGGGCCGAGACCCTGTTCGTAGCCGACGCCGAGAACCACACGGTGCGCGCGGTCGCTCTGCCGACGGGCGAGGTCACGACCATCGCCGGCACGGGCTACCAGGCGCGGCGGTCCGGCGAGGCCGGCGTAGGGCGTGGCGTGGCGCTCAGCTCGCCGTGGGACGTCGAGCTGCTTCCCGCCGCGTCTTCCCGGGTCGCCGGCCCCGGCTCTGCGGTCCCGGATGCCCTGGTCATCGCGATGGCCGGCGCGCACCAGCTTTGGCGACTCGACCTCATCACCAGCGCCGTCGAGCCGTGGATCGGCACGGGTCGCGAGGACCTCAGCGACGGGCCGCCCTTCCGCTGCACGCTTGCGCAGCCCATGGGCATGCAGCTCGTCGGGCGGCGCCTCTACTTCGCCGACAGCGAGTCGAGCGCCGTCCGGTTCGCCGATCTCGACGGGCGCGACGGTCCGGAGGTCGAGACGCTCGTGGGCAAGGGGCTGTTCGAGTTCGGCGACGAGGATGGGCAGGCCGGGCACGTACGGCTGCAGCATCCCTACGGTCTCGCGGCCGGGCCGGGTCCCGGCGGCGCGGACGTGCTCTACGTGGCCGACACCTACAACGACCGGATCAAGCGCGTTGACCCGGCGACGAGGCGCAGCGACGCGTTCGTGGGGAGTGGAGAGCCCGGCCACGAGGACGGCGACGCGGGCGCGGCCCGGTTCTGGGAGCCGCAGGGCATCGCCGTGGCCGACGGGCGACTCTTCGTCGCCGACACCAATAACCACGCGGTGCGCGTCGTCGACCTCGACGGAGACGCGCCGGTCGTGCGCACGCTGCACATCATGGGCTGAGGGCGGGCGGGGCCCATCGTGCATCGCCCGCCCGCCTTCCGTCTCGTTACGCTCGGCTCACGAGTGGGTAGGAGCTTCGCAGAGTCCTGTGGAACGTGCCTCTGCCGCGGCCTACTCGCCGCGCCGGAGGCCCTGTGCAAGGAGTCACCCCGTGGATGTCGAGAAGCTCCACAACGAGGTGCTGCGCGCCTTCAACGATTCGTGCCTCATGGCCGCGCGGCAGCCATATCGGGGCCGCGGCTTCCGCCCGGCCGCCGACGCCTACTTCGAGGAAGACACGCGAGAGATCGTGGTGCGTTTCGAGCTGACCGGCCTGGGGATGGACGACATCGAGCTGCTCGTCGACCGCCGTGAGCTCGTGGTCCGCGGCGAGCGAGCCTTTCCCAACCGCGAAGGCCGCGTCTACCAGCAGGTGGAGATGGACTATGGTCCCTTCGAGCGCCGCGTGCGCCTCATGGTCGACGTCGATCCCGACGTCACCACGGCCACGTACGAGGCCGGCGTGCTCGAGGTCAGGCTCACCCTCACCGAGCGCGACGCCGGCGCCCGCAAGATCGACATCCAGACGGGGGGAGGCGACGAATGAGCGACCCTCAGGACATCCAGGTCGATGCGGCGCAGGAGATACCAGGCACACTGCCAGTGCTGCCGCTGCGCGACACGGTAGTCTTCCCCGACACCATGATCCCGCTCACGATCGGCCAGGAGCGCTCCATCAAGCTCATCGACGACGTGCTCGCCGGCGACCGGCTGCTCACGCTCGTCACCAGCAAGGACGCCGAGATCGAAGTGCCGGGCCCCGAGCTTCTGCACCCCATCGGCACGGTGGGCCTCGCCCACAAGATGATCAAGCTGCCCGACGGCACCATGCGCATCCTGGTGCAGGGGCTGCAGCGCGTGCACGTCGACAAGTACGTGCAGGAGGAGCCGTATCTGGCGGCTGAGGTCTCCAAGGTCGAGGACGTCGTCGACGAGAGCAAGGAGATCGACGCGCTGCGCGCCAGCCTGCTGAGCGTGTTCAGCAAGATCGTCGCGCTGGTGCCCTATCTGCCCGAAGAGCTCGAGATGGCGGCCGCCAACGTCGAGGACCCCGGGCCGCTGGCCTTCCTCATCGCCAGCACCATGCGCATCAAGGCCGAGGACAAGCAGGCTCTGCTCGAGGAGAGTGACGTCGAGAAGCGCATGCGCAAGCTCATCGGCATCCTCACGCGCGAGCTCGACGTGCTCGAACTGGGCTCCAAGATCCAGAGCGACGTGCGCAGCGAGATCGACAAGGGGCAACGCGAGTATTTTCTGCGCCAGCAGATGCGCGCCATCCAGCAGGAGCTCGGCGAGACCAACGATCAGGAAGCCGAGATCACCGAGCTGCGCCAGAAGGTCGACGAGCTCAAGCTCCCGGAAGAGGCCGACAAGGCCGCCCGCCGGGAGCTCGACCGGCTCGCCAACATCTCGCCGCAGAGCGCCGAGTACCCCGTGATCCGCACCTACCTGGACTGGATCATCACCCTGCCGTGGACGGTGAGCAGCGACGACAATCTCGACGTCCCGCATGCCCGCGGGATCCTCGACCGCGACCACTACGACCTCGAGAAGGTCAAGGACCGCATCCTTGAGTTCCTCGCGGTGCGCAAGCTCAAGGCCGACCTGCACGGGCCGATCCTGTGCTTCGTCGGCCCGCCCGGCGTCGGCAAAACGAGCCTCGGCCACAGCATCGCCGAGGCCATGGGCCGCAAGTTCGAGCGCATCAGCGTCGGCGGCGTGCGCGACGAGGCCGAGATCCGCGGGCATCGCCGCACCTACGTGGGGGCGATGCCCGGCATCATCATCCGCGCCATGCGCGACGCCGGCACCGACAACCCGCTGTTCATGATCGACGAGATCGACAAGACGGGCGCAGACTGGCGCGGCGACCCTTCGAGCGCCCTGCTCGAGGTGCTCGACCCGGAGCAGAACGTCACCTTCCGCGACCACTACATGGACCTGCCCTTCGACCTCAGCAAGGTGCTCTTCATCACCACGGCCAACCAGCTCGAGCCCATCCCGGCTCCGCTGCGCGACCGCATGGAGATCATCTTCCTCGCCGGGTACACGATCGAAGAGAAGCTTCACATCGCCAGGAACTACCTGGTGCCGCGGCAGATCGAGGCCAACGGCCTGAAGCCGAAGCAGGTGACCTTCCGCGACGAGGCGGTCGTCGAGATCATCTCGAGCTACACGCGCGAAGCCGGGGTGCGCAATCTGGAACGCGAGATCGGCACCGTCTGCCGCAAGCTCGCCCGCGAGGTGGTCGAGGCCACCAACGGCGGCCGCAGGCGTTTCACCGTCAACGTCAGGCGCGTGCACGACCTGCTGGGGCGGCCGCGGATGACCGCCGAGGTCAAGCGGCGCACCAGCGATCCGGGCGTCGCCACGGGCCTGGCCGTCACGCCGGTGGGCGGCGACATCCTCTTCATCGAGGCGACGGCCATGCCGGGTAGTGGCGCTCTCACGGTCACCGGTCAGCTCGGCGACGTGATGAAGGAATCGGCCATGGCCGCCATGAGCTATGTGCGCACGCACTCGCGCGAGCTCGGCCTCGAGGACGACTACTTCCAGCAGCACGACATCCACATCCACGTGCCGGCGGGGGCGATACCCAAGGACGGCCCCAGCGCCGGCGTGACGATGGCGACGGCGATCTGCTCGCTCGTCACTGGTACGCCGGTCAGCTCCGAGGTGGCGATGACCGGCGAGGTCACCCTCACCGGCCAGGTGCTGCCCATCGGCGGCCTCAAGGAGAAGACCCTGGCCGCCCAGCGCGCCGGCATCACCACGGTGATCATGCCGAGCCGCAACGAGGCCGACCTGGAGGACGTGCCCGAAGAGCTGCGCAAAGGCATGACCTTCGTTCCTGTCGACCGCGTGGAGCAGGTGTGGCAGGCCGCCATGGGCCTGCGCCTCGACGGCAAGGGCGCCGAGCTGGCCGAGGCCAACGACCTGCTCGAGGAGGCCAGCGAGCTGCTGCAGCAGGCGCGGCGCAAGACCGGCGTGCGCGGGGCTGCGGCCGATGAGAGCCCGGCTTGGAAGGCTCCGGCCGGGAAGGCTCTGGCCAGGAAAGCGCCGGTCAGGGCTAGGGCGCCCGTCAAGAAGGTGCCGGCCAAGAGGGCGGTCCCCAAGCCCAAGGCGCCGTCGCCGAAGACGAAGGGCGGCGCGAAGAAGACCACCGCTGCCCGCGGGCGAAGCGGCCGCAAGAAGTAGGGGCCCCGAGGCCGCGCGCCCGGTGGGAAGCCGGCCGCCACGCCGCTCGCACCGAGCGGCAACGCCGCGGCGGAATCTGAGACGGTGCCGCCGCGGCGTTGCCTTTCGCAGTCGCGGCGCATACCCTTTGGCCTGCCTCCGCCGGCGTCCGCCGGCCGAGCCCTGCGACCTCGAGGAGCCATGCCCGACGCCCCGTCCGCCCCGCCCGCCGGGACGACGCTCAAACGCGCGCTGCCCGGCGTCCTTCTCATCGCGGTGGTGTCGTTGGCGCCACTCTGGGGCGTCCTCGCGCAAGACTGGAGCGTGCTGGCCGTCGTCTTCGTCTACGTCGCCGACGGGGTCGCCGACGGCCTGACCTTCTGGCTGCGCGCACGCCGCGCCCAAGGCGCCGTATCCGACGAGGATGCCAAGGACCGCGTCCTCGTCAGCGAGTTCGTACGCACGTACTTCGTGGTGGTGGCGGCTATGGCTATCGTCCTGTACATGGTCTTCAGCGGCCGCCTGCTCAAGCCAGGAGGAATCACGCCCGAAGGCGTGTTCGAGCCGTTCGCCACGTGGCAGTTCTGGGCGGTGGTCGCGGGATTCGTCGCGGTCCGCTGGTTCACGTATTGGTGGGATTGGGTGCGCGGCGAGGAGGCGGCCTTCATGCCGCCGGCCGGCGTGGTCGCCGCGCCGCTGCGCCGTCTCTTCGTGCTGCAGTTCGGGGTGCTCGTCGGCGGGCTCGTCGTCTACTGGCCGCTTGCTTCGTCCGGCGCGGCGTTGGTCGTCCTGGTCCTCCTCGTGGCCGCGGCGGAGGTGGCGCTCGCCGTGCTCGAGCGCCTGCGCACGGCGGGCATCCGCGTCGCCATGGAGGTAGGCTTGGGCGCGGCGCCCGGAGGCGACGGCACGACCACGGGGTCAAAGGGCCGGCCGGCCAGGATCCGGCCGCGCGGCGGGCGGCGCCGCGAGCGGCGCCGCTGACGTGGCCGGTCTTGCCTCCGCTCTCCGCGGCGGTCTACGATTGGCCCGGCAGGGGGCGGGCGTCGTGACCTCGGCCCCGCCATCTCTGCATCAGGCAAGGGGGTGCCGATCTTGAGCGCGAAGGAGCGCGAAACGGCCAACGTGGGCGCTGGCCTGTGGAAAGGCACCGGCATGTGGGCCTGGGTGCTCTTCCGCATCAGCGGCCTGGTGCTGGTCTTCTACCTGTTCGTCCACGTCTGGGTGATCTCCCAGGGGCGCGTCGGCGGCGCCGCGTCGCTGGACAACCTCTTCAAGTTCTTCGACAAACCGATGCTCGTCTTCCTCGACCTCATGCTCGTCTCGGCCGTGCTGTACCACGCGCTCAACGGGGTGCGCATCCTGCTCATGGACTTCGGCGTGGGGATCAAGCACCACAAGGCCGTCTTCTGGGTCTGCATGCTCGTGGCGGCGCTCGCGCTCTGCGCGTTCGCCCTCAAAGCTTCCAGCTTCATCCTGGGCTAGCGGCGGGCATGGCGCTCTCGACCAAGGCTCTGGACCGCAGCCGCGGCGGCATGTGGCCGTGGCTGGGGCAGCGCGTCACCGCGGTGCTCGTCATCGTCACCATCATGGTGCACCTCGTACTCACGCACTACATCGCCATCGGCCGGCTGTCCTTCGACAACATCGGCGCCCGGCTGGCCGGTGGCGTCGTGCTCGTCAACGACATCGTGCTGCTCGTGGCGGTCGTCTACCACGCCCTCAACGGCCTGCGCATGGTCGTGATCGACTGGGGGCTCGCGGGCAGCGGCCGGCGGCGCGTCTTCGACGCCGTGCTCTGGCTCGTCGGCGTCCTCGCCGTCGTCTACGGCATCTGGGCCCTCTGGGTCTGGGTGAGCTGAGGGGGACGGCGTGATCCATCATCAGCTCCTCGTGGTCGGCGGCGGCCTGTCCGGGCTGCGCGCCGCCGTCGAGGCCAAGGCGGCCGGCATCGACGTGGCGATCCTCAGCCAGGTCCACCCCGGCCGCAGCCACTCCGGAGCCGCCCAGGGCGGCATCAACGCGGCCCTCGCCAACCACCCCGAGGGGCACGACGACACCCCCGAGAAACACGCCTTCGACACCGTCAAAGGCTCGGACTACCTGGCAGATCAGGACGCCGCCATCCAGATGACCAGCGACGCTCCCGGCGTCATCTTCGAGATGGACCACTGGGGCTGCCCGTTCAGCCGCTACGACGACGGGCGCATCGCCCAGCGGCCGTTCGGCGGCGCGGGCTTCCCGCGCACCTGCTACGGCGCCGACAAGACCGGTCACTACCTGCTCCACTGCCTCGTCGAGCGCGCCTACGAACGCCGGGTCAAGATGTACGTGGAGGTGTTCGTCACCGACCTCATCGTCGAGGACGGCCGCTGCCGCGGGGTCGTCGCCTACGACATGATCCGCGGCGGCTTCGAGGCGTTCACCGCCGACGCCGTGATCATGGCCACCGGCGGAGCCGGGCGCATCTATAGCAACTCCACCAACGCCATCATCTCCACCGGCGGCGGCGCCGCCGTCGCCTACCACGCCGGCGTGGCGGTCAAGGACATGGAGTTCATCCAGTTCCATCCCACGGGGCTGCTCACCACCAACATCCTCATGACCGAGGGCGCCCGCGGGGAAGGCGGCTATCTCATCAACGATCTCGGTGACCGCTTCATGAGCAAGTACGCGCCCAAGGCCATGGAACTCGCGCCGCGCGACATCACCTCGCGTTCCATAACCACCGAGGTCCTGGAGGGCCGGGGCATCGGCGGCAAGGAGTACGTCTACCTCGACCTGCGGCATCTGGGCGCCGAGAAGATCATGGAAAAGCTCCCCGGAATCCGCGACCTCGCCATCCACTTCGAGGGCGTCGACCCCATCGAAGAGCCCATCCCGATCACGCCGTGCCAGCACTACACGATGGGCGGCATCGACACCGACGTGAACGGGCGCACGGTGATGCCGGGCTTCTACGCTGCCGGCGAGTGCGCCTGCGTGAGCGTGCACGGCGCCAACCGCCTGGGCGGCAACTCGCTGCTCGAGACCATCGTCTTCGGACGCCGTTCCGGCGCGGCCGTGGTCGCCGATCTCGCAGGAAGGTCCGGCGGCGGCGACGCTTCCGCCGCCGGCGCCCGCGCGGTCGCCGACGTGGAGGCCCGCGTGGCGGCCCTTGCCGCGCGCGGCACGGAGGGCGAAGACCCATATGCCATTCGCGCCGACATGACGGTGACCATGAAGGACCACTTCGGCGTCTTCCGCGAAGAGAAGCAGATGCGCGAGGGCCTCGAGCGGCTGCTCGCGCTCAAGCAGCGCTGCGCGACCATCGGCCTGCG
>JADGPQ010000058.1 GCA_017882325.1 Thermoleophilia bacterium
TCTCAGTCGTGGCTCGAGTCCGAGGCTTCGCCCTGCGTCGCGCCCTGCTGCGGCTTGATCGTCAGCGACTCCCCCGGGTCGAGCAGCCGCACCTCCACGTCGGGCGCCTTCTCGGCGGCGATCGCGGCGAATGCCTCCGGGCGCTTGCGGGTCTTCTGGAACCAAGCGTAGGTCGCCTGCTTGCCGGCGTAGGCGGAGCCGGGCACGTACAGCGTCCCCCAGTGGATGGGCACCGCAATCCGGGGCCGCAGCAGCGCCAGCGCGCCGGCGGCCGAGCGCGGGCTGAGGTGGCGCCCCTCGGGCGGACGCACCCCCCACGTCTCGATCGGCAGGAGGGCGACGTCGATGCGCTTGTGCAGGTCCTCCATGTCGTCGAAGAGCGCCGTGTCGCCGGCGAAGTAGACCGTGGACGAGCCCTGGATGATGAAACCGAGCGGCTCCGTGGGCGGCGTCAGGACCCAGCGACGTCGC
Source organism: Thermoleophilia bacterium (assembly GCA_017882325.1). Taxonomy (GTDB): domain Bacteria; phylum Actinomycetota; class Thermoleophilia; order UBA2241; family UBA2241; genus CAIXSE01. Next base: position 472 of record JADGPQ010000058.1, read on the forward strand.
GTGTGGCTGGCGTGCACCGCCATGACGTCGACATCGCCCACGTGCAGAAGCGTGTCACGGCGCGTCTCGATGACGGTCCTGAAACCGACCTTGTGGACGGTGCGGCCCACCAACGGCGGCCCGATGACCACCGCCGACTTGGGCAGCATCTTCAACGAGGGCGTGTCCAGATGGTCGAGATGCACATGCGAGATCAGCACGGCGTCCAGGTGATGGCGCACGCCGGGATCGGGTAGCGGCCCGTAGCGCCGCAGCGCCCCGGTCCAGCGCCTGAGTGACGGGTCCGTGAGAATACGGACGCCGTCCATCTCAATGAGCACCGTTCCGTGGCCGACGTAAGTCACTCGCGTAGGCTGAGACGCCTTCTCCGTCGTCATGGCCCCCACCCTCCTCGTGCCGCGGGCCCTACAGGCGGACCAGCACCTGCAGCACGATGAACAGCACGATCAGGGCGACAACGGCGCTAATGTCGAAGCCCGCCCCACCGACGCGCGCCACCGGGATCACGCGACGGAACAGGCCCAGATACGGCTCCGTCACGTCGACGAGCACGGCGTTGACGCGGTACACGGCGGTTCCGGGCCTCGGATTCAGCCAGGACATCACCGCCCGGGCAACGATGAGCCAGGCATAGATCGTGACGGCGAGGTAGATCACATAGACGAAGCCGCTCATACAGACTCCTTGAAGCGGGATGCGCTTGCCTCTTGATGGGCTGCCTTCCCGTGGTGAGTCTAAAGTACCCGGGTCGTCAGCCCTTCAGATAGCGGTCGAACCACTCCAGCACGATCTGAAAACGCTGCACCCGGTGGGCCGGACTGCCCGAGCGGGTCAGCTCGTGAGACTCCTCGGGGAAGCGTACGAACTCGACCGGGCGCTTCAGCAGGCGGAGTGTCACGAAGAGGTGCTCCCCTTGCTCCACGGCGCAGCGCAAGTCCTTCTCCGAATGCAGGATCAGGAGCGGCGTATCGATACGCTCGGCGTAGGTCGCCGGCGAGATGCTGAGGTAAGCCTCCACGTCCTCGAAGACGAACTTCCCGAAGTACCCCTTGAAGTCCCACCCGAGGTCGCTCGAGCCCCATTCCGAGACCAGCTGGTTCACAGCCCGCTCGGACACGGCCGCTTTGAACCTGTCGGTGTGACCCACGATCCACGACGTCATATAGCCGCCGTAGGAGCCGCCGATCACGCCCAGCTGCTCGCCGTCGACGAAGTCGTAGCGGCGCACGGCCTCTTCGGTGACGGCCATGCAGTCTTCGAAGTCCACGGAGCCCCAGCCGGGACCGGCTGCGCCGGGGCCGCGGATCGCCCGGGCCCATTCCTCTGTGGAGCCGGACGAGCCGCGCGGGTTCGAGAACACGACGACGTAGCCGGCGGCGCAGTACACTTGGAACTCGTCGAAGAACGTGTTGCCGTACTGGCCGAACGGCCCGCCGTGGATGTTCAGCAGCGTCGGGTATTTCTTTCCGGCCTCGTAGCCAATGGGCTTCATGACCCAGGCGTCGACTTCGGACCCGTCGGCTGACGTGGCCGTGAAGCGTTCGGCGGCGGCGAGCTCACGGCCGGCGGCAAAGGCGTCGCCGACGTTCGTTAGACGCCGCTCGACTGCCGGCGCGGGGCGCGCCTCGGCGGCGAACAGCTCGCTGAGCCGCGTGGGCTCGTCGGCCGAGTAGACGAGCCGCCCCCCGGCGACGTCGAACCCGGTCACGGTGCGTTCGCCGCCCACGACGAGCTCGGGCGCACGGGTACCGTCGGCGGCCACGCGGTAGAGGTGTGTATTGCCGTGGTCCTCGAGCGCGAACAGGATGTCGCCCTCGTCCCAGAGGGGCTCGCGCAGTTGTGGATACGTGCCGCAGTTCCGGTCGAGAGCGGTGGTAAGCAGCTCGATGACGCCATCCTCCGCGTCGACGATCCCGATCTGCGTGTGCTTCGGGTCGTCGAACACTCCGGGGTAGCGCTGCACGGCCAGCCGCGCGCCGTCCGCAGACCACGACGATCCGTCGACGCTCCCGCCTCCCTGGGTGAGCCGCCGAGGTTCGCCGCCTTCGGCTGAGACGAGGTACACGTCGCTGACCGGTTCGGTGTCCCAGTCCCGCTCCCGAGCCGAGACGAAGGCCAGCGTCGCGCCGTCCGGAGACCAGGCTGGACCCGTGTCCTCGAAATCGCCGTCCGTAAGCTGGACGGGCTCGCCGCTGCCGTCCGTCTTGACGGCGAACAAGTGCTGCCGACGGTCGCCGGTCCAGCCGACGCTGTCAAGCTTGTACCGCAGGCGGGTGAAGCGCCGCGGCTGCCGGCGCTTGTCGTCCTCTTCGTCGTAGGCGGCATCCGGAACCCGCGCGACAAAGGCGATGGTCGAGCCGTCCGGCGACCACTCGGGCTGCGTCACGTCTTCCTTAAGGCTGGTGAGTCTGCGTGGCTCGCCGCCCGCCAGTGGCATCACGTAGAGCTGCATGGCTTTGCCCTCGCGGTTCGACGTGAAGGCGAGCTGCGAACCGTCGGGTGACCATCGCGGGTCGGCGTCGTGCTTCACGCCGGCGGTGAACCGGCGCGGCTCCGCCGAGCCGTCCGCCGGCGTGAGCCAGATCGACCCGCGGTAGTCGTTGTCCTTGGCGTCGACGGCCCCGACGACATAGGCCACCGTCGTGCCGTCCGGCGACAGGCGGGGATCGGCCACACCCGTCAGCTCGAAGACATCCTCCGGCACCATCCCATTCATCCCCTACCCCCTCGCTCGTCGTTTGGATCTCAGCCGCTCGCGCGCCCGGCCCCCGGCGCGACGGCGCTGATGGGCCTCAGCCCAGGTCGCGTCGCCAGTCCCACTCGGGCGCGATGACCGGCGTACCCTCGGTGTCCTCGACCTCGCGGCGCCAGGCTACGCGCTGGCCAACGCTGGCGCGGAGGCGCCAGCGGAACGTCTTGTTGGCGTCGTCTACGGCCTCCTTGATCGCGGCGAGGCGATCGTACACCGTCGCCATCGCCTCCTCTGAGAGCCCGTAGTCGTCGACCATGGCGATCACGACGTCGAGGTTCGTAGTGAGGTCGTGATACAGCCCCCAGTCGCGGGAGCACACGTCGGCGATGTGCATGACGTCGATCGACGCGTCGTCGTCGCTGTCGCGCAACGGCACATCCTTGCAGAGGGCGATGACGTCGTGCGCGTCCTTCTGGTTGATCTTGCCGATCTGCAACTTGGCGATGAGCGCGTCGGCGGGCGTGATGGCATAGTCGTCGATGTCGAGCCGGTCGCGCACGTCGACGTCGTGGTCCATGCGCATCACGTCGAGGAAGATGTCAACGTGGTCGACGAGCGGCGGCTCATACGGGGCATGGCCGGACGCCGCCTCCGTCTGGGCTCGTTCCGCCTCCAATGCCTCGATCTTGATGTACTGCAGCTGGCCCGCGTCGGTGGACTGCGTCACGTAGCGATTCTCGGCATAGCCGAGCACGGTGAACGCCTCGTGCAGCTCGCTGTTCTGGGACGAGAGACCGACGAAGTCGATGTCGGAGTACTCGCGGTCCATGAAGTCCAGGTCGATGCAGTAGCGGCGGATGGCGAGCCCGCCGGTGAGGCGCAGCTGGGCGCCGCGTTCCCGGGCCGCGTCGATGATCGCCATCGCCTCCGCCATCAGGCGGTCGGCGCGCCGCAGAGGCGCCTGCAGCTCACGGGCGCCCGACTTGAGGACTGCGCCCTGAGCCGTGGCGCCGGACATGCTGCGGAGGTCCTCGAGGGGGTGAAGGATGGCATCGAGGACGTGCCGCGCCAGGTACACCCGCGGCCAGCGCTTCTCGTCCCACTCCTCAAGCAGCCCCTTGGCCTCGAGCTCGCGGACGGCGCGGCGCGCGGTCGGGTTGGTGACGCCCAGCACGCGCTGCGCCTCGGGAACAGTGATGCAGGGCGTGCGGAACAGCTCGTCGGCGAGCGCGAGCGCGTGCCCCCTGACCTTCTCGCGGTCGCCGCCGTAGTGCCGGACGAGGGCCCGTGCCTGCCGCGTGGCGCGGTCGGCCGTCTCGTGCACGCCGGTGGCGAAGAACGTGAGCCAGGGCACCCAGTCGGCGTGCGTCCGCACGCGCTGCAGCAGGGCGTAGTACTCGTCGCGATGCCCCTCGAAGTACGCCGAGAGGTAGAGAAGCGGGCGCGTGAGGCGCTGGCGCTCGATCAGGAAGAGCGTGATGAGCAGCCGGCCGAGGCGCCCGTTGCCGCCGACGAACGGATGGATGGTCTCGAACTGCGCGTGCAGCATGGCGCACTGCACGAGATCGGGCAGCTTGCCACGCTCCTGAAGGAACGCCTCCCACGCGGCGAGCACATCGGGCAGCTCGGACGTCGGCGTCGGCACATAGGTCGCAGTGGCCAGCGTCGCTCCGGGCGGTCCGATCCAGTTCTGCGAGGTCCTGAACTCGCCCGGCGTGCGCGCCGCGCCCACCTCGTCGCGCAGCAGCTGGACGTGCAGCGCGCGGACGAAGTCGAGCGACAAGGGCTCCTCGCGCAGACGCTCCACGCCGAAGCGCAGGGTGGAGATGCAACTGCGCACCTCGCGCAGATGGTCGCGCGGCACACTCGGTCCCGCGGCGGCGACCTGGTCGAGGAGGAGGTCGGAGAGGCTCACTTGGGCGCCCTCGATGCGCGAGGAGCAGAGCGCCTCCTGCCGCTTGAACGAGGCGTCGAGCAGCTGCGGGTCGGGCAGCTCTCCGCCGACGCCCGAGAGCTCGCCGAGCGTCGCGTCGGCGCGCGACAGCGCGAGGACCAGCTCGGGGCTGTAGGTCAGCCTCGGCGGCAGCGGCGCCGGGACGAAGGCCCCGTACCCTTCCGGGCTGCTGACGACCTCGCCGGCTTCTGGAGCGTGGAACTCAGTCGGGTCCACGACATCACCTTCGATCTTGGTGGATGCTTTCGCGGTCGCTCGAACTTTGAAAGCATGCGGAGCAATTGTTACCAATCGATGATGGCCGTGCAAGTGCGCGGCGGCTCAGCCGCCGCCGGCCGCCGCGACCGTCCCTCGCAGCCTCTCCCCGAAGACGCGTAGCGACTCCCTGCCGTAGCAGTAGATGCGGGGCAGGGAGAAGAGGTCCCGTGGCGTGGCTGCGCCGTAGCGCGTCCCGGTGGCCGCGAGGTAGCCGGCGCGGCGCACGGCCAGCTTGACCCGGCGGGAGTAGATGCCGCCGGGGTAGCAGAAGAACTCGACCGGCACATCGAAGAGCCCTTGGAGCCGGCGCCGTGATGCGAGGACCTGCCGGCGCAGCTTCGCGCCGTGCAGCAGCGTCAGATCGGCGTGCGAGACCGAGTGCGACTCGAGCCCCCAGCCATCGTCGAGAAGGCCGCGCACCATGGCGGGGGTGAGCCTCTGTGCAGGCGCGTTCGAGCCCACATAGAGCGCGTCGGAGATCAGGCCGAGCTCCGCCGGCCAATCGTACCGGCGGAGGACCGGAGCCGCGTTGCGGACCTGGTCGACGTACCCGTCGTCGAAGGTGATGACCACCGGCTTCGGCGGGAGCATGCCCTCGCCGGTCCAGGAGTCGTATACGCGGCGCAGGGTCACCGGCTGATACCCGTACGCCGCCAGATACGCAAGCTGCGTGCGGAACCTGGCCACACTCATCACCAAGAGCGGTGGGCCCTTTGCCCTGTCCAGCACGTGGTGGTACACGAGGATCGGCACAGGCTGGGGGTGGGCGACGATGCGCGGTCGCGGCGGCAGGGGCTCGGTCGTGCTCGGCCTCGGGCTGGCGGCCGGTGCGGGTGTCGCGGTGGACGAGCGCTGGACCGCCACGGGAGGATCGTTCGGGGCGGCCCGTCCGAGCCTGATCCACGCGAAGGCCGCCCCGATGGCGACCAGCACGACGACGGCGACCACCAGGACGAGCGGCCACGCTGAGCGGCGCCGGCGCCGTGGTGTGCGGTGATCGTCGTACATCATGACTCAGGGTAGCGCATCGGCCGCCCCCGTACGCCGCGGCTCCGCACACAGCGGTCTCTTACGGTTCGGCCCTATCGGCCTCCACGTGGCGGGCCACGTTGCCGGCCCTCAACTTCACGATCTGCCGGCGCAACTCAGCCTCGCTTAGGAACTCATCGTTGGCGGCGCGGTCGTGGTGCACCATCTCGTCGAGGCGGCGCGTGAGTTTGCCCGACGGCCCGCCCTCCATCGCGCTCTGGCCGACGAGCAGCAGGTCGTAGACGTAGATGAAGTCGGGCAAGTTGAGCAGGGCCTTGACGAGCCCCTGCACCGTTGGGTATTTGACGCCCGACACCGGAACGGCGGCGAGGCCCAGGCTGTGGGCCGCGAGCCACAGGTACATGAATGCGCTGGCGAGCGACGACTCGAAGATCGAGTCGCCCTTCTGCGTTGCGTAGCGCGCCGCCATGGGCAGGCCCGCGCGGCGGCGCGTGTCGCCGAGCACGGCGATCATCACCGGCGCCAACGGGCAGTCCCAGCGGCCGTGCGTCGCGATGGACCACGGCGACCCCTGCCACTCCTCCCGGGTCGCTTCGAGGGCGAAGAAGTCGCCGTTCTTGTAGTCGTCGACGATCGCCTTGATGCCGGCGCGCAGCTCGAGGTCTTTCACGACCAGCAGTTCCACCGGCTGCATGTTGAACCCGCTCGGCGCCCAGCGTGCGACCTCGAGAAGCTTCTCGACCTGCTCGTCGGGAATGGGGTCGGGCTTGATCGCGCGGATGGTGCGGCGGGTCTTCACGAACTCGAGGAACTCTTCGTAGCGCACGGTCGTCTCCATCTCACCAGGGGTAGGTCGCGGCGCGGATCGCATCGTATCCGAAGGTAGGGTCGGCGAGGGCGACACGCCCCGCGCCGGCCCGCGACGTCGATTCACCGCGCCGCCCGTCAGGCGAGCAGGCCCGGCAGGTCGGCCTTCTGCCGGCCGCGCAGGTCGCCGACGGCCGGCAGCGCCCCGACGCGCATGAGCTCCATGAACGCGCCGATCTCATCACGCTGCGTGCCGCAGGCGGCCAGCAGCCGGTCCTCGGCGACGTAGAAGGCGGTGAAGTCGCCTCCCCCCAGGTCGCCCACCACGACGAGCTCTTCCCATCCCTGGCCGGCGCCGGCGTAGCCCAGTTCGAGGTCGAAGTGCTGCGTCCAGAAGAAGGGCACGCCGGTGAACGACCCGCCCCTTCCCGCCATGGCGCGCGCGGCGGCACGGCCCTGCTGCTCGGCAAGCCGCCAGTGCTCGATGCGCACGTCGCGGCCGGTGTGCGGCTCGCGGTAGCGTGCCACGTCGCCGGCTGCCCACACTCCCGGGGCCACCCTCAGCTGCTCGTCCACGGGCAGACCGCCTTCATCGTCCAGCTCCGCGCCCGTCACGAAGTCGGTCGCAGGCCGGACACCGATGCCCAGCACGACCATGTCGGCCTCCAACGATGCGCCGTCGTCCAACTCGACAGCCCGTACGGTCGAATCCCCGGCGAAACGCGCCACCCCACGGCCCAGGGCGAAGCGTGTGCCGTGCTCGGCGTGGCGTGCCTGCACCACGCGGCCGACCTCCTCGCCCAGGATGCGCTCGAAGGGTGTGGCGCCCGGCCCTACGATCGTCACCTCGAGACCACGCCGGACCAGACTGGCGGCGGCCTCCATACCGATGAAGCTCGCGCCGACGACGACGACGCGCCGCGCACTGCCTGCGGCCGCCGCCAGCCTCTCGGCGTCGTCCAGCGAGCGCAGTGTGAAGACGCCGGGCAGTTCGGCGCCGGGCAGATCCAGGCGACGCGGCCGGGCGCCGCTGGCGATCAGGACCGCGTCGGGCGTCAGCGTGCTCCCATCGTCAAGCGAGACCGTGCGGGTGGGCACGTGGAGCTGCGTCACGCGGCCGACGATCCGCTCGATGGTGTGCTCCTCGTAGAACTCGGGCGGGCGCAGCGGCAGCCATTTCGCCTCCAGCTCACCGGCGAGGAAGTCCTTGCTCAGATTGGGCCTGTCGTAGGGCCACTGGTCTTCAGGGCTGATCAGCAGGATGCGTCCGACGAAGCACTCCTGCCGCAGCGCTTCGGCTGCGGCTGCGGCCGCGGCGCCCGCGCCGATGATGACGAACTCACGCGCATCGGCGCCGAGGTCGCAGGCGTACATCGGCATCGTGCGACCGCGCTTGGGCTCCTCGAAGCGATCCACGTACACATCGTCGCCGTCTACGCGGACGCGGAACGCGGCGATCCCATCGAGCGGCGGCGGCTCGAGCAAGTCGCCGTTGCGTACGTCGAAGGTGCCCTTGTGCAACGGGCAGAGCAGACGACGGCCGTGGAGCGTGCCCTCGGGCAACGGCCCGTCCCAATGCGGGCAGCGGGCCGCAGTCGCGTAGAAGCGGCCCTCGACTCTGGCCAGGAGCACCTTTTTGCCGCCGACCAGGACGGTCGTCATCTGGCCGTCGGCCAGATCCTGCGTTCCTGCGACCCGCTCCTCCATCGTGTCCTCCTGAGCCGAGACTGGCCGACGACGGGGCCCACGACCCCGTCGCTACGTTGCTGACAACATATCCGTTTCCCGCCGGTCTCCCACCGTTCACAGCGAACGCGCCGCGACGACCCATGGTGGCGCCGATCACGTTGCTCTGACCGGAGCGTGGAGCTAGGCTGGCGGCATGCATGCAAAGAGGAGGACTGGTGAGTGATCTTCTCCAGGGTGCCGGATTGCTCGGGGTGACGACCCCACTGGGCGCCAACGTGTCGTTGGTGGTCATGCTGGTCGCGGCGGTGCTGTTCACGACCGGCTGGCGACTGGCCGTTAGAAAGCAATACGACGCGCACCGTTGGGTGCAGACGGTCGCGGTCTGCCTGAACGCTTCTCTCGTCCTCGCCTGGATGGTCAGGTACTTCGTGTTGTACGTCGTCCCCGAGATCCCGGCGAGGCTGGGTGAGGCGTCGTATGCCGTCACCACGGTCCACGCGGTCGTAGGCGCCATCGGCCTGGTGCTCGGAGTGTTCGTCGCCCTTCGGGGCAACGAACTGGTACCGAAAGGACTGCGCTTCACCAACTACAAGCTCTTCATGCGCAGCCCCTACGCCCTCTACATGCTGGCCACGGTCTTGGGCGTGATCGTCTACCTCCGCATCTACGTCCCCGGCACCCTGTAGCCATTTCCGAGACGTCCCGGGAAGACGGCCGAGTCTGCTCGGCCCACGCCGCCGCCCCGTGGGCCGCGGGCGCCTGGAGGTGGTTCGCCACCCCGGACCGGCGGCTCCTTGTCCTGAGCGTCGTCCTTCAGCTTGCCCTTGCGGTGCTGCTCGGACACTCGCGCGACATACGCATGTTCATGGCCACCGGCTATCTCGTGGGCACCGGACACAGCCCGTACGTTGCCCAGGACCTCACCGCGGTGTTCCATCACGTGGGGTTCAAGGCGATCTCCGTGATCGGGTATCCGCCTCCGTGGCCGCTCGTGCTCGGGCTCGTCTACCGGGGCACGTATGCGCTCGGCCACAACCTCATCGTCTACAACCTGGCCATCAAGCTCCCGGTGATCGCCGCCAACGTCGGACTCGCCTATATCGTGGCCTCGGTGCTCGACAACCTGGGCGCCGGCCGGGACGTGGCCCGGAAGGCATGGGCTTTCCTGCTCCTGAACCCGTTCCTGCTCTACGTCGGCGCCGCCTGGGGTCAGATCGACGCTATCGTCGCGGTCCTCGCCGTAGCAGCGCTCGTGCTCCTCTACGGCCGGCGGCCGGCCGCGTCGGCGCTCGTGCTGGCCCTCGCCGTTTGCTTCAAGCCCATCGCCGCTCCCATCCTGCTCGTCGTCCTCGCGTACATGGCGGGACGGTCGACTCGCCAAACGGCGCGCTGCGCCGCCGTCTTTGCTGCCGGGGTGGTCGCCTTCTACGTGGCCCCGTTCTTCGTCTTCGGCTGGGACTCGTCCCCCCTGCGACAGATCAACGCCCACTTCGTCATGAGCGGGACGATGTCGTTCATGACGGTCGTGCGGCTTGTGCGGGACCCGCTGCTGATGCAGGGCCACTGGTGGCTCCTGGGGCTTGCCTGGGTCCCCGCGCTCGTCGTGGCCGTGCTGGCTCTGCGACACGGCGTCGGGGAGTTCGACGATCTCGTCAAGAAGAGCACCGCCTTGGTCCTGGTCTTCTATCTCACACGGACCTGGTTGGCCGAGCCCAACGTCGTCCTCCTGCTTCCGCTGGTCCTCATCCTGACCTCCCTGGGCGAGCTCGACCGGCGCGCCCTCACTGCCGTCTGGCTGATCCCCCTGGTCTTCACGCTGTTCAACGCCTCGCCGCTGCAGCTGCTTTTTGTGGCATGGCCGGATGCGATGGAGAAGTCGCTGACCTTCGTGGCGCGCTACGGCGACGCCACGCTGGTCGTCAGAGCCGCCCTCGTGATCGCCTGGCAGGTGGTGGGCTGGTGGATCGTCGTCACGTGCTTCAGAAGGAGGCCGAGCGCCTTGGCTCGGGCGGCGAGCGCGACCGACGCCGGGACAGAGGGGGTGGCCCCGTGGAGCTGAGCGTGCCCTTAGGCGACGGTCTCGAGCTGAAGATCGCCGACCTGCCGACCGGAGCCGGCTACCCGACGGCCCGCCTCCAGAAGGGCCTCCTGCTGCTCCACGAGGGTCGCGACTTGGCGGAGGAAGGCGTGGGGTTCGGTGTCCCCGTTCTCAAGCAGGGAGCACTGACCATCTTCCCGGGGAGCGTCCGGCTCGCCGAGCGGCGTGGCGGCACCGACCGGGTGATCGTCGCCGCGTTCGCGATGAACCTGGTGGAGCGACTCGTCGGCGCGGACGGCTGGAGCCCGACGTCCAGTTCCTTCTACGCCGTCAGGGACCTGCTCGCCGCGCTGCACCGGCGCTTGCCTGCCGTTCGCGGCCTCCTCACCGCTCTCTCGAACGCCGTTCGCCGCAGGCGGGGATGGGTGACGAGCTTCGAGGAGACGACGACTCGCGCGACGCTCGACGTCACCTACACCATCGACGGCGACAGCGCACGCATACACGTCGCCGTCGACATGACAGGACTGTCGGACAGGGGCATCACCGAGGTGGTCGTCATGAACGAGCTGGGGGCGCGCCAATTCGACCAGTACCTGGACTCGGACGGCACCCGGCTGCGCGGACGGGAGATCGGCACGTGGAACGAGGTGTCGGCCACGAGGGCGTGCTTCGCCAGCACCGCCGCACGCGTGGCCTTCTCCGTCGGGCAGGTGGAAGGCGCGGCGCTATACCGCGGCCGGGAGGTTGTGGGCTCACGCCTCGCTTGGTCCGGGTTCGGGTACTCCTTCCGACCGGCCAGGGAGAGCTTCGCCTTCGAGGTGTGCATCGAGAGGGCGCCATGACGTCGGTGCTGCTCGTCTACCCGTTCTTCAGGCGCCGGCTCGACCGGTCCCGGTTCCGCTTCCCCCCACTCGGGATCGCCTACGTGGCCGCCAGCCTGCAGGAGGCGGGCCACAGCGTGCAAGTGCTGGACTGCACCTTCCTGAGTCGTGACGAGGCGGTGCGCCGCGCCTTCGCAGCGCGGGCCGACGTGGTCGGCATGTACTGCATGGCCACGATGGAGACGGACTGCATGGGGTTCGCGCGCGCCCTCCGCGGGCGCTCCCGCCTCCTGGTCGCCGGCGGTCCGCTGCCGACCTGCGACCCCGAGGCCTTCTTGCCCGACTTCGATGTGGTCGTGCGCGGAGAGGGCGAGCAGACGATGTGCGACGTCCTGGCCGCCCACGCGGCTGGCGCCGACCTCGCCTCCGTGCCGGGCGTCGTGTGCCGGCGCGAGGATGGCGCGCCGGCCGCGTCCGCGCCTCCGCGGCCGTTCGCGAGCGATCTCGACCGGATCCCGTTTCCCGCTCGCGTATCGCTGCCCAACAGGCAGTACATCGAGTTCGGCCGAAAGAGCTACGGGTACGCGATCACCACCGTCATGAGCACCCGCGGCTGTCCGTTCCACTGCGAGTTCTGCAGCAACGTCGTGTTCGGGGACTCGTACCGCGAGCGCTCGGCGACGAACGTCATCGCCGAAGTCGAAGAGGTCCTCGCCTTGGGCTACGACCGCATCTCGTTCGCCGACGACGTGTTCACTCTCAACCGGCGCCGGGTGGTCGAGATCTGCGAGGAGATCGGGCGCCGCGGGCTACGCTTCCCGTGGGAATGCCTCGGCCGCGTCGACGCCTTCGACCTGGAGACGGCGCAGGCGATGAAAGCCGCCGGTTGCTTTCGCGTCTTCTTCGGCATCGAGTCGGGCAACGACAGGATCCTCAGGCTGATGGACAAGCGGATCACCACGGCGCAGGCCGCGGGCGCCGTCCTGGCCGCGCATCAGGCCGGTCTCGAGGTCGGGGCCTTCTTCATCGTCTGCTACCCCGGCGAGACGGACGATACGGTGCTCGAGACGCTGCGCTTCGCCACATCGCTGCCGCTGGACTACCTCGGCCTAACCATGCCGTACCCGCTTCCGGGCACGGCCCTCTTCGACCGGGTCGGCGACCGGGTCACGCGCGCATGGCACCCGCAGGAGACGCTGCTCGTGAACCATATGCTCACCTACGAGGGCGACTTCTCCGCGGCCAAGATGCGCTTCGCTCTGTACAAGGGCCGCATCCAGTTCGAGATGCGCCGCCGGCTCGGCAAGTGGGCGCCGGCGGCCCTGAAGCTCTTCGAGCGGCCCACAGATGCGCTGTTCAGGCTCCTCAGATGAGGCGCGCGCCACGCGACGTCGCCCCGCCCACGGTTGTCCGCCGCCGCGCCTCCCGTAGACTACGTGCACACGCGGCCCAAGACGAGGAGTCTCGCGATGCTGTCTGACCGCACCACCAGTCCTGGCTCAGGCCCCACTTCAGGCGATGTGCTTCTCGTCTTCCCGGGCAGGCACAAGGCGCCCGACCCGCAGGTCCCGCTGCAGCTGCTGCACGTCGCCGGCGCGCTGCAGCGCGCCGGCCACCGCGCGCGCATCTTCGACATGAGGCTGGCGGACTACCACGACCTCAGGATCGGCGACCCGCTGTTCGTCGGCGTCACGGCCATGAGCGGGCCGCAGATCCGTTACGGCCTGGAGTTCGCCCGCCGAGTCCGCGCCGTCAAGCCCCACGTGCCGATCGTCTGGGGCGGTGTGCATCCGACCCTGCTGCCCGAGCAGACCGCGGCCAGCGAATACGTGGACGTCGTCGTCCGCGGCGAAGCCGAGCTGGTGGTCGGGCCGCTGGCCGATGCGCTGGCGGCGGGCGCGCCGCTCGACGCCGTGAATGGCCTGACATACGAGATCGACGGGGTCGTCACAAGCATGCCCGACGCCGGCCTCATCGACCTCGACACCATCCCGATCGAGCTGCCCTACGACCTGCTCGATCTGGAACAGTACCCCACGCTGCGGGCGGGACGCGTCCACATGCAGACCCGCCGCGGCTGCCCCAGCCGCTGCGGCTTCTGCTACAACAGCGGCTTCAACAAGCGCAGGTGGCGCGGCAAAAGCCC
>JADGPQ010000226.1 GCA_017882325.1 Thermoleophilia bacterium
GGCGTGCCGAGCACGATCGTGCCGGCGTGCACCAGCGAGCTCGCGAGCTCGCCGGCGTCGAGCGTGGTGAGGTCGAAGCGCTCGACCGCCACGCCGCGGTCGGTGAGAGCGGCCGTAAGGTGGTCTACCATGAGCCGCGTGCTGTCGTGCATCGTGACGTAGGGCAGGCAGACGATGTTCTGCGGCTCGCCGCCGGCCCAGTCGCGGTAGGCCTCGATGATGAACCCCGGATCGTCGTACAGGGGCCCGTGGCTGGGCGCGATGATCGCGATCGGGTACTGCGTCACCTTCTCGATGTTCTTCATCACCTGGGCGCCGAACGGCATCATGATCTCGGCGTAATACCGCTTGGCGCCGTCGTACACCTCGTGCTTGTCGGCGAAGATGTCGCTGGTGGCGTAGTGCGAGCCGAAGAAGTCGCAGCTGAAGAGGATCTTGTCCTGCTCCAGCCACGTGCTCATGGTCTCGGGCCAGTGCACCCACGGCGTGAACAGGAACGTGAGCGTCTTGTCCCCGAGGCTGATGCTCTCACCATCGGCGACCACCTGGAACTGAGCGTCGTCCACGTGCAGGTGGTCGATGAGCATCCCCCTGGCTTTCTCGTTGCAGACGATCGTGAGCTCCGGGTACCGCTCGAGAAGCATCGGCATCGAGCCGGAGTGGTCCTGTTCGACGTGATGGATCACGAGGTAGTCAGGTGTTGGCAGCTGGTCGAGCTGACCCGACAGCGTCCGCCAATGGACCGGATCGACGGTGTCGATGAGGGCGTTCTTCTCGCTGCCTTGCACGAAGTAGGCGTTGTAACTGGTGCCGTGGGGCAGCGGGATGAGAGCGTCGAAGAGGCGGCGGTCCCAATCTACGGCGCCGATGAGATGGACGTTGGGGACGATCTCGCGTGGCTTCATGACACCCCTCGATGAGGTCGGGAACCGCGGATGCGGTTTCTTCGATTATATCCGTGAGCGTGGTGGCCAAGCCCGTCGGAACGGGGAATCGACGCGATACCACTAAGCACATCGGTAGGAGTGGAGGTGCGGTGATGGGACCACAGGCGCGAGTCAGCGTGGTCACGCTGGATGTCGCGGACGTGCCGCGGGCCAGGGACTTCTGTCAGGCCCTCGGTTGGCCACTCAGCGGCGCGCCCCAAGACGGCGTGGCGTTCTTCAAGACCGCCGGTTCGCGGCTGGCGTTGTACTCGCAGGAGGCCATGGCAGATGAGGCCGGGCTGGCGGCGGCCCCGCCCGGCACGATCGGCGTGACCCTGGCTATCAACCTCGAGAGCAGGGCGCTGGTGGACGAGGCCCTGGCCGCAGCCGTGGAGGCCGGCGGCACGCTCTTGCGACCGGCCCAGGAGCGCTTCTGGGGCGGCTATTCCGGCTACTTCGCCGACCCCGATGGCCACGCTTGGGAAGTCGCCCACAACCCGTTCTGGCCGATCGGTGAGGACGGTCTACCGCAGCTTCCCTGAGGCGAGCAGCGTGGGGGCGGCGGGCGCGGGCAGAGCGGGCCGTCAGGCCGGCCGCACCCGCGCCTCGGCTCTCGCGATGATCCCGTCTAGCACTGCCTGCACTGCGAGTGGCAGCGCCGGGACCTCATGGCCGGGAAGGATCTGTTCGACTCTGGTGGCGGCTACGGCCGTGGCGTCCAGGCCTCCGGGGGTGCCGGCGGCCGCAGGCCCTCCGGCGCCGCCCGCCAGCCAGTCATCGCGCGAGCGCCGGTCGAACACGCGCGGCTGCCAGCGGTCGCGCGCGTGCCGGCGCGTGTGCCTGTGTTTCAGGAAGAGCTCGCCGGGCCCGACCTGCTCGATCGCATCCAAGCCCAGCTCCTCGTCGGTGATCTCGATGGGCTTGAGGAACGCCTTCACCCACCCTGCGATGTCGTCACAGAGAACGACCTGGGTGAGCGAGCCGGTGTAGGCGCTCTCCATGAAGCCGATGTCGTGGATCATGTGCCCGCCGCTGACGGCGTCGGCGAGCAGCGTGAGCGCCGCGTCGGCGGCGGCCTGCTGATCGGGCAGCTTGCTGTCGGTCACGCCGCCCAGCGTACACATCGGCAGGCCGTACCAGTGCAGCAGGCTCGAATACACGGCGCGATGGTCCGGCCACGAGAAGATGTCGACCATCGTGCGCATGTCAAGGGCTTCTCCGGCCCAGCCGATGGCGATGTACGGAGCGCCTTCGCGCTTGAGCTGGGCCATCACGAGGCCGGCCAGCACTCCAGCGTTCACTACCACCGTGGAGCCGAGCACCGTCATCGGCGCCACAGTGCCGGCGGTCGAGACGGGGCTGTAGATGCACGGCAGGCCGCGCTCGGCAAGATCGAGCAGCGTGCGCACCGCCTCGGCGTTGTGCACCAGCGGGAACAGCGTGTTCTTGTAGCAGGCGAGGAGCGGGCGCTCCGCCAGCGCTCGCGGCTCACCGACCACCGCCTCGGCCATCTCGGTGACGTCGAGGTGCGCCGTCATGTCGTTGAGCGTCACGTAGACGACGGGCTTCGTCGTGTTGGCCAACATGGCCGCCATCTGATGCCGGTCCATCACCTCGGGGGTCACGTCGCTCGGCGTGAACAGGCTCATCACGAAGTCGAGGTTCTCGCAGGCGTCCTGGACGCGCGCCGCCTCCACGACGTCCGAGAGGACGGCGCGGCGGCGCTCCCCGGTGCGGTGGTCGAAGCAGTTGATGCAGTCGCTGCCGGCGCCGAACGAGTACTCGTAGCCTCCGCAGTGCAGCGCCGGCTGTCCGTCGCGCCCATAGAGCGTGACTTCCTTGGGCGCGACGCGCAGAGCCCAGTCGACGAGCCTCGCCGGGACGCGCACGCGGTTGCCGTCGACCCCCGCGCCGGCCCTACGCAGGAGCTCGAGCCCCTCGGGCTCATCGACGATGAGCCCGGTCCGCTCGAGCACCCGAAGCGTCGCGTCGTGAAGCTGATCACACTGCCCGTCGTCCAGCCGCGAGTAGAACCGCATCCGTGCCCCTCCAGACCTCGGCGGGTGCCTCAAGCCTCCAGCTCGTCGGCGAGCTGCTCGACGAACAGGCCGACGTCGGTGACGATGCCGATGGCCTGGAAGGAGCCCCGGTCCGCGAGCTTCGTCACGACGGCGGGGTTGATGTCGGCGCAGACGGTGCGCACGCTGGCCGGCAGCATGTTGCCGACGGCGATACTGTGCAGCATCGTGCTGAGCATCAGGCAGGCGCCGGCCCGCTGCGCATAGTCTCGCATCTCGCGCTGCGCCCGCATCACGTCCGTGGTCACCTCGGGCAGCGGTCCGTCGTCGCGGATGCTGCCCGCCAGCACGAACGGCGTGCCGGTCTTGACGAGCGTGTACATGAGACCGCCGGTGAGCACGCCCTGCTCGACCGCGGCCTTGATGGAGCCGGCGCGCCGGACGGTGTTGATGGCGCGCAGGTGATGCTCGTGGCCGCCGGGCACGGGAGTGCCCGACTTGAGGTTGATGCCGAGCGAGGTGCCGTACAGGTTCGCTTCGATGTCGTGGGTGGCGACGGCGTTGCCGCCGAAGACGGCGCCGATGTAGCCCGCCTCGATGAGGCGGGCCAGACTCGGCGCCGCCCCCGTGTGCACCACGGCCGGGCCGACGACAGCTATCGTCAGCCGGCCCTGATCCTTCACCTGGCGCAGGATGTGCGCCACCTCGTGGACGATCTGCGCCTTCGGCTTCTCGGAGCTGACGGCCGACGCCATGAACTCGAACGGCTGGCTCTCACGCGGCCGTTCGAGCGGCAGCACGCGGATGCCCTTGTGCCCCGTGACCAGAAGGTCGCCGACGCGCACGTCGTTCATCGCCACGGTCTCGGCGGTGCCGGCCTCGAGATGGACCCTTATGCCGCAGTCCATCTCCGGGTGCTCGACGCGTATCCAGTCACCGGCGACGCGCCCGAACGTCGAGAGATTGGTGGTCGAGTAGAAGCGGTCGGGGAAGACGCCGTCCATGTCGGCCGCCTCGAGCACGGCGTCCTGCGGCTTCACGGCGACCACGCCGAACTCGGTGATGGCCGTCAGCAGCTCGTCCAGGTGCGCGGCGTCGCGACCGAAGATGCGCATCACGGCGTGCGACGGGTCGTCCTTCATGCGCCCGACCTCGAAGGTGAGCATCTCGAACTCGCCGTCGAGGTCCATGATCTGGTCCATGATGTGCGGCATCATCAGCGAGTCGATGAGGTGGCCCTCGATCTGGACGTCTTCGTATGGCTTGTCGGGCATCAGATCCTCCGTGACTCGCGGCCGCTCAGCGACAGGATAACAGGCGAACGCCGTGGCTACCCTACCGGCCCCTGCTCTGCCTCGATCTCGTTCACCACGCCCTTCGACGATGGCAGCAACTCCACGATGAACACGCCGCTGAGCATCAGGGAGCCGCCGACCAGCAGGCGCCAGGTCAGGGAGTCCATGCCGAAGGCGATGCCGGCGAGCGCCGCGAACACGCTCTCGAAGCCGAGCAGGATGGCCGC
>JADGPQ010000227.1 GCA_017882325.1 Thermoleophilia bacterium
CGAATATCCTGCTCCTGAATCGCACGCCCCAACAGCGGGAGTCCCGTCTTGCCTACTCTACTAGCGGCAGCGGCAATGGCGGTCGTGAATCTGCCCCTGAGCCGTTCCACCTCATGCGAACGCGCAGTCGGCTGGGCGCCTCGACTTTGCGTCCGCGCCGGCGCGCCCAGAAAGCCGCCTGGGGCGGCTACGTGGAGCGCAGAGTGCTGCCGCCCTCGGTCTCGGTTGCTGAGAACCGTACGGCGACAAGCGTGACTCGTCGGCTGTATCCTGTCGCCGTACCTCGGACTCCGCCACGGGAGGAAGCATGTCCGTCTACGTCATCATTCCGTTCCATGCCACCGACTACCTCGAGTGGAAAGTGATCTTCGACGAGTTCTCATCTGCGCGGGATGCCTGGGGCGCCGAAGGGTACGTGGTCTACCGGGGCCTGGACGACCCCAACTCAGTCACCGTTGTGCACCACTTCGCCGACCGGGAGGGCGCTGAGCACTTCATGAACGATCCCTCGATCCGCGCCGGTATCGGGTACTGGAATGCCCCCCAGGTGCCGGACATCCACGTCTACGAAGAGGTGGACAGGCTCTTCTAAGACGCCCCCGACGGGCGTGTGCCCGTACCGCTCGAAAAGCGCATTCTTACCGATTCAATCTTGCCTGCATCTCAGGGCTCAGCTGCGTCACAAGTTCTGCGTTGTACGAACACGTAGGCAGAAGACCCAGCGGATTGTTGAATATCTGCTGAGCCGCGACAGCATAGCTACGGGATCTCGCGGCCAGCGACCCATCTTCGACTGTCGGGTCAACGTCGGTCGTGCAGATCGAGACGGTATCGTCGCTGTTGCGGACGATCTCAAAGGTGCGGAACTGCTGAGGGAAATCCCTGAGTGACGAGGTCTCGATCTCCCAGAAGCCGAGTTCAGGATGGTCGGCGTCAGGTGACGTCAGTGCGGTGACGATGTTGCGATGACGATGCCCGGCGATCCAGAGGATGAGATTCGGATAGGTGCGGAGCTTCCCGATCAGATCCTCCTCGGGCACGCAGGCGCTGGAGCCCCAGCCCATAGGAGAACCCGCCTCCTCGACGCCAATTGGAATGTGCGCGGCGATGATCATGAGCTTGGCGTCGGCCTGGCCCTTGTCGAGTTCACGCACGAGCCAGTCCCAACGCTCCTGGTCGAGAGACGCGTGCCCGTAGCCGTTGTCGTAGGGCTCGTCGTCCCGTTGGGTGTCGTCCAGCACGAGGATCCTGATCGGTACGTCCGCCTTCGGCTCGAAGGTGTAGCAGGCGAACCCGGCCTGCACGTTGGACTCGTCGAAGCCATGCCCTTTCGGACTCGACGATGTCGTGAAGAACTCGCTCATCCACTCGCTCTTGGAGAGCGAACGGCGGTCTGGGTCGGCTGCCAGCACTTTCGGAGGGGTTGCGAAGTCCGCGACCGGTCCCAGACCGAAGATGTCCCCGTTGGGCGTCCGTCCGTCGAGGCAGCCCATATAGAAGCCGCGGCTGTCCGGCCCGAGGGGGTCCTGGAAGACGTTCCCCAGGTTGAGGATCTCGTCTCCGACATAGGTCTGCCGGAGGTAGTCGTTGACCGCGAGGAACCCCGTCCAGAAGTGGTCGTGATTGCCGCGCGCCTGGTACCACGGGATGGACTTGTCCAGCCCTGCCGCCTCGTAGGCGTCGAGGAACGCGCCGCGAGGTCCGGCGGCGAGGTCCTTCTTGACCCCGGAATCGGGGTCGATGTGTTTGCCGTCGAGGACGTCGATGTACCAGCGCAGCTCGTTGTGCTGGGTGTTGTTGCACGTGTCGCCCAGGGAGATGCCGAAGTCGATCGGATCCTCTTTGTGCACGGCGTTGATGGTCTGCACGGCCGCGTCGAGGACGTGGTGTGTGTAGAGCATGACCCCCGAATAGGCGGAAGAGAGAAAGCCCTTGTAGCCGAAGAAGATCGCCTGGGCCGGAGACTGCACGTCGGTGATGTGGATGTCGGTGATGGCGAAGAAGCGCAGGAGTCTCGCGGCGGCGGTGGCCGATGCGCCGTCATAGGTAGACGGCATGAGGTCGAGCCGCCTTACGGGATCGAGACCGGGTCCGTAGGTCCACTTGCCGTAGCCGTTCTGCTCGTACTTCGAAAGCTGGTACGGGAGCACTTTCTCCGCATCCGCCGGGAGACGGTCGGGCACGATCGTCTTCTGGAGCGTCGTGGCGACCCCGGATGCGAGCGGGTCTGCCTCAAGTGATGATCTCATCAGACCCCTTTCCGCTCTTCATTGGCATATGACGACATCTTGAGAACCCACTAGCTTCTGCTGAGGTAATGCGTGAATCTGTTCGCGGCGTTCTCTCTGATGTTGAAGAAGTAGAACGGGTAGTCGAAGGTGTGGAAGACGCCCATGGGAAGCCCGCCTGGGGTGAAGTACGGCGGGTTTGCCGGGTTGACGGTGCTGGAGATCAGCACGCCCTTGGCTTTGTCGATTTGGGCATCCGCAAGGTTCATCACTCGCAGGATCCTTCCCTGCGTATTCAGCATCGGGGCGCCACCAGTCGTCGGGTCTAGCTCTATGGAGCCACGGTTCTGTACGGCGGTCGCCTCGGTCTCCTTCCTGGTCCAGGTGATCGGGTTGATGGCGAGGCCTCTGGGCAGGATGACGGGATTCATGCCATCGACCGTGGGAGCTTCGGTGTTCCAGGAGACGATGACCCCGGTGTCATTCGGACCCTTGGCGAACTTGAGGTAGGGGTTCCGGTCGAGGTAGTCGGGGGTTATCGAGTAGCCGATGACATAGGCGGCGACCATCCTCTTGTACACACCCGGGCGCGCCTTCATGTACTGCGAGAGGAGGTTCGCCATGACGTTCGAGCCCAGCGAGTGCCCGGCCAGGATGAACGGGCGACCGTCGTTGAAGTGCCTGACGTAGTAATCGAACGCCGCGATCCCGTCCTGCGTCGGCGCGCCTGCCACGATCTTGACCTGCTCCGGCTGGGGCAGAGCCGCGCGGGATGCGGCGTCCGCCTGCCTATAGTAGGGCGCGTAGATAGTGGCGAAGGTCCTGAAGGCGTAGGCCTGACGTTGAAACGCTACTTTTGCGCCTTCTATCATGCCGGGGTCATCGATCGGGCCGATTATGGGGGCGCTCGGATCGGCCTTCGTGTACTCGCTGGGATAGAGGTAGAAGACATCGACTTTCTTGTTTACCGTCTTGGGCAGGTTCAACCAACGCGCGGGTCTTGAGTAGTCGATGCTGTCGGCCGCCCCGATCTTGAACCCGAGGCTCTCGCTCCAGGCGCCACTGCCACCGGCGTTCCGGGCACGGACCTTCCAGGTGAGACTGACGTTCATTGGCAGGGCCTGAGTACTCTTCCACGAGAGCATGGTGATGCCGATCTCTTTGAGCAGCAGTCTGCCGCCTCTGTAGGCGCGCAGCTCGTACGTGGCCGCGCCGCTCACCTTGCTCCACTTGAAGGTCGGCTTGACCGCGGCGATGGGACCATGGGGCGCCGTCACCGTAGGCCTGCCCAGACCGGCGCCGGCGGTCGGCGCGGCGGCGACCGCCGAGGCGGCGGCGCCAACGAGGCAGCTGAGCCCGAATAGCGCCAGCAGCGCCGCGGCCAGTGGCACACGCTGCAGGCGGGATGCTCGACAGCCGCCAGACGGTTGAGGGTGATCCTTGCCGCGACGTGCGTACATGACTCCCCCCACGCTCGCTCTCGGCATGCGCCGCTGCTGAGAATGGCGTCGCTCGTCCAGTCTCTTCTCAGGAGCTATCGACAACAGCGGCGGCGCACTTGAAAGGGCGAGCAACCTCCCGCAGGCCGGCCGCCGCCGTGTGCTTCCCCAGAGGTCCACAACTCACGTATCCTGCCGCCTCGTGTGTCGTCGCGTTCTGCTCCGACCGCACGGGGTGTTCACTTCTCCGGCGGTCGCTCTACCTCAGGGAAGGCATGGCTCAGCTCACGAGCCCTCTGCGAGCTTCCTCGGAAGCGAGGCTCGGCCAGGCGCGACGCCAGGGAGGTGATCCCGTTCGGCCCGCGGCCGCTGATGCCTCGCCGCGCTTCAGAGCGAGATCACGATCGGCTCGCCGCCGTGCCGTCGCGGACGGCGGCGAGTTGCTCCACGGCGAAGTCGAGGTCGGCGATCTCGTGAAGCGCCGACACCTGCACGCGGATGCGCGCCTCGCCCTTGGGCACGACCGGGTAGAAGAAGCCGACGGCGTAGACCGAGCGCTCGAGCAGCCCGGCCGCGATCGACTGGGCGTCGCGCGCCTCGCCGACCATGACCGGGATGATCGGGTGGCCAGCTCCGCGCGTCTCGAACCCGGCCGCCTCCACCGCCGCGCGGAAGTGCTGCGCGTTGCGCCGCAGCCGCGCGCGCAGCTCCTGCGACCTCTGCACGACCTCGATGGCCGTGATCGAAGCCCCCGCGATCATCGGCGCCAGGGTGTTCGAGAAGAGGTAGGGGCGCG
>JADGPQ010000228.1 GCA_017882325.1 Thermoleophilia bacterium
GGACGAGACGCGCCGCCGCTTCCTGCAAGACGCGGCTCACGAGCTCAAGACGCCACTGGCGGTGATCGACGCCACCTCCAGCGCCATCCTCGACGGCGTCTACACGCCCGAGCGGCGCCACCTCGAGACGATCCGCGACCAGTCGCGAGTGCTGGCCAGGATCGTCGACGACCTGCGCACGATCAGCCTGGCCGAAGGCGGAAACCTGCCGTTGCGCCCGCGGCCACAGGACGTTCGAGCCGTTCTCGATTCAGTTGCCGCCGGCTTCGAGGCCCGCGCCGCGGCCGGTCAAGTGAAGCTCACGGTTCAGGCGCAGGACGGGCTCATCGTGGAGGCGGATCCCGATCGCCTGCGACAGATGCTCGGAGCCCTGGTCGACAACGCCCTGCGTCACACGCCGGCAGGCGGCGCGGTGCGGATGGTCGCGTCGGCGTCGATGGCAGCTTCCAAGACGGGGCCGCCGAAGCCGGTAGTCCGGTTGGCCGTCGAGGACACGGGCCCGGGCATTCCGGAGGAAGCACTCCCCCGCATTTTCGAACGCTTCTTCCAGGCAGATCCGTCGCGGAGTCGCGGCATCGGCACGAGCGGACTTGGGCTCTCGATCGTCCGAGCCCTTGCCGAAGC
Source organism: Thermoleophilia bacterium (assembly GCA_017882325.1). Lineage (GTDB taxonomy): Bacteria > Actinomycetota > Thermoleophilia > UBA2241 > UBA2241 > CAIXSE01. The sequence continues at coordinate 625 of JADGPQ010000228.1, forward strand.
TCACGGCGCGCGAGTCGGGGCGGAGAACCGTGTCGAGGGCGGGGCGCGGCTCTGGGTCGAGCTGGCCGTTGCTCGGCAGGCCTGATTCGACGTCTCGACGGCGTCTCGCGAGTGACCCAACGTCGATGAGATCGAGCGACGTTGGAGCGGGTCGGCAGGTGGGCTTCCAGGGCCGGGTGAAACCAGAGGCCCTACACTGAACGACAGGGAGGATGCCATGACGAGCTGGGATCAGCCTTCGCCAGGTTTCGACTCTTTGGGGCCCGCGGGCGATGCCGACCCGCCAAGATCCGAGACGATCGAGCTGGTAGGCCCCCACCTCCGTGTCAGCGGCACGATCTCGCTGCTCCGCTTCAGTCGGCTTTCGGATCTGGTCAACCACAGCCGAGGCTACGTCAAGCTGACCGATGCGCGACTGCTTCGCCGAAACGGCGAGCCTACGAACCTGGTCGTGCCCGAGCTGATGGTCAACCAGGACGAGATCACCTTCATCGGCCAGATGGCCGATGAGATCACAAACGCACCGCCCGGTGGCCCGCAGGGCGGGATGGACCGTCCGCTGATGGAGCGGATTCCACGGGAGCTGGTCATCTTCACGCCGGGCCACACCCTCACCGGCACGATCAGCCTCTTCGCCGAGACGGACGTCGAGGCATTCGTGGACTCCGGGGATCCGCGCTTCGTCCCGATGGTGGATACGACGGCGCGCTCGCTCGCCGACCGGAGAGTCATCAGCCACTTCGCCCTTGTCCTGGTCAACCGCACGCAGATGACCGCCGCATCCCTGCGCGAGAAGGCCGGCGGCGCCGACGAGACGGGCGTCTCAGTCGACTGAGAGTGGCTGAGATCAGGCGCGAACGAGTCGACGACACACCGGCGATGCGCGGCGCCACTGGCCTGGCCCGATATCGCCCCGAATAGGACGCGGTCGTCTAGAGCTCGCGGGCCTGACGAGGCCTTCGAGACGCTCGTTGCCGAGCCGTTCGCGAACGGCGATCATCGACGTGTATCGGAGGGGCTGAGCGTGAGATTCCTGGGACGTTCTCCGCGGCGAGAGGCGGTCCAGTACGTGCTCCATCCGCCGTACGGCGAGGCGCGCTCGAGACTGCTGTCGCGACGGCCGGCCCCCGAGGACGATGCGGCGGCCGGGCCCGCCGGGACCGCTCGCGCCTTCGGGAGACTGTTCGCCGTCGTCGCCGACGTGAGCCTCGACACCCACCTCGTCAGCGTCTATCTGTTCGCGGACGGCACGATAGAGATCTACAGCTCGGTGGGGCTTCACTCTTCCGGCCTCCGTGGCGCCCCGAGTGTGGCCGCCGCGGCGGCGGCGATCCTCGAAGAGGTCGAGGCAGGGCTCGGCGAGTTCTCGCCTGTCGAAGACGTGAGCACGCTCCCGCTCCCCGATCGCGGTTACTCGCAGATCCTCGCCCGAACGTACGAGGGGGACTTCGCCGCATCCGATCGGCTGAATTCGAAACACAAGATGGTCCAGGAGCTCGCGGCGATGGCGCTGCTACTCACCCAGCTCGCTCGGATGGCGCTCGACGAGGGGTTCGACCGACTCGAGGCCGGCGAGGTGCGCTACCAGCTCACCCCTGAGTATCGGCGCGTCCGATCGACACTCATGGACTGGCTCCCGGCGCCGGAGCAGGTCCCCGCGGCTGCTCGGGTCGTGAGCGTGGCGGTCGAGATCGCTGAGCCGGAGACTGAGATCGTGACAAGCCTGTTCGCGTTCGCGGACGGCTCCACGAGTGTCTATCGAAGCGACGGGACGCTCGCGGAGGGCCTCAGCCACATCCCCGGCGTCGCCGAGGCCGCTCGTGCGCTGCTCGACTCGATCGAGACCGCGCTTCCGGCTTTCGGCCCAGCGAAGCTGATCTCCCTGCCGCAGCCCGGTCGTGTGCAGTTCGTCGCCCATGCCAGGCTTCGTGAGGACGGCGAGTACATGGAGCTGTTGGCGATCGCGACCCGACAGGCCCTCGCGGACGGCTTGCATCCTCTCTCGGCAGCGTTCGATCGAGCGAACGAGGTGCTCCGGATCGCCGGCTGAGGGAAGACCGCGCGACGACGGCAGAACGCGTCGGTCGTTCGGACCGCCCGGCCAGTTCGCGGACGGAGCCGCGTCGTTGGCCAGCGTGCGCCAACGTCACCCGATGCGGCCAGGCCTATCCAGCGGTGGGTACCGGTCCCTGGCGAACGCCGAGCACGTTACCGTCGGGGTCCTTGAACCAGGCACCGCGAGCCGGACCGACCTGGGCGATGAAGTTGACCGTCTTCGGCGTCTCGTACTCGTCGAAAGTGACTCCCCGCGACGTCAGATCGCGGACTTCTGCCTCGATGTCATCGACCTCGAAGTGCGCGACCGTTGGACCACTCACCGGGGGCTGTCCGCGCCGAATCGACAGTTGCGACCCCTTGCCGGCGCCGAACCGGCAGGTAAATGGAGTCTCCTCGAGGAGCTTCAGACCAAGCTGTTCCTCGTAGAACTTCTTGGATCGGTCAAGGTCGGTCACCACCAGCGTCGTCACAGCCAGAGAATCGGCAAGCATCGTCGTTACCTCATGCATGAGCAGACCCGAGGCGCCGCGAGATCCTCGTGGCGTCGCGCCGTTCGGCTCCTCGGGTCTGGCTACTTCTTGATGTAGATAGTCACCGGCGGGATCATCCCGTACCGCTCCATGGCCGCCGCCATCTCGGGCGAGGCCGCGGTCTGGGCTGCCTGGAAGGCGTCCATGTCGGGTACGTCCCAGGTGCTGGCGACACGGTTGCTGCCATCCAGGGCGATGTAACTGCTCCCGTCCGACGCGACGGCGGACATCTGGGCGATCATCTCCGGCTTGAACTTCAGCCAAGCCTCGACATCCTTGACCGCCGCAGTGACCACGATCTTCGGCATGCAATCTCCTTTCGGGAGGCGTGCCTCGGAGCCTGATGGCGGGGACGCCGACCCGGTGCGACGGCGGGAGTATGAGCGGGCGCCAACTTGCGTGTCCCGCACAAGGTCAGACGGACCGCAGGATGAATTGACGGACCCATCAGGCGAGGTTCGCCTCCCCGACTTCGACGCCAGCGACGCACCTTCACCCGAATAGGGTCGGGCTCAATTCTCTCGTCCCGACCCCATGCGACACAGCGCCAGCATTACCGAGCGTGCGCCAATGTCACCAGACGGTCAGCAGCCCTAAATGGTCGACGCTACTCCCCGCGACCCGACCGGCAAGAAGCAGGGTCCTTCGCGGACCGCGGTGCCCGCCCCAGCGCAGGCCACCTCGTCCCGCGCGCGTAGTAGATGCATCGGGCGTCGACGTCGTAGCGGGTCCGCCGGACTAGACCGGCTCGAGGTCGACCCGAGTCGGTCATTGACATACTCCAGCATATACCATATGCTATGGACTGTTACCTGAGATCGATCGTCAGCCAGGCGAAGCGATCTGCTGAGCCTCGGAAGGATTGCACCATGGGTATTCTCGGAGTGATCGTTGTTGTGGTCATCGTCGTTTTGGTGCTGCGAATCCTCTGACCGTCGGTGCGCCGGACATCGGCAGTCTGAACGGCTCGATCACGCAGCAGATGGCTGCACAAGCAGGAGGCATACGGTCATGACCGGCGAACGCACCAAGGGCTCTATCAACAAGGCCACGGGCAAGCTCGAGGAAAGACTCGGCAAGTTGACCGGCGACAAGTCGCAGCAAGCCAAGGGCAAGGCAAAGCAGGTCCAAGGCAGCGCGCAGCAGGGCCTGGGCAACGTCCAGGACGTCGTCCGGCGGAGCTGACAAGGAGATCGTCTCCAAGACGGCAGGAACGCGCATTCGCTAGCGCTCACTCGAAGCGCGAGGG
>JADGPQ010000229.1 GCA_017882325.1 Thermoleophilia bacterium
CTGCCGGTGGGCGGCGACCTCGAGTATGCGGACGAGCTCACGCTGGGCCGCGCCCTAGTGGGGCGTCGCAGCCTGCGGCGCGGAGAGGAGTGACCATGGCGACGAAGACCGGCACCAAGCAGAAGCCGGCGGCTGGCCTCACGGAGATCCGCTGGCACGCCCGTGGCGGCCAGGGCGCGGTGACCGCGGCCAAGATGGTCGCCGAGCTGGCGCTCGGCCAGAACAAGTACTTTCAGGCATTCCCCGAGTACGGCCCCGAGCGCTCGGGAGCGCCGATCGTGGCCTTCACGCGGGTGAGCGACGAGCCCATCCAGATCTACGCCGGCATCGAGCACCCGCAGATCGTCGTCGTGCTCGACCCGTCATTGCTCGGCATCGTCGACGTGACCAAGGGCGCGCCGGCCGACGCCATCGTACTGGTCAACAGCGAGATGAGCCCGGCCGAGTTGCGCCGGCACTATCACCTCGAGGGCTTTCACTACTACACCATCGCCGCCACGCGGATCGCCGTCGAGACCATCAAGAGGGCGATCCCCAATACGCCCATGGTCGGGGCGCTGACCCGCATCACGGGACTCTTTCCCATCGACGAAGTGGTGACGTTCCTGCGCGCCGACTTCGGCAAGAAGTTCCCGCCCAAGGTCGTGGAGGGCAACATCAACGCCATCACGCGCAGCTACGAGGAGGTCCAGGCCGAATGACCGTCGAGAAGAAGGCCGGGGCCAAAAAGCCGGCCCCTCTCAGAAAGCCGCGCACCGCGAAAGCAGCCGCGAAGAAGAAGCCCACGTGGGACATCAGCGATGTGGACAACTGGGGGCCAGACAGGCATGAGCTCGGCGCCACGATCATCGAGGCGGGCAACTCCGTCTTCAACGAGACTGGCGGCTGGCGCAGTGAGGTGCCGGAGATCGACAGCGAGAAGTGCGACGGTTGCATGCTCTGCTACTTCTACTGCCCCGACGCCTCCATCGTCATCGAGGACGGCAAGGCCGTGGGCGTCGATCTCGCGCACTGCAAGGGCTGCGGCATCTGCGCCAAGGAGTGCCCCACAGACGCCATCGTCATGACGATCGACGAGAAGGAGTGAACGTGGCCACCACCGACACTGAGATCCTGGCGGTCACCGGGAACGAGGCGGTCGCCGAAGCAATGGGTCAAATCGACCCGGACGTGGTGTGCGCCTACCCGATCACGCCGCAGACCGAGGTCGTGCAGCTCTACGCGCAGATGGTCGCCGACGGCAAGGTGAGCAGCGAGTTCGTCACCGTCGAAAGCGAGCACTCCGCGATGAGCGCCGTGATCGGCTCGGCGGCCGGCGGCGCGCGGACCATGACGGCGACCTCCTCTCAGGGTTTCGCCCTCATGTGGGAGGTCCTCTTCATCGCCGCGAGCTACCGGCTGCCCATCGTCATGACCACGGTGAACCGCGCCCTCTCGGGCCCCATCAACATCCACTGCGACCACAGCGACACCATGGGCGGCCGCGACACCGGCTGGATCCAGCTGTACGGCGAGAACCACCAGGAGGCCTACGACAACTGCATCCAGGCCGTGCGCATCGCCGAGCACATGGACGTGCGCACGCCGACCATGCAGATGTACGACGGTTACGTGATCAGCGGCGCCATCGGGCCGCTGCAGATGCTCACCAAGGAACAGGTGCAGGCGTTCATCGGCCCGTACCACGCGACCAACCCGATGCTCGACACGAAGAACCCCGTGACGGTGGGCCCGTTCGACGGCCTGCACGGCTGGTATTTCGAGCACAAGGTCTCGCAGAACCGCGCCATGGACCGGGCTCTCACGGTGATCCAGGACGTCGCCGACGAGTACGCCGAGATCAGCGGCCGTCAGTACGGCCTGCTCGACCCGTACTGTCTTGACGACGCCGAGGTGGCCATCGTCGTGGTCGGCTCCACGGCCGGCACGACCCGCGTGGCGGTCGACAAGCTGCGCGCGCAGGGCGTCAAGGCCGGCATGGTGCGCGTGCGCGCCTTCCGGCCCTTCCCGCACGAGGCCTACGCCAAGGCGCTCGAGCACGTCAAGGTCGTGGGCGTCATGGACCGCGCCGACTCGTTCGGCGCCCAAGGCGGCCCCGTCTTTCTCGAGGTCCGCGCGGCCCTGTACGACAGCGACCCGCGGCCGCAGATCCTGCCGTTCATCTACGGGCTCGGCGGACGCGACATCTTCCCCGACAACATCGAGCAGGCGTTCGCCGTGCTCCAGAAGGCTGCGCAGAGCAAGAAGCGGACCTCAACGGAGCGCCGCTACCTCAACCTGCGCGAAGACTGAGGTGACCGGCATGGCGAAGAGCGACTCAGGCAACGGCGGGCACGCGGCGCGGCCCCAGGGCTCTGCCCTCTACGAAGTGCTCAAGGGCATCGACTTCGAGCGCCGCGAGCTCATCGACAAGAGCAAAGGGGTCGGTCTCTTCGACCTCGTGAAGGCCAAGGACGGCAGCTACCGCTGCTACTCGTGCACGCTCTGCGAGCGTGTCTGCCCGGTGGATTGCATCGAGATCGACTACTGCCCCGAGTTCGAGGAACTTCCGTTCGACGTCGCCGCCGAGCGCGCCGCCGCGCTGGCTTCGCTGCCCGGCGAGAGCTGCGGGGCCGGGGCGGCGTGCGTCATGGGCGAGAAACCGGCCGGCTTCATGCCCGAGATCGACATGAAGCTCTTCGACCCGGTGGTGGCCAAGATCCGCGACGGCTCCGGTCTCGTCGAGGCCTTCCACGCCACGCAGGAGGCCTTCGGCTACCTGCCGCGCGTGGCGCTCGAAGACATCGCCGAAGAGATGAAGCTGCCGTTCTCGCGCGTCTTCGGCGTGGCCAGCTTCTACAGCCAGTTCCGCCTGCTGCCGGTCGGCAAGCACGTGATCGACGTGTGCATGGGCACCGCCTGCCATGTCGCCGGCGCGCCGCTCGTGGTGGAGGCGCTCAGCCAGGAGCTCGAGATCCCGGTGGGAGCCACCACTTCCGACGGACTCTTCACGCTCCAGACCGTGAACTGCGTGGGCGCCTGTGCCCTCGCCCCCGTCGTGCGCGTCGGCGACGACGAGACCTTCGGGCGCTTGGGCCCCAACGAGGCCCGTAGGCTTGTACGCAAGCTGCGCAAGCAGGAGGTGGGAGCATGAGCCCCGCCGCCAAGCTCACGAAGATCGATAAGGCCCTCAAGGCGACGACCGACCAAAGCGCCTACCTGGCCGACGACGAGAAGACCGAGATCCGCATCTGCGCCGGCACGGCATGCCACGCCTCGGGACGCGTGGCGCTGCGCAAGGCTGTGGAGAAGACGCTGGCCGAGCGTGACCTCAACGACAAGGTCGCGGTCGTCGAGACCGGCTGCCACGGTTTCTGCGAGGAGGGCCCCATCGTGGTCGTCCGCCCGCAGGGCCTCTTCTATCCGCGCCTCAAGCCCAAGGACATCGAGGAGATCATCGAGACCAGCGTTGTGGGCGACGGCATCGTCGAGCGCCTGCTGTACAAAGACCCGCAGTCGGGCGAAGCGCTCGCGCACGAAAAGGACATCGCCTTCTACGCGCTGCAGGAGCGCATCGTCCTGGCCCTCAACGGCAAGATCGACCCCTACTCACTGGACGACTACCTCAACCACGGCGGCTACACCGCCCTGGCCAAGGTGCTGAACGCCGCCGACCCGGAGGCCGTGATCGACGAAGTCGAGAAGAGCGGCCTGCGCGGCCGCGGCGGCGCCGGCTTCCCCACCGGCAAGAAATGGCGCTTCTGCCGGGCGAACCCGGGCGAGGTGCACTACGTGATCTGCAACGCCGACGAAGGCGACCCGGGCGCGTTCATGGACCGCTCGGTGCTCGAGGGCAACCCGCACAGCGTCATCGAGGGCATGATCATCGGCGCCTACGCCATCGGCGCCGGCAGCGGCCCCGTGGAGGGCTACGTGTACGTGCGCCACGAGTACCCATTCGCCGTGCAACGTTTGCGTCACGCGCTCGAGACGGCGCGCGAGCGCAACCTCCTCGGCGACGACATCCTCGGCTCCGACTTCAGCTTCGACATTCGCATCAACCAGGGCGCCGGCGCCTTCGTCTGCGGCGAGTCCACGGCCCTCACGGCCTCCATAGAGGGCCACCGCGGCATGCCGCGCGGCAAGCACATCCGCACGGTCGCACGCGGCCTCTGGGGCCAGCCCACGAACCTCAACAACGTGGAGAGCTACGCCAACGTGCCGTGGATCGTGAACCACGGTGCCGAGGCCTTCGCCGCCAAGGGCACGGCCACGAGCAAGGGCACCAAGATCTTCAGCCTCACGGGCAAGGTCGTGAACGGCGGCCTCATCGAGGTGCCTATGGGCGCCACGCTGCGCCAGGTGATCTTCGAGATCGGCGGCGGCATGCTGCCCGGCCGCGAGTTCAAGGCCGTGCAGCTCGGCGGGCCGTCCGGAGGCTGCCTGCCCGCCTCTTTGCTGGACGAGCCCATC
>JADGPQ010000230.1 GCA_017882325.1 Thermoleophilia bacterium
CGGCCGCGTGAGCAGGCAGCCGTAGTAACAGGCGACCTTGAGGCCGGCAAACGGCCGGGTCGCCTTGGCGGTGAGCTCCTCGAGACCGACGGCGTCGTGGTACACGTCGACGAGGTTCTGCACGGTGACGCCGCCTCCGTAGGGGCGGCCCACGACGGCCCGGACGTCGGCGGCCGTCTCGGGGTCGTCGCCGACCTCGTGCGCGCCGGTCTTGAAGCGGCTGTAGCAAGCTGCGCAGGGCACCGCGACGGCGTCGAGCCTCATATCCTGCTCGACCTTGGCGAGCTCGTTGACCGGCAGCGCCGTGGCGAGCAGGCGGTTGATGGAGTGCGCCGCGGTGTTGCCGCAGCACTCCCAGCCGGGGATCTCGAGCAGCGCGAGGTCGAGCGCTCGGGCGCTGGCCCTGAAGCTCGCGTCGAACTCGCCGGACGTGCCGTGCAGCGAGCAGCCGGGGTAGTAGGCGAGGGTCTTGCTCATGCCTCGCCTCCCGCGTCGGCCTGCCGCCGCAGTTTGGCGCTGGTGATGCTTTCGGCGGTCTGCACCATGCGCTTCATGGCCAGCGTGTCGCCCCTCTGGATCGTGGGGTTGATCTTGCCCTTGAGCATCATCTTGGGCCCGAGCGACAGCCACGACGTCACGCTCTTCGGTCGCCTGAGCACGTCGCGCGCGATCAGCTCGACCTCCCACATGCGGCCCCAGCGCACGAACGAGTCGTAGTTGAGCTTGAGCATGGCCGCCGACGGCGTGCCCGCCGGGATGCGGCCGTCGCGGCGGGCGATGATCTTGAGCTCGTCGATGATGGCGGCGATGTCGATGCCCTGGGGGCACCGGGTGGTGCAGGTCTCGCACCCGGTGCACAGCCAGATGAACCGGTCGTCGAAGACCATGTCGAGCTGCCCGAGCTGCACGGCCCGCATGATCATCGCGGGGTGCATATCGGCGTAGAGGGCTACCGGGCAGCCGCTGGTGCAGCGTTTGCACTGGTAGCACTTGTAGGCGTTCTCGCCGCAGCCTGTGCCGACGTTCTCGGCCAGGAGCGGGCTCACGGTGCAGGTCGCCATGCCCGGCCTCCTAGGCCACGGCCGGCCGCGGCATCAGGCCGGCCGCCTCGACGATCTCCGGCACGGCGATCTCCCACTCGATAGCCATGATGTGCACGCCGGCGACGCCCTCGATCTCGGTGAACTCCTTGATCATCTCGACGGCGATCTTCTTGCCCTCCGCCTGCTGCGGGGCGCCCTTCTCGGGGACGGCCATGCGGTCGACGATGTCCTGGGGCACGTCGATACCGGGGACGAATTTCTGCATGTAGCGTGCTCCGCCGACGCCTTTCATCGGCGTGATGCCGGCGAGGATCTTGATCTCCTTGTGCAGGCCCAGGGCGCGCACCTCCTCCATCCACTTCTTGAACTTGGGGACGTTGAAGATGCACTGCGTCTGCACGAAGTCGGCGCCGGCCTCGATCTTCTTCTTGAGGCGCAGGGCGCGGAGCTCGAACGGGTCGGCAAAGGGGTTCTCGGCGCAGCCGATGTAGAGCGGCGGTGCGACCGTCATCTCCTCGCCACATTGGAACTTCTTCTCGTCGCGCATGTCCTTGTACATCTTGATCAGGTTGATGGCGTCGAGGTCGTGTACGCCCCTGGCCTCGGGATGGTTGCCGAAGCTGAGGTGGTCGCCGGTAAGGCAGAGGACGTTCTTGATGCCCAGCGTGGAGGCGCCGAGGATGTCGGCCTGCATAGCCAGACGGTTCCGGTCGCGGCAAGTCATCTGCATGATCGCTTCGACGCCGTTCTGCTGCGCGGTGTAACCCGAGGCCATGGAGCAGACGCGGACCACGGCCGTCTGGTTGTCGGTGATGTTGACGGCGTCGACGTAACCTTTGAGAAGCTTGGCCTTCTCTTCGATGACGGTGACGTCGGCGCCCTTGGGCGGGCCGCACTCGCCGGTGACCGCGAACGTGCCCGTGGAGAGGACCTTCTCGAGGTTGCTGCCGGCCTTGTACTCGGTGGCGGTCATACCGGCTTCGCCTCCTCACGCACCATCTTGCGGGGGCCGCCGGAGCTGCTCTTGCTCCAGTTCTTCGGCGGCCGGTTGATGAACATCAGCTCTTCGCGGCCCTGGGCGTTGAGACGCTCCCAGATGAGGGCCCAGGCGCACTCGATCTCTTCTTTGTCAGGCCCCGTGACTTCGCAGAGGCCGTCGTGCGAGCCGCCGCAGGGGCCGTTCATGAGGCTCTTGCTGCAGCGCACGACCGGGCAGATGCCGGCCGTCTCGCCGATCACGCACTCGCCGCAGGCGCCGCAGCGCTCGAGCCACACGGCGTGCTCCTGCGGCATGCCGAGCATGTTGGTGTTCACGGCCGGCACGACGATCTTGGGGGAGAACTTCTCCGCCATGCTCTGGATGCCGATGCCGCAGGCCATGCTGAGCACGACGTCGGCGGCCTCGACCTTCTCGGCGATCATGTCGAGGTACTCCCATTCGCACTGGCGAATGGCGGCCGTGTGCTCGACCTCCACGGCACGGCCGTCCTGCCCGGCCTTGATGCGCAGCTCGCTGGCGAGGATCTCGGCTTCTTTCTCGCCGCCGGTGAGGCAGATGGCGACGCAGGTATCGCAGCCTGCGACCAGGACCTTCTTCTTGTCGCCGACGAGCTCCAGGATCTCGTCGAAGGGTTTCCGTTCGGCGGTGATCATTCTGCGTGTCCTTCCTCGACGGGGGCCGCGGCAGACGGTGGGGGTTCATCTGGCATGGCCACGCCGCCGAGCGCTTCGCGGGCGGCGGCGTGCGGGCTCACGCCCTTGCGTTTCACGGGATTCGGTCCGAGCTCCTTGATGCGCTGGGTGAACTCGGTGGCGACCGCTGCGAACTTGGCGCCCATGGCCGAGGACATGTTGTACATCTCCACGCGCTCCGGCTCGATGCCCAGCTCGGCGAGCAGGTCCTTGACGTGGTCGACGCGCTTGCGCGCCCAAAGGTTGCCCTTGAGGTAGTGGCACTCGCCTTCCATGCAGCCGGCGGCGTAGACGCCGTCGGCGCCGGCCTCGATGGCCCTCAGCAGGTGGATCACCTCGAGCTTGCCCGTGCAGGGCAGCTTGATCATGCGGATGTTGCTCGGGTACTGCAGGCGCATGCTGCCCGCCAGGTCGGCGGCGGCGTAGGCGCAATAGTGGCAGGCGAACACGATGATCTCGGGCTCGAAATCCGGGTCGACGGGCTTCTTCGGAGGCTCCTCGGCGGCCGTGACGGCTTCGTCCGCGGCCTTGACCTCGGTGGCCGCCATGTCAGCTCACCTCCATGAAGAGCGCCTCTTCCTTGGCGAAGATCTGCGCGTCTGTGTAGTGGTGCAGGGTGATGGCCTTCACGGGGCACTCGCTGACGCACACCCCGCAGCCTTGGCAGGCGGCCGCCTCGATCTTGGCCTTCTTGGTCTCCATGTCGATGACCGGCACCTCGTAAGGGCAGATGCGCACGCACGTAAGGCAGGCTGCGCATTTCTCCTCGTCGACTTCGGCGACCACGCCGCCGGCCTTGATGACGGGCTTGGCCAGGATCCCGGCCGCCCGTCCCGCGGCGGCGTAGGCCTGGCTGATGGTCTCCTCGATGCTCTTGGGGTAGTGGGCGGAGCCGCAGAGGAAGATTCCCTCGGAGGCGAAGTCCACCGGGCGCAGCTTGACGTGCGCCTCGAGGTAGAAGCCGTCGCCGGTGAGCGGCACCTTGAGCAGCTTGCTGAGCTCGCTGCCGCCTTCGGCCGGCACGGCCGGCGTGGCCAGCACGAGCAGATCGAGAGGCATCTCGACGTCGCGCCGCAGGTAGGGGTCGCGGTAAGCTATCGACACGGAGCCGTTGGCGCTGACCTGCGGCAGGCTGTCGTTGTCGTAGCGCGTGAAGATGACGCCGAGCTCACGCGCCCTGGTGTAGTACTCCTCGAGGAGGCCGAAGGTGCGGACCTCCTTGAACCACACGTACACCGGCCGGCGCGGGTCCCGTTCCTTGAGCCTGATGGCGTTCTTGATGCTCTGCTGGCAGCAGGTGCGCGAGCAGTAGGGGTGGCTCTCGTCGAGCGAGCCGGCGCAGAGCACGAAGCCCACCGACGTGACGTCGCTCAGGGCCGGGTCGTCGTCTTTGAGCATGCGCTCCAGCTCGAGCCCGGTGACGACCTTCTGGCTTTCGCCGAGGCCGTAGAGCGCGGGGCGGTCTTCGCGCGAGCCTGTGGCCACCACGACGACGCCGTGGTCGATCGGCGTGCGCTTGCCGTCCTTCTCTTTGATGACGCTCGAGAAGTTGCCGATGAAGCCGTGGAAGTCGGCGAGCTCGGCTTCCAGGTGGATCTTGACGTTGGGGTTGTCGACGAGCTTCTGCTCGAGCTGCTTGACCAGCTCGATGGGGTCGTTGCCCTTGATGGTGTCGCCGAGCTCGAGC
>JADGPQ010000059.1 GCA_017882325.1 Thermoleophilia bacterium
TCGCGCACGCCGGGCATCGCCGCTGTGGTGAGCACCCTCATGCTCCTCGGTACCTACGTGATCATCACCGTCGCGGCGCAGGCCTTCGCGGGTCCGGCCGGCCTGGCCAAGAACTCCGACGACATCTTCTCCTCGCTGGGCACGCTCGTGCTGGGCAGCACCCTCGACAAGTTCCTGATCATCGCGGTGCTCACCTCTGCCGTGGCCTCGACCCTCACCACGATCCTGCCGCTCACGAGGACGGCCCTCAGCATGTCGGTCCACGGCGCGCTGCCGCGCGTGTTCGCCAAGGTGAATCCGCGCTTCAAGACGCCGCTGCTCAACACCATCATCTTCGGCGTACTCTCCATCGCCTGGTACGTCGGGCTGACGATCGTGAGCCAGAACATCCTCTACGATTCCATCGCCTCACTGGGCCTGATGATCGCCTTCTACCTGGGCATCACCGGGTATGCCGTGCCCGTGTTCTACCGGCGGACCGTCTTCAAGAGCGGCAAGAACTTCCTCATGCTTTTGGTAGCGCCGGTGCTCGGCGGCGTCATCCTCACCTACGTCTTCGTGAAGTCGCTGATCGACCTCTGGAACCCGGCCAACTCAGCGTCCGGGACCTCCTGGTTCGGCATCGGCCCGCCGTTCATTATCGCCGTCGCCTTCCTGCTCTCGGGCGTGGCGGCAATGATCCTCTCGCAGGTCATCCAGCCGGGCTTCTTCCGCCGCAAGACCGAGACGGCGGAGACCATGACGCCCACGCCGGAGGGCGTGATCTTCAACGACTGACGCGGCGCCGGCGACAGGGCCGGCCTCACGGAGTGCCGAGACGCGGCGCGCTCAATCGCGCCGCGTCTTCGCCAGGATGAGCAACGCGACGACGATGAGAGCGAACGATGCCAACACCGGTTGCCACACCGGCGCCCACCACTCCCGGGGGATGAGGAACAGCAGGTCCCTCGTTCCCGGCGACGCGGGCCAGCGCAGGCACGCGTACAGCCACACGTAGTAGAAGATGTCCCATACGCCGAAGGCGAAGAGCCAGAAGGCGAGCCGCTGCCACCAGGTGCGCCCGGCCAGAAATCCCACGCCCAGCAGCATGACCATGGTCGCCGCCTCGCGCGCCTGCTCGTAGCCCAGGTACGCGCGCGGGTAGTGGAAGTGGCGGGGGACGAAGGCGAGGCCGTACTGCAGGCCGAAGAGCTTGCGAAGATAGACGACGACCGTCGCCTCCACGAGGGCGAAAGCGACCGCCCACACGGCGACCACCGCGAGGCGGGCCCACGGGTTCTTTGCAGATGCTGCGCTCATGAGACTTGCTTCCATGATACGGCAGCGCCGCCCGTCACCGCGTCGCCGGCATAGCCGGCCGGTTGCCGCCGGCCGACTACTTTCGCATAATACATACTCTTCACAAAAGTAATCGGCCGTTCCCTGCGGCCGCCGGAGGTTCGCCTTGCTCACATCCGCACGTCACTCCCAGCGCCTTGCCGAATGCCACGAGGCGGCTCACGACGTGTTTGCCGCCCTCAACCGCAACGCCGGCCCGGAGCTCTTGTCCCTCGACCTCACCATGGGCCAGTTCAAGGCCATGGCCACTCTGACAACGAACGGTCCACAGCCCGTCGGCGAGCTCGGCCGGCGCCTGGGTCTCAGCGAGCCGGCCGCGAGCCTCCTCGTCGACAAACTTGCCGAGCTCGACCTCGCCGTGCGCGAGCGCGACCCGCAGGACGGCCGACGCACGCTGGTCACCGCCACGCCTGCGGCGGACGAGCTCGCCGCGCGCCTGCGCGAGGGCCGCGAGGAGCACATCCAAGCCTGGCTGGGCGCGTTGACCGACGACGAGCTCGACGGCCTCACGTGCGGCTTCCTCGGTCTGCTGCGCATCGCCGCACAGACCGCGGCGCAAGAGCCGGCTGCGCAGCCGGCGACCGCGACGGCGGTGCAGCATGGCTGAGGTCCGCACGGAGACGATCGCCCACCCCGTGCCCCAGCCGTGGGGCGACACGCTCAGCCGGCGGCGCATCGGCTTCGTGATCGCCGCCGTCATGCTCGGCATGCTGCTCTCGGCGCTCGACCAGACTGTGGTCGGCACCGCCATGCCGCGCATCATCGCGAGCCTCAACGGGCTGCAGCACTACGCCTGGGTCGCCACCGGGTACCTGCTCGCCTCTACCGCATCGATGCCGATCTGGGGCAAGCTCAGCGACGCCTACGGGCGCAAGCGCTTCTTCATCCTCGGGATGGCCGTGTTCGTGACCGGCTCGGTGCTCTGTGGCCAGAGCCACAGCATGACCGAGCTCATCCTCTTCCGCGCCTTCCAGGGCCTCGGCGCCGGCGCCATGATGCCGATCTCGCAGGCGATCATCGGCGACATCTTCCCGCCGGCGCAGCGCGCCAAGTGGACTGGCGTGCTCATGAGCGTGTTCGCCGTGGCCACCATCATCGGTCCGCTGATCGGCGGCTGGATCACCGATAGCAGCCTCGGCTGGCGCTGGACCTTCTATGTCAACGTGCCGGTGGGCATCGTCGCGCTGACCTTCGCCGCCTTCGCCCTCCCCGGCCACGTGAGCCTGCGCAAACACCGCATCGACTACGGGGGCTCGGCGCTCCTTGTGGCCGCCGCGGTGCCGCTGCTGCTCGGGCTGAGCTGGGGTGGCAGCACTTACCCCTGGACCTCCTGGGAGATCGTAGGCATGTTCGCCTTCTCGGCGGCGATGTGGGTGGCCTTCTTCCTGCGCGAGCGGCGTGCCGCAGAGCCCGTGATCAATCCGCAGCTTTTCCATAACAGCGTCTTCACGGTCTCGGCCCTGGCCGGCGCCCTGCAGATGGCTGCGTTGTTCGGCGCCATCATGTTCCTGCCGCTGTTCGTGCAGGGCGTTCTCGGCAAGTCGGCGACGAACTCCGGCATCATCCTCATGCCGCTCATGATGGGCGCCATCGTCACGAGCATCGGCGGCGGGCAGATCATCGCGAGGACCGGCAAGTACAAGGTCATCGTCATCGTCGGGTTCGTGCTGGCAGCGGGGGGCGCATACCTGCTCTCGCGCATGGGCCTGGACACGACGTGGAAGACACTCGTCCGCAACATGGTCCTCATGGGCCTCGGCATGGGCGTCGCCATGAGCGCGTTCACGGTGATCGTGCAGAACCAGTACCCGTCGCACCGGCTCGGTGAGGTCACGGCGGGGCTGCAGTTCTTCCGCTCGATCGGGAGCACTATCGGGCTGGCCGTGTTCGGGACGATCCTCAACAACCAGTTCGCGGCCGCGATGAAGACCAATCTGCCGGCGGCGCTGCAGAAGTACAACGGCTCGGCGGCGCTGGACAACCCGCAGGTGCTGCTCTCTCCCTCCGCGAGTTCCAAGATCCACGGCATGTTCTCGCAGTTCGGCGCCCAGGGCGAGCAGCTGTTCAACGCCTTCATGCACGCCGTGCGCCAGAGTCTGAGCACGGCGATCAGCGACTTGTTCCTGCTCTCCGCCATCGTCGGACTCATCGGCCTCTTCGTGGTGCTGTTCCTGCGCGAGGACCCGCTGCGGCGGACGCACGCCCTCGACCCGGAGAGCGGCGAAGAGGACAGCGAGGCCGGGTTCGAGGCGGGGCCGGAGCCCGACGCCCAGCCGGTTCCGGCGGCCTGACCGAGACGGCCGGCGTCAGCCGGCCGTCATGCGGCGGGCCGGGCGGGAGTGCAGGCGCCAGGCGAACCCGGCGATGCGAGCCTCGTCGATGGGGTCGCCGTCGTTGTACACGAAGAGGACCGGGAGGCCGGCCTCGCGCCGAAGCTGCGCTTCGGCGATCAGCGCCGGCCCGCACCCTCTCGGCGCCACCGAGACCACCCCGTCGACCGGCTGAGTGCGCCAGCTGAGCAGGGCGCCACCGACCGCGGGGATGGTCTCGCCGAACGGATACGGGGCGACGAGGCGTCGGCTCTCGCGGTCGACGTCGCGCAGGTCGTGCCAGAAGGCCCACGGATGGTCCGCTCGCACTGCCCGGAGCAATCGGCGAACGACGTACCGCATCGTGAGCAGCGTCGCCTCCTTCTCCGGCAGCTTGCGCAGCCGCACACCGTCCTGGATCTGACGCAACTGCAGCAGCTCGAAGAATGCCCCGTAGGGCTCGAAGATGGGGCGCAGGCCGTGATCGGCGAGCTTACGCTGCAGATCGTCGTTGCCCCACTCGTCGACGCGCAGGTAGAGATCGCCGCACAGGTAGACGTCGCGCAGACCGGCTGCGGGTACGGCCTGGACCGGCTGATCGCGGAAGCGCCTCGCGGCCTCCGCGAGCAGCTCCTCGACCTCGCTGCAGAAGCGGAAGGCCTCGGCCGCGTTGCCGGCGAGCCCGGCGTCGGGCCGCGACTGCTCGAGCTTCGCCTCGAGACGGTCCGAGAACTCAGCGAACAACGAGTCCGAAGCGCCACGCTCGCGCTCGGTCGCGAGGTGGTAGAAGCGCAGCATGTTCAGCAGGTCGACGGCCACCAGCGCGGTCCACGCCAGCGGCATCATGCGCACGTTTGCGGTCACCAGGCTGAAGTCGGCCACCTCCACGCTGTCGCCGAGCCCTAGCTTTTCCAGGGCGAGCTGTTCGGTGAAGGGGAAGAGGTTGGCGCGACACGCCTGAAACCCGTTGCCGGCGCTGAGGAACAAGGCGCGCCGGCCGTGCAGCCGAGGCGCCTCGTCTTCGAGGAATCTGGCGAAACTGCCCCAGATGAGCTGGTACGGCAGACACTCCTTGCCCGAGCACGCCGCGCCCGCGGCGCGCAGCGCGGCGGCGTCGGGCTCGCCGACAAACGTGGCATCGAAGCCGGCGCCGCGCATGGCGGCAGCAAGGTGCCGGCTGAGCCCGCCGCCCAGGTGGCCGAAGAAGAACCGGTCGTAGCCCGCGTCCAGGCTGCGCGGCAGCGGGCGGTCGAAGCGCGCCAGCCGGGAGGCCGAGAGCGTCCCTGCGCCGTCGGCGCGCCACGTGCGCACACTGTGCAGGAAGGCTTGCACACGAGTCACGTAGCCGGCCTTGCCACCGTGCCCGTCGCTCTCGAGGACCGCGTGCGGCCACTCCTCGACGAGGTCGGCAAAGAGATGTTCGATCATGGAATTGGGGCCGCAACCGTAGGCCCCGAGAAGAAGGGGGAAGACATCGCCGGCCATGGCGCCGGCCGCCGTTGCGCGCAGCGTCTGGCCGGCGCTCGCCCAATGCACCCGCCGGAGCCCGGGAACATCGTCGGGCACCGGATAGCAGTCCACGGGCAGGGCGAGGGCGCCGTTCGCGGCGGCAAGCTCGTGAATGCCAGCGTCCAGCACGGAGTCGTGGATCACGTGGGTCTCGCCGACGATGAGGACCACCGGGTACTCGTGCGCTCGCGCCCAGGCCAGAGCGCGGTCCCCGATGCGCCGCAGCCCTTCCTCGAAGCGTCGCTGACCGGCCAGCGCGGCGGTGTAGGCGGCGCGGAAGCGTTCGGGTGAGAGGCCGCCGGCTTCGCCGGAGGCCGCCGCGAGCGCCTCGGCCGCGCGCCGCAAGGCCCGCCGCGCCCGCGGCGAGTCGAACCCATCGCCCTCCTTCTCGAACAGGACGGGGCGCAGCACGCGGGTGGGCGAGCCTTCGGCGCTCAGGGCGCGCGCCGTCATGTCCGGCGCGCCCTGAGCCATGGGGCAGGTGTAGGTCATGTCGCCGGCGTTGGGCACGGGCAGATGCACGAAGAGAGGCGCCACAAGCACGTCCACGCCGGCGCCCGCAAGTCCGTGCAAGAGCTTGACCGGGGCGCAGGCGCCCGGGGCGGCGCAGCGCCGGTCGCCCTCGGCCAGCGTGTCGGGCCCCGGGCGAAGCACGTCGACGTCATACCCCAGTCTGCGCAGGAACGTATGGAAGAACGGCAGGGTGTCGATGAGGTAGTGGACGTAGGGCAGACCTATGGTGAGGGCGGCAGCCGGCGGCGCGGCGGGTTCCTCGGCGAGCAGCCCGAGAAGCAGGTCTTCGCGCTCGCGATAGGGATTGGGAGCATCCTTTGGAAGCTTCTCGCCGGCAGCTGAGACATCATCGTACTTGGGGCACTGCCCGCCGCTGACGACCCTACGGCGCTCGCCGAGGATGTCGACCTCGGCGAGCTCGAGACGACAGGCGTTGAAACAGTCGCGGTCCCTGCACTGGAACTCGCGGCGGTCGGCCACTCTCGCCTCGAGCACGCGCGCGAGGTCGATGGCCCGGGGCGCGGCGTCCTCGTTGCCGGCGAACGCCCCTGCGGCCAGCAGGCCGATCCCGACCGCGCCCATGGCGCCGGGGTCGGCCGGCACGTAGACGTCGCGCTCCAGGACCGCGGCCAGGGTGCGCGCCAGCGCCGGGTCGCTGGCCGGCTTGCCCTGGAAGAAGACCCGGCCGAGCAAGCGTCGCTGTCCCATTACGCGGCTGCGGAAATTGCGCACCACGGAGTACTGCAGACCGGCGAAGATGTCGTCGCGGGAGAAGCCGTCGCTCAGCGCCTCCGCGGCGACGTCGGCCACGAACACGGTGCACGTCTGTCCGAGGTCGGGCGGCCCCTCGCTGCGCGCCGCCAGCCGACCGAACTCCACGATGTCGTCGAGGCCGTGGGCCAGAGCCTGTTCCTCGAGGAATGAGCCGGTGCCGGCGCTGCACACGCGGTTCATGTCGGCGTCGACCACTCGGCCGCCCTCGACGTTGATGAATTTGGCGTCCTGGCCGCCGATCTCGACGATCGAGATGCTGCGGCCGCCCGCCGGGTCGAGCCGGGCGGCGCCGGTCGCGTGTGCGACGATCTCGTTCTGGACGGTGAGCCTCGCGCCGAGGTCCGGATACGCGGCCCGGAACACGGCGGCCGCGGCGTCACGTCCCGATCCGGTAATGCCCACCGCGACGACCGGATTCGGCAGCATCTCGCCGATCTCGGCGACCAGCGCCTGCGCCGCCTCTACGGGATTGCCGTCGGTGCGGCGGTACACGCTGGCGAACACCGCACCGCTCGCCAGATCGAGGACAGCGGCCTTCGAGCCGGTGGAGCCCAGGTCGAGACCGAGGACGGCCGGCGAGCCGGGCTCCACCGGGGCGTCCTGCGGCTCTTCGAGCCGCACGACCGAGCCCGGACCGTGCTTCGCCGGCTGCAGACGCTCAACGCGGCTCCGCGAGGGGCGCACGAGCGCGCGCGGATCCGCGGGGAACGCCGGAATGTCTGCAGCGTCGGACTGCCCGGCCTCCGCCGCGCCGGACGCGACGGCGCGGCCCCGGGCGGCGAACGCCAGCGCGCCCAATGCTTCGAACGCCCCGGCCTGCTCCGCCACCGTCACAGGCGCCGTGCTCAGGCTCGCGATGCTCTCGGCGACCGGCGCGATGAGAGCTCCGTGGCCGACGAGCACGACCGGACCGTCGACTTTGCTCTTGTCGTACAGGCTGTGCACGTTGCGAGCCACACCTGTGAACAGGCCCCGGAAGATGCGTCCGTGAGGCTCGCCCTGGTTGGCGAAGTGGGTGAGCTCGCTCTTGGCGAACACGGCGCAGCGGCTCGTCACGGTGACGCCGTCGGGACTCCCCTCCGCTAGTTCCACAGCCTCGGCGAGCGAGCGACCGAGCCGCGTGCACAGCCCTTCGACCGTCTCTCCGGTGCCGGCCGAGCAGCGCTCGTTGGCTTCGTAGCTCACGCGGCCGCGGGCGTCGCGCGTGAGCACCGAGTAGCCCCCGCCGCCGACGCGAACGACATTGAGGGGTCCGGTCGGATACAGCCAGGCGGCGGCGGCCTCCTGCGCGATCTCCTCGGGCAGGCCACCGAGAGCGGGCTCACCGAGCCGGTCGCCGAATACGCCGGTCGCGGCGACCCCCGTCAGCCGCGAGACGTCGAGTGTGCCGTAGAGCTCAAGGAACGGGCGCAGCGGATCGCCGAGATGACGCTCGGCGCGCGTCTCGACGACGCGCAGCTCGCCGTCAGCCGAGAGCTCGCCGACGGCGAGACACGTCGTCACCTTGCCGAGATCGACGCCGAGGAAGAGACGGCCGCAGCCGGCGGCCGGCACGTGCGAGCGCGCCGTGCCGGCCTCATTCACGAGATCGGGACTACGCGCGGGGTCGTTCACGCCTCTGCTTATACCAGAGCGCCGCTGCAGGGGCCAAACGGGCCGCCGACGCGGCACTCTCCGGTCAACTATGGTTGCGCCGCTCCGGGCCTTCGTAGGGATGACGTTCCCCGCGACGGTCGGGGACACGTTCGAGCTTATCGCCGCCGTCGGCCAGCCACCCGGAGCCGCCCATTCGCGCGTCGGCAAGCGCCTTCGCGAACAGCGTCACGATCTCGTCGCTCGGCTCGGCGAGCCACGTCTCCTCGGGCGCCCGCAGCACATCGCCGTCCTCGAGGACGAGATACCGCTCGCCGGACGCCTGCGGCCGCCGGTCATCCACCAGAAACCCGTTGACGTGGGGAGCAGACGCGGTGGGGGAGTCGCCGGCAAAGACAACGCCGCGGTTCGGCGCCTGGCCGGTGACCCTCATCGCCGACACCCATCTGGCGGCGACCTCGCGCAGCTTGGCTCGCGGATCACGGGGCTGATAAGAGTAGCTCACGGTCCCACCTCCCTGCCGCGGACTTCTGGTTGACATTGTACCTCCGCGAGCGTCTTTTCACTACGCAGGGCGGGCGCGAACCGTTGCGCGGGCGCCTGCAGGACGGCGCTCCTGGCGGCGCGTGACGCGAGCGGCGCGAGTATAGTGTGCAGCGTGGAAGACGACGCACAACTCGACCCCGAGACGCAGAGCCTGCTGGACGACGCTTGGGACGCCCTCGACGACGGCGACCTCAAGGCGGCGGCGCGGGGGCTCGCGTCGGTGCGCGCCGCCGCACCCGATGACCCGGCGATGTACGAGCTGGAGGCCGGGCTTGCCTTGGCCCGGGAAGAACCTGAGGCGGCGCTCGACGCCTATCGCCGCTGGAACGACGCGGCGCCGGACGACCCCGAGCCGTGGCTGGGCTCGGCGGAGGTCTACCTCGACTACGGCGAGGCCGGCGAGGCCGTGCGCCTTCTGCGTGAGCTGCTCGCCGGCTTCGAGCTCGATCCGCTCGACGAGGCCGACGCCCGCCACCTTCTCGGTCTGGCCTGCGATGAGAAGGGCGATCGCAAGGGCACGGTCAAGGAGTGGCTCGCGGTCCTGCGCCTGGACGCAGCCAATGAAGACCCCAAGCCGCTGATGAGCGCCAAGCGTTTTGAGAAGGTGGCTACGGCCGCCCTCGACGAGCTGCCCGAGGAGATCCTCGTACGTCTGCAAAACGTGCCCATCTTCGTCGAGGACCGGCCCTCCGAGGCGCTCGTCCTGGAGGGCCTCGACCCGCGCACCCTGGGCCTCTTCCACGGCATCGCCATGCCCGACCAGTCTGTGCTCGGCGCCGGCCCGGAAACGGGGCTCATCCACCTGTTCCAGCGTAACCTCGAGCGCGAAGCTGAGGATGAAGACGACCTCGCCGAGCAGATCCGCATCACCGTGCTGCACGAGACGGCGCACTACTTCGGCGCCGACGAAGGCGACCTGCGGCGCTTTGGGCTCAACTGAGCGTACGCCGGTCCCGCCTCCGTTGCGCGTGCTGGCCGACCCTTCGATCCCGCCGGAGTGCCCGGGGCGCAGTCCGCCGCGATCGTGGCCGACTATTCGGAATCTCAGCTGAGAGCCCTCAAGCAAGCCTTGCTGGGCGTTGTCGTGCTGACTTTCGTCAGCTTCGCCTTCACGCGCCATCTGCCCCACGACAAGCCGTCGCGGTCAAGGCATCCCCGGACGCGGCCCGACGTCAGCCGGCGGCGGCCTACTCCGCGTTGAACTCCGTCGGCTTGTTCTCGCACGAAAGGGTCGAGAACCGGCACAACTCGCTGGGCGGCAGCAGCACCTTGTCGGCGGGCCCGTGCCTTGTCGCCTCCGCGACCGAGGCGGGCGCCTCGAGCCGGTAGTAGTCGTACAGAGTCCCCTCGCGGTGCGCGGCGTAGTCCTTGTCCTTCATGTTGTTGGGCGCGCCGGTGAGCTTCTCCATCGTGTAGTGGACCTCGAGACCGCGGTCGGTGACGAGCACGTCGGTGACGGGGATCACGCTGAAGAAGTTCGGGAAGAAGCCCGTGTCGACAAGGAGCCAGTGCGGGCGGCCGTCGTCGTCCACGTACAGGTCGATGATCGCGCCGATGTCGCGGCCGGTCTCGTCGAGCAGCTTGCGGCCCGTCAGTTCTTCGGCGGTCAGTGAGATCGTGGCCATGGTCCCCTCCAGGATGCACCCGGAATCCCGGGTCGTTGGCACGTGACGAGTGGCTACTACCCCGGGGAGACTGGCCGATAACCTTCCCCGAAAGCGAAAGTAGCGGGGAATCAAGGTACACTCCAGCGATGATCACCGCGGCCACATCGAACGAGCACAGCGCCTTGCCGCGGAGGGCGCTGGCGCTCATCGTGGCGCTTCTCGGCATGGCCGTGCTTGTCTGGCCGGCCGCCGCCAGCGCCGCCGGCCAGCCGCTGCGCCCTGAGCCGGGCCCACTCAGTCAAGCCTTCGTCGAGGCGCTCCACGATCCCCTCGCCGGCGCGCTCGGCAAGCTTCCGAACCCGGTCGACGTGCACCTGGGCGCGGTCGCCGAGGCACGCGCCGCCCGTCTCTCTCTGCCGCCCGTCTACGACCTCCGCGCCGAGAATCGCCTTACCGCCGTCAGGAACCAGGGCGCCTACGGCACCTGCTGGGCGTTCGCCAATCTCGCGGCGCTCGAGTCGCGGCTGCTGCCAGGCGAGCGAAGGGATTTCAGCGAAGACAACCTCGTCTCGCGCAGCCGCTACGGGCCGTTCCCCGACGGTCCCTACGACTCGGGCGGCTGGGACTTCATGGCCGTCGCCTATCTCACGCGCTGGGCCGGGCCCGTCTACGAGCGCGACGACCGCTACCACACGCCGACCCCTCCCAAGACCAACACCGCCCGCGAGCACGTGCAGGGCGTGACCATGCTGCCCGGCCGCTCCGGCGTTCTGGACAACGACCTCCTCAAGCAGATGGTCGTCCAGAACGGCGCGCTCAGCGTGGGCATGTTCTGGGACCCCGGTTTCTACTCGTTCGACCCGGATGCCCCCGACCCCACCGCGACCGCGACGTACTACTGCGACCTCGCGGCCGGCGAGGAGCAGGCCTACGAGAACCACGGCGTCTGCATCGTCGGCTGGGACGATGCGTTTCCGAGCGACCGGTTCGCGGCCTCCGTCGCCGGGGCGCCGCCTGGCGACGGCGCCTTCCTCGTGCGCAACAGCTGGGGCGCGAGGTGGGGCGACCACGGCTACTTCTGGGTCTCCTACTTCGACCGTTCATTCGCCTTCGGCGACTGCACGAGCTATGCGCGCGTCGAGAGCACGAGCAACTACTCCCGCAACTACCAGTACGACACCCTGGGATGGACCACGTCGTGGGGCTATCCGCAGGCCGCCGACCCCTCGGTCGCCTGGGCCGCCAACCGCTTCACCGCGAAGGCTTCAGAGCGCATCGTCGCCGCCGGCTTCTATGCGCCAGTCGGAGGCACGTCTTACGAGGTCTGGGCAGGTCCAACCCTGCGGTCTCTGACCAGACGCGGGTCCGGGACGATCGACCTGCCGGGATTCGCCACAGCCGATCTGAGCAC
This sequence comes from Thermoleophilia bacterium, assembly GCA_017882325.1. Taxonomy (GTDB): domain Bacteria; phylum Actinomycetota; class Thermoleophilia; order UBA2241; family UBA2241; genus CAIXSE01. The sequence continues at coordinate 11,601 of JADGPQ010000059.1, forward strand.
CTCGCTGGCCGTCCGCGCCCGCGGACGATTCGTCATCGCCGTCCGCATCGTCGCGCCCGGCGAGACTCACCCAATCGCCGTCGAACGCCCCAGGAGGAAATGGGAGTCGAGAGCCGTCGCCGCGGCAGGCCAGAGCTACATGCGTTCCGGCGACCGCGACCCATGGTTCGACCTCACGAAGCGCGTCGAGTACCGCGACGCCAACGTGTGCCTCAAGGCCTACGCCCACAAGTGAAGGTGTGGGGCGCCGCGCGCCGCGCCGGCTGACCGAGGCGGTCTCAACGAGGAGCCGCAGGATGCACGAGCCCAAGTCCGGCCACCGCCCGCGGCCGTTTCGTCTGCGGGCCGTGCTCTTCGATTTCGACGGTACGCTCACGCGCCCCGGCGCCCTAGATTTCCCGGCCATCAAGCGTGAGGTCGGCTGCCCACCGGACGGCTTCCTCCTGGAATGGATCGAGGCGCTGCCCGCCGGCACGCAGCGCGAGACTGCCTTGAGCGCGCTGGAACGGTTCGAACTGGCCGGCGCCGCGGAGTCCGAGCCCAATGCGGACGCCGAACGCGCCGTCAGGAGTCTGCGCGCTCATGGACTCAAGGTCGGCGTCCTCACGCGGAACGGCCTTCCTGCCGTCCGGCAAGCTCTCGCGCGCTTCAGCAGCCTCAGCGCGGCCGACTTCGACGTCATCGTCACGCGCGACGATGGGATCTCTCCCAAGCCCGCCCCCGACGGCGTCCTGCACGCCGCCGCGGCGATGGGCGTGCCCGCCGCGGAGACGCTCGTGGTCGGCGACTTCGTGCTCGACATGCTCGCCGGTCGAGCCGCCGGGTCGCTGACGGCCTACCTCACCAATGGTGGGAGCGGGGAGCGTCCCGGCGGCAGTGCGAATGAGCTCGGCCGCCCAGAGGACGCCGTCTGCGACTTCGTGGTGCATGGACTGGCCGAGCTGGACGACGTGGTCGGGCTCGGCCTGCCTCTGCCCAATGGCAAGCTGCCCAATGAGCTGCTCGCCCGGCATCTGGCCGGCCTCGCGCCGGCCGACCCGGCAGTGCTCGTCCCGGCCGGCATCGGCGAGGACGTGACAGCCCTGGACATCGGTGGTGCGGACACGCTCGTGGCGCACGGCGATCCGATCACGCTCTCGAGCCGGGACCCCGCGGCGTACGCGGTGCTCGTGAACGCGAACGACATCGCCGCCTCGGGCGGCGCTCCCCGCTGGCTGCTCACCACCGTGCTGCTTCCCGCCGGGACCACAGTGTCACAGGCTCTGGCCCTGCTTGCGGACCTTGCCGGAGCCGCGGCGAGCGTCAATGTGGCCCTCGTCGGCGGACACACCGAGGTGAGCGACGCGGTCACCCGGCCGGTGGTCTCGGCGACGATGCTGGGCACGATGCGCCGGGCAGACCTGCGCGACAAGCGCGAGGCGCTGCCCGGCGACCAGGTGGTCCTCACCAAGGCGCTCGCCGTGGAGGGCACGTCGCTGCTCGCCCAGGAACTGGGCGAGCGTCTCCTTGACCTCGGCATGAACGAGCGCGAGCTCGCCGCCTGCCGCGAGCTGCTGACCCGCCTGAGCATCGTGCCGGAGGCGCGCGTGGCGGCCGGCTTCGCCGGTGTGCGCGCCATGCACGACATCACCGAAGGCGGGCTGGCTACGGCGCTTCGCGAGCTTGCCGTGGCCTGCGGGCACGGCATCGTCGTCCATCGCGAACGAGTGCCGCTGCTCCCCGAGACGCGTCGTATCTGCGAGCTGCTGGGCGCCGACCCTCTCGGCCTCATCGCCTCCGGCAGCCTGCTCGTCTGCTGCCGTCCGCACGAGACAAAGGCGCTGCTCCGGGCGCTTGACCGCGAGAGCATCGCCGCGACGGTCATCGGTGAGGTGAGCGAGAGCGGCGGCGTCACCGCGCTGGAACACGGCCTTCCGGCGCTCTGGCCCGAATTTGACGCGGACGAGGCCGCCCGCCTTCTGGCGACGCTGGCCCCCCGTGTGGAGTAAAGTGGTCTGGTGACTCACGCAAGTGTGACCTACCGAGCCGACCTTCATGTCCACTCGCGGTGTTCGGACCACCCCACCAACGCCGTCATCCGCGCGATGCGCGGG
>JADGPQ010000060.1 GCA_017882325.1 Thermoleophilia bacterium
CTGCGTCTGCCACGATGCCGGCACCCCCACCGACGCCACCTGCACCGCCTGTCACGCCGGCTTCGTGAGCGTGCCCGGCAACACGTGCTGGTCCTGCCACTTCCCCGGCCAGGACACCTCGGCGCTCTCGTCGCCCAGCTCCGCGTGCAGCCAGGGCTGCCACCTCTACAGTCCTATCGACAAGGGCTACACGATCGCGTTCAGGCACGGCGCCAACCCGCATCTTGGCTCGACGCCCGCGTGCCTCGACTGTCATCAGACGAGCGCCGGCATCGCGGACCCCGGCCAGAGCCCGCATCACAACGGCGCCCAGCAGTTCGACCAGTGCACCGTGTGCCATGGCGGCTTCCAGAAGCACGCCGGCCAGGTCACCTGCAAGGCGTGCCACCCGTCGGCCGCGGCCTTCCACCTGTATCAGGCGTCTAGCCCCGGCTTCAAGAACTGCCGCTCATGCCACCCCAAGAAGCACGCCGGCAGGAAGGTGCCCCAGAGCAAATGCGCGACCTGCCACAAGGGAAAGGGGTCCGGTGGGGCGGCGCAGGCGCAGCACTCGGCCAAGCCCACCAAGAAGTCGGTCTGCTCGGCCTGTCACAGCAAGGCTCTGCACGCCAAGAAGCGCGGCTCGGGCATCACGAGCTGCCGCACGTGCCACAAGGGTAAGTTCCACGCCGCCCAGAAGACGCCGGGCAACTCGGTCTGCACGGGCTGCCACGGCCGCGCGGCAGCGCACACCGACGGTTTCCGCTGCGCCCTTTGTCATCGCAGCGCCATTCACAATGCAAAGCCTCGAGTGATCATGATCCTCTGACGCATGAGTTTCCGGCTCACCACACGCGGGCTCACGATCGCCGCTATCTTCCTGACGGTGGTGGTCGTGGGCATCGGCGTGGCGCTCGCCGCGACATCGACGCCGCAGTTCTGCGGTACCTGTAAGAGCCACGTGCCTTACATAGATGAGTACAAGAAGTCGGCCCACCGCGACGTCAACTGCGAGCAGTGCCACAGCAAGCCGGGCCCTTTCTTCTTCCTCACGGCGAAGCTCGAAGCGCTTCAGCAGCCCATAGCCCAGATCACCGGCGACTACGAAAAGCCCATCCTCGGCTACGTGCTCAACCAGTCCTGCCGGCGCTGTCACAACAACGACCTGCTGTTCCACCCGGTGTCCAAGAACGGTATCCGCGTGCAGCACCGTCACCTTATCGAGGCGGGCTTCCTGTGTATGCGCTGCCACTCCACGCAGGCGCACGGCGACGCCGTTCCCCCGGGCTCGCGCACATATCCGAGCATGGACCAGTGCCTGATCTGCCACAACAATCAGTTCAAGGACCCTCAGGGCCAGGTGGCCACCTCGCGGTGCGACCTCTGCCACACCAAGCCCAACTACGGGGCCGTGCCGCTCACCCACAAGCAGAATGACTGGGCGACGCGCCATGGGGCCGTCGGCATCCTCTCCACCTGCAGCGCTTGCCACGTCAAGAAGGGGGCCTGCTCCGACTGTCACAAGGGCATCCTCATGCCGCACCCTGCGGCATGGATCTCCGAGCACGGCGTCATCGTCGGGAAGCGCGGCGGCAACAAGGCTTGCGATCAGTGTCACGACACCAAGGAGTACTGCAAGACGTGCCACCAGGTGAAGATGCCGCATCCGGCAGGTTTCGTCGACAGCCATCCCGCGGTCACCGCCCAGAAGGGCTCGGACACCTGTTTCAACTGCCATGTGGTGGCCAACTGCCAGGCGTGCCACGACCTGCACGCCGCTGGCGACCCCCGGGCGCACAAGCTGCTGGGGGGCGCCAACTCTTCGCTACAGTCCACGCCGACGCCCATCTCCTCACCAATCGCAGGGGGGGGGTGAGGCGTGGCTGAGCGCAAGCCCGCGAAGAGCCGCATTCTTCTGGAAGGGCGCGTTCCCGGCCGGTGGATCCTCGGCGTGCTCGTGGCGTTCGGCGTCGTCTTCATCGTGGCCGTCCTCGGCTTCTCGTCGCTGAACCGCATCGCAACCTGTGACGTGTGCCACGTGGTCAAGCCCGAGGTCACCACGTACAGGCAGACCGCGCACTATCGCGCCGGCGTGGGCTGCCAGAAGTGCCACACCAAGCCCGGCGTGTTCAACTACTTCATCCGCAACCTGCAGGGCATGACCAACCTGATCCTGTACGCGTCCAACCAATACCAGCGCCCCATCACCACGGCCGTGGGGTCCGCCAACTGCGTGCAGTGCCACCCCAAGTCGCAGATCGAAAAGGACCTCGTGATCGGCAACATCCGCGTCAACCACAAGGGTCTGCGCGAAGCCGGCTATCAGTGCATCAGCTGCCACGCCAATATCTCGCATCCAGGCACGCGGCCGGCGATCTCACGTACCAGCCAGAACAAGATGTCGATCTGCGCGCGCTGCCATGACGGCAAGCAACTCCCGGACACGTGCAGCACCTGCCACATCAACGGCGTACCGGCCTCCACTCGCAAGGTGGCCATGAAGCTGCACGTCGATGCCACCCAGTGCCGCGGCTGCCACGAGCAGAAGACTTTCTGCACCAAGTGCCACAACGGTCTGGAGATGCCGCACCCCAAGCGTTGGAACCAGATCCATGGCCGCGTCGTGCTCGACCGCGGCAAGACCATCTGCGTGTCGTGCCACCTCCAGAAGGACCCCAGCTTCTGCATCCGCTGCCACGGACTGCGGATGCCGCATCCCGGCGGCTGGACGAGCGCTCACGGTAACTACGCGCTGGACCACCCCGACAAATGCGCGAAGTGCCACGGCCAGGACAGCTGCATGAAGTGCCACGGCCTGCAGATGCCGCACCCGGCCGGCTGGCTGGGGACGCACCCGAGCATCGCGAGCGCGTCGCCTGGCCTCTGCAACAAGTGCCACAGCAGCTCGTTCTGCACCGCGTGTCACGGGGTGACCCTGCCGCACAGCACGGCCTTCAGGCACGACCACGCCAACGCGGTGTTCAGTAATGGGGCTCTATGCGTGAAGTGCCACGGCAACAACGGATCTGGGCCTCAGGGCTGCTACGGCGGCGAGTGCCACCGCGGCTCCATCCCGTGATGAGCGCGGTCGTGACCGCCCGCCAGTCCCTGCCATGAATGCGTCGCCGCCGTCCACCGTGTTCGTCGGCGTGAGCGGCGCCAGCGGGGCGCCCTACGCGCTGCGCCTCGTGCAGGCGCTGGCGGCGGCGGGCTGCGAACTGCAGCTGTGCGTGTCCGACGCCGGCGTGCTCGTGCTCGAGCACGAGCTGGAGCTGTCGGCGCAGGGTCGCGACGCGGTGACCGCCGCCTTCCTCGAGCGGGCCGGCGTGGCCGCCGAGGTGTACGCCGCCGACGACCTCGCGGCGCCCCCGGCCAGCGGCAGCAGCTTCCCCGACGCCGTCGTGATCTGCCCGTGCTCGGTATCGACGGTGGCACACATCGCTCTGGGCACCACGCGCACGCTCATTCACCGCGTCGGCGACGTGGCACTCAAGGAGCGGCGGCCGCTCGTGGTGGTGCCGCGCGAGACGCCGCTCACGCAGATCCACCTGCGCCGCCTGCTCGAGCTCGCCGAGGCCGGCGCGATCGTCCTGCCGGCGATGCCCGGCTTCTACTCGCGGCCGCAGTCGCTGCAGGACGCCGTGGACCACGTCGTCGGCAAGGTCATCGCGGCGTTGGGCTTTGCGCAGACCCTGTTCCCGCCGTGGGACGGGGGCCGGCGCTGACGCCCGCGAGCGAGCCTGCCGGCGTGCCCGGCGAGGCGCGCACCCTCGCGGTCGACCGCGACCCCCAGCGCATCGAGGCCATGTTCGGCGGTATAGCGGCGCGCTACGATCTCATGAATCGGCTCATGACGGGCGGTCGCGACGGGCACTGGCGCCGCATCGCGGCGCGAGAAGCGGCGCCGGCGCCGGGGGACCGCGTGCTCGACGCGTGCTGCGGGACCGGCGACCTGTCACTCACACTTGCCGAGGAGTGTTCCGGCTGTGATGTCGTGGGCCTCGACTTCACCGAGCCGATGCTCGAACGGGCCCGCGAGAAGGCCGCGGCGCGACAGCGCCGCGGCCTTCTCGCGCCGACCTTCGTGCGTGGCGATCTCCTGGACCTGCCGTTCGCCGACGGTGAGTTCGCCGCGGTCACGGTGGGTTGGGGTGTGCGCAACGTGTCCGATATTCCTCGCGCTTTCGCCGAGATGCACCGTGTCACGCGCCCGGGCGGGCGCGTCGTCTGCCTCGAGTCGACCCAGGCTCCATACGGTGCCGGCTTGTACTTCCACCGCGTCTGGATGGGCCATGTCGTACCTCTCTTGGGGCGCGTCGTCACCGGCGACGGCACCGCCTACGCCTACCTTCCAGCGTCCGTTGAAGCCTTCCCTCGCGCAGAGGGGCTTGCGGCGATCATGGCCGCCGCAGGTCTCACGCGCGTGCGGTACCGGCGCTTCGGCTTCGGGGCCGTGGCTATCCACGTCGGCGAGGTGCGTGCTGATGTGGCGCCGGGAAGTACCCGGTGAGCAAGCCGGCCCTCACGTGGCGCTCCGTCCTTCAGAAGCGGCGCTACGCGCGCGGGATGGAGCTGGTCGAGGAGCGGCTCACGGCGGTCGCCACCGCCTATCCCGGCGAGCTCGGCGAGGCGTGCCGCGCCACGCTTGCCGCTGGCGGTAAGCGGGTGCGTCCGTTGCTCACCCTGCTCTGCGCGCGCCGTGACGCGGAGCTCGGCGAGCCGGTGCTGCGTGGGGCCGCGTCGGTCGAACTGCTCCACATGGCCACGCTCGTCCACGACGACGTCCTCGACCGCGCCGAGCTGCGGCGCGGCCGGCCCACTGTGGCCCACGCCTACGGGGTGCAGACCGCCGTCTCGGCCGGCAACTACCTGCTGGCCCGCGCCTTCCAGGAGCTGGTGGGAGCCGGAGACGCGGGGGCCGTCGATGTGCTCAGTGCCACTGCCGTGGGCCTCTCGGAGGGCGAAGTGCTGCAGCGCGACGACGCGCATCGCGTGACGGTCACGCAGGCGGAGTACGAGCTTCGCTGCGAGCGCAAGACGGCCGATCTGTTCGCGGCCGCGTGCCGGCTCGGCGCCGGGCTTTCCGGCGCCGGGGAGCAGACCGCCGCAGCGCTCGCCGAGTACGGCCGTCTCATCGGTCTGGCCTTTCAGGTGTTCGACGACATCCTCGACTGCAGCGGCGACGAAGCCAGCACGGGTAAGCGCCCCGGAGCGGACGTGCGCGACGGCACCGTCACTCTGCCGCTGATCTTCGCCCTCGAGGTCCATCCCGAGCTGGCCGCCCTGCTCTGTCGTAGGGGCCAGGGCGCCGCCGACGTGGCGACCGTCCTCGAGACGGTCGCCGGAAGCGGCGCCCTCGCGCGTGCCCGCGGCGTGGCTTTGGGGTACATTGAGGAATCCCGCAGGGTCCTCGGATCCTGCCCGGACCTCGTCGAGCGCGACTTGCTCGCCGAGGTCGCAGTGCAGGTCGTCGACCGCTACAGCTGACACGTCTGGAGTCGATCCCGTGAACCCCAGTGACATCGCCGCCCTCGCCGCACGCGCCGGCCTCGAGAACATCTGGAAGACCGTCGCGGCCGGCGACCGCCTGGATGCCGCGCAAGCCACCGGGCTGCTCGAGAGCAATGACATCCTTGCGCTGGGGGCCATGGCCGACTTCGCTCGCGCCCGCGCCGTGGGCGACGAGGTCTACTTCATCAGCAACCGCCACATCAACCACACCAATGTCTGCCGCAACCGCTGCCTGTTCTGCGCCTTCAGCCACGACGAGGGCGACGCCGACGCCTACACCCTCTCGATCGACGAGGTCGTGGACAAGGCCCGCGAGACCTTGGCCGTCGGCGGCATCACCGAGATCCACATCGTCGGCGGAGAGCACCCCGACCTGCCGTTCGAGTATTTCCTCGAGATGATGCGCGCCCTCAAGGAGCTGGCTCCCGACGTCCACATCCAGGCGTTCACCGCCAGCGAGATCGCCCATTTCGCCAAGATCAGCGGCAAGGGCGTCGACGAGGTGCTGGCCGAGCTCAAGCAGGCAGGCCTCGGCTCGTTGCCGGGCGGCGGCGCCGAGGTCTTCAGCGGCCGCGTACGCGACCTCATCTGCGAGCAGAAGATCAGCGGCCAGAAGTGGCTCGACGTGATGCGCGCCGCCCACGGTGCGGGCCTCAAATCGAATGCCACGATGCTTTACGGCCACGTCGAGACACCGGCGGAGCTCGCCGACCACATGATCAGGCTGCGCGAGCTTCAGGACGAGACCGGCGGCTTCAACGCCTTCATCCCTCTGTCGTTTCAGCCGGCCAACACAGGTCTGAGTGAGCTCCCCGGGCCCACCGGTTTCGACGATCTCAAGATGCTCGCGGTGGGACGACTCGTTCTCGACAACTTCCGTCACGTCAAGGCGTTCTGGATCAACGTCGGGCTCAAGCTGGCCCAGGTCTCACTGGTGTTCGGTGTGAATGATCTCGACGGCACGGTGGTCGAGGAGAAGATCAGCCACGCAGCCGGCGTCGATACGGGGCAGGAGCTCAGCAAGGCTGAGCTGGTGCGCGTCATCCGCGCCGCCGGCCGCGTGCCGGTGGAGCGCGACACGTTGTACAGCGTCGTGCGGCGGTACGATGGCGACGACGCCTGACGGCGCGGGTCGCGCGGCCGGCCTGCCTTCCGAGCCCCTCGGGGACGCGCTCGCCGACGGCGCGCCCGCCGGCCCGGTGCGCGTCGGGCGCATCGAGTTCGTCAACTGCTTCCCGCTGTACCACCACTTCGAGCGCGAGCTGGCCGCTCGCGGGGTGGCGGCCACCATTGTCGAGGGCTATCCGTCGGTGCTCAACGAGATGCTGGTCAACGGGGCGATCGACGTGGCCCTGCCGTCGTCGATCGCCTTCGCTCGCGACGCCGCCGAGCTGGCGCTGCTGCCGCAGGTGTCGATCAGCTCGTTCGGCGCCGTCGACTCGGTCCAGCTGTTCACGCGCGCCCCGCTGAACGAAGTGCGCCGCATCGCCCTCACCGAGAAGAGCGCCACCTCCATCTGCCTGCTCAAGGTGCTGTGCCGGGAGTGGGGTCTGGAGCCTGAGTTCGCGCCTCGCCGCGGGTCGCTCGCGGAGGTCCTCGCCGACTTCGACGGCCTCCTGCTGATCGGCGACGAGGCCTTATACGTGCTGCGCGCCGAGGTGTATCCATACCACTACGACCTCGGTGCGGAGTGGCAGAAGGTCACCGGCCTTCCGATGGTCTTCGCGGTCTGCGCCGTGCGGCGCGAGTTCATGGCCGCTCGGCCGACGGCAGCCGCCGCCGTGGGAGCGGCCCTGCTGGCCTCGCGCGACGACTGCGCCGCGCACCCGGCCGACACGGCCGCGGCTGCGGCGCATCGTTACGACTTCAGCCAGCGCTACCTCATGGAGTACTTCGACAAGCTGAAGTTCGGCTTCACGCCGGAGCACCGCGCCGGTCTGGACGCTTTTTACCGGCGCGCCGCCGCGATCGGCGAGCTCGAGACGGTGCCCCACATCGGCGAGGTCGCCGCGGCTGTACCGGCGACCACGCCGGCGGCCGACCCCGCCGCGACCGTCTGAGGCCGGCGCCCGCCGTGTCCTGCACCAGCCTCACCTTCCGCCGGCCGATCCCGGACGACCACGAACGGATCATGGCGGTCACGGTCGAGTGGTGGGGCGGCCGCGACCTGCGGGCCATGCTGCCGAAGATCTTCTTCGAGCACTTCCGGAGCTCGTCGCTGGTCGCCGAGTACGAAGACGAGCTCATCGGCTTTGTCGTCGGCTTCCTCTGTCCGGACCACGACGACGAGGCCTACATCCATTTCACCGGAGTACACCCGGCGTGGCGCCGTGCGGGCCTCGCCAGCGATCTCTACCGGCGATTCTTCGCCCTTGCTCGTGCCGCCGGACGCCCGGTAGTGCGCGCCGTGACCGGGCCGGTCAACACGGGCTCGATCGCCTTTCACACCAGCCTGGGCTTCGCCATCCTTCCCGGCGATGAGGAGGTCGACGGCCTCCCCGTGAGCGTCGACCACGGCCCACAGGGCGACCATGTGGTGCGCTTCGAACTGCGCCTCGATGGCGGTGGTGACGAGTGAGCGGCGTCGACGCAGCGGCCGTAGGCCGCCTCAGCGATGCCGAAGCTCTCGTCTTGCTCGAGGGCGGTGACCTTCTCGGCATGGGCGCGCGCGCCGATGCCGTCCGTCGCCGCCTCCACCCCGGCGACGAGGCAACGTTCATCGTCGACCGCAACATCAACTACACCGACTACTGCCTCTCGGGTTGCCGCTTCTGCGCCTTCTACAAGAAGCCGGGGAGCGGCGAGGGCTACCTGCTCGCCGAGGACCAGATTCATCGCAAGATCGAGGAGACGCTGGCGCTCGGCGGCACCGCGATCATGATGCAGGGCGGCCTGCACCCCGACCTCGACATCTGCTGGTTCGAGCAGGTCTTCAGCGGCATCAAGGCGCGCTACTCGATCCACATCCACTCGCTCTCGCCGCCGGAGATCGTGCACATCGCGACGATGAGCGATCTCACGATCGAGGAGACACTGAAGCGCCTGCGAGCCGCCGGCCTCGACAGCCTGCCCGGCGGAGGCGCCGAGGTCCTCGTCGACAGGGTGCGCAGCGCCATCAGCCCACACAAGATCCCTACCGACACGTGGCTGGAGGTGATGCGCGTCGCCCATGGCCTCGGCATGAACACCACGGCGACGATGATGTTCGGCTCACTCGACACGCCGGCCGAGCGCATCGAACATCTGCGTCGCATCCGCGACCTGCAGGACGAGGCCGGCGGCTTCACGGCGTTTATCCCGTGGACCTTCCAGGCCGGCAACACGGAGCTCGCGGCCGGCCACAAGCCCGCCACCGGCTTCGACTACCTGCGTCTGCTCGCCGTCAGCCGCATCTACCTCGACAACGTACCCAGCATCCAGGCTTCGTGGGTGACGCAGGGCCTCAAGATGGGGCAGGTGGCTCTGGCCTTCGGCGCCAACGACATGGGCTCCACGATGATCGAGGAGAACGTCGTGGCCGCCGCCGGCGTGCGCAATCAATGCGACGTCGACGAGATGGTGCGCCTGATCCGCGCCGCCGGGCGCACGCCGGTGCAGCGCGACACGCTCTACGGCGAGGTACGGCGCTACTGAGCGCCCGAGGCGGGAGCGGCTTCGCCCGCCCGCCCGTTTACCGCGTCGGCGACGCTTTGAGCGCCCGAGCCACGGCCGTGCAGCCCATCGTGAAGCTTGCCCGCGGCAAGCTCGTCAAGAGCCGCGCCAGCGCCGCCGTGCGCGGAGCGGCCATTGTCCGAGACGGCGCGAGCCGGATCCGCGTGCTGCCTCGCCGCCTGCACGGGGGTACCACACGCTGCAGTCCGCGTAGTATGTTCGACGCGATACGTCTTCGCGGGGCCGGTGCAGGAACATGCGTCGGCGGGACGGCGGTGGGCGTCGTCGTTCCGCTTCGAATGGGAGGGAGAGAGCCGTGATTGTCAGGACGAGGGTCGGGGTCCACAGGTTCACGATCGGCCTGCTGATCGCGGCGGGGATCGGTCTCGCCTGCGGGCTTCTGACGGTCACGCAAGCACAGGCCGGTGGCCGGGACGGTCAGCCTGCAGCGCAGCCTGCGAAGGCACCACAGCCCGGTGCGGCGTACGCTGCCGGCGAAGTCCTCGTGCGCATGCGGGCAGGAGCTTCGATGTCGAGCAAGAACGCGCTGGCGAGCTCGCTGGGGTCGGCCAAGTTCCGCGACCTCGGCGTGCGCGCCATCCTGCCGCGGGGCGAGCGCATCCTGCTCTTCAAGTCTACCGCGCGTACGGGCGCTGCCCTCGTGAAGACCGCCCTGCAGAACCCGAACGTCATCGCCGCCTCGCTCAACTACAGACTATACGCGGACGCCGTCATCCCAAACGATCCCTCATTCCCCGATCTGTGGGGGCTGAACAACAGCGGCCAGACCGGCGGCACCGCGGGCGCCGACATCAGCGCCCCCGAGGCGTGGAGCACCACTACGGGCAGCTCAGGCGTCGTGGTCGCCGACATCGACAGCGGCGTCGCCTATGATCACGTCGACCTGGCCGCCAACATGTGGCACAACCCGGGCGAGATCGCGGGCGACGGCATCGACAACGATCACAACGGCTACATCGACGACGTGTACGGTATTGATGCTGTCAATGGCGACAGCGACCCCTACGACGACAACGGGCACGGCACCCACACCTCGGGTACCGCGGCGGCGGTGGGCAACAACGGCATCGGCATCAGCGGCGTGGCCTGGCAAGCAGGCATCATGGCGCTCAAGTTCCTGGGAGCCGATGGATCCGGCTATGAGTCGGATGCGATCACGTGCATCGACTACGTGGTCAACGAGAAGCTGAACCACGGGGTGAACGTCGTGGCGATCAACGCCTCCTGGGGCGGCGGCGACTACGACGGCTTGATGCGCGACGCCATCAACGCCGCCGGCGCGTCCGGCATCGTCTTCTGCGCGGCGGCCGGCAACGGTGGCTTGGACGAAATCGGCGACGACAACGACGCGACTCCGTTCTACCCCTCGTCCTACGATTGCGCCAACATCATCGCGGTGGCGGCCACCGACGACAACGATGTCCTGGCCGGCTTCTCAGACTACGGCGCCACGAGCGTCGACCTGGCCGCCCCCGGCGTGGACATCCTCAGCACGCTGCCGGGTAACGCGTACGACTGGTGGAGTGGCACATCCATGGCCACACCGCACGTCACCGGGGCGGTCGCGCTGTGCGCAGCGCAGTTCCCGTCGGAGACCATGGCGCAACGCGTCCAGCGGATCCTTGGCCATGTGGATCCGCTAACTTCGCTCAGCGGCATGATGACCACGGGCGGGCGGCTCGACCTCGCGGCCGCGGTGAACGCAGCCGTGCCGGCGCCCACGATCACCAGCTTCACCCCGGCCTCGGGCCCGGTGGGCACCGTCGTGACCCTGAGCGGCACGCACTTCAACGGCGCCACCAAGGTCGCCTTCCACGGCACCGCGGCAACCACCTTCAGCGTGAACAGTGCCACGAAGATCACGGCCACCGTGCCGGCCGGCGCCACCACGGGCACGATCGCCGTCACCGCCCCCGGCGGCAGCGCCACCAGCGCAGCGAGCTTCAGCGTCGTCTTCAAGCCCAAGGTCACGCTCAAGCTGAGCGGCCTCACGAGCGGCGCCATGAGGCTCGGCAGGCGCGTCACGGCCAAGGGCAGAGTGACGCCCACCAGCCTCGCCGGCAGCAAGGTCAAGCTGACCGTGCAGAAGAAGCGCGGCACCCGCTGGGTGACGCTCAAGAGCGTGGCGCGCACGATCAGCGCCACGAGCACCTACAGCTGGAAGTACAAGCCCGCCGCGCGCGGCGCCTACCGCATGCGCGCCAAGATCGCCAAGACCCTCACGCACACGGCCGCCACGACCAAGTGGCGCCCCTTCAAGGTGACCAGGTGAGGTAGCCGGCGCGAGAAGAGCCGAACTCACGAGCGAGGACCCCCCGCCGGCAGCAGGCCGGCGGGGGGTCCTCGCATTAGAGACGCCAGCAACGCTGGGAGCTTCAGGGTAGGGCGGTAGCGGCTCCCGGCTGGCGCGCGAGCATCAAGGCGGCGGGCCTTCTCGGTCCGCCGCCCGCTTTTCCCTTTGAGCCATCGTAAGAGCCGCGGTCGGGTCTCGTGGCACCCCGGGCTTGCACCGCGGCCGTTATCCCGGCATGCTCTCCCCTACGAGTCGCAGGCCGCGCCCACACGGGGGAGCGGCCGAGAAAGGAAAAGCGCATGCCGAGCACCAAAGCCAGGCCGAGAGCCGACAAGAAGAGGGGCCGCCCGTTCGACCCCTCCCGCCGTCGCTTCTGCCACTTCTGCAAAGAGAAGATCGACGAGGTCGATTACAAGGATTTCACTGCGCTGCGCCGTTTCATCAGCGACAGAGGCAAGATCAAGTCGCCGCGCGTCACCGGCACCTGCCGGCGCCACCAGCGCCAGCTCGCCACGGCCATCAAGCGCGCTCGTGAGATGGCGCTGATCCCGTACGTCTCCGAGGCCAAGGGCATCGAGAAGGGCGGCCGGCGGCCGCGCTGATTCCCCGCGTCTCGCGGGGAGCGCTTCAGCCGCGGTCTGCCGATAGGACTCCACGATGACGCCCACGACGGCCTGGTGGCAAGCCAGACGCGCGTGGCAGAAGGCGGCGCTGCTCCTGCTGTCCGTGGCCGTCGCGGCGGCGATCGTCGTGGTGGTCGTCCATCTGCGCGACGCCTCGTCATTCGCCGAACGGCCCGCGGCTGGGGTCCGGGCGAAGGAGCCGGACCTCAGCCGCGGGCTCGTCGTCTTCGACGGCTGCTCGCTGGTCAATGACGCCGGCGTCGCGCCCCAAGACGGCATGCCGGCGCAGGTCATGGCGCTGCTCCCGGCCGGCCTCGACATGAAGAACCTGGGCGTCGGCGGCCAGACCACGCAGATGATGGCGGCCGACGCCGCCACCCAGGTCGACCCTCTGTACAATCCCGCGAGGCCGGCCAACGTCCTCGTGGCTTGGGAAGGCACCAACGACCTCATCTCGGGCAGATCGCCGCCCTACGACGCGCGGCAGGCCTATCGGCATCTCGCCGCGTACTGCCGGGCGCGGCAGCGCGCCGGCTTCCGTGTCGTGATCTGCACCGTCCTGCCGCGAGGCATGTCGACAGCCTTTTACGTAGCCCGCAACGCCCTCAACGCTGAGCTGCGCGCTCACTGGACGTCGTTCGCGGACGCGCTGGCCGACGTCGGCGCGGACCAGACCATCGGCGCCGACGGCGCCGAGACCGACGCGACGTACTACCGTGACACCGTGCACCTCACGCCTGCCGGCTACGCGATCGTCGCCCGCGTGGTCGCCGGCGCCGTTCGCGGCCTGCTGTGAGAGGCCCCTGACGGGCTGACCTACCCGGCTGCCTTCTCGATGGCTCTGGCGAGCTTCGACTTGCCGATGATCAGGAGTGCCGTGGAGCTGTCGTCGAGCAACTCGCCGACCTCGCTCGTTGACATGCTTGCGCGACATGCCGTTCCAGAAGTGGCCGATGACGCCGCCGGCGAGACCGCCGACGGCGACGTCGAGCAGGAGGCCGGGTGGGAAGAGGATGCCGAGCTCGGCGCCCACGGCTACGCCGGCCCAGGCGCTGTGCTGCGTCGGCTTCTCGTGCCTGTGCACCTTCACCTTGCCGTCCGAGTCCTTAGTGATGAGGGCAGCGTCGCAGGTACCGATCACGCCGACGGAGCGCAGTTCTTTGCCGGCCGAGTAGTCGAGCTCCGCGTCGGCCTGCGCGCCGTACGTGGCGAGGAAGATGAAGACGGGTTCGTCGGCCATGTGTCTCTCGAGTGTCTGCCGGGCGTGCGTCTCTCGCCGGCCCCGATTGGTCGCGTCCGGGAGCGGTATGCCATCCTGAGTTGCGCGGCAGACTCGCGACGGAGTTTGGAGCCTTCCGCGCTCTGGCGAGGGCGGGTCGCGGGGTCGTGGGCCGTGGCGGGGGAGAGACGCATGCGATGATGCGTGAGGAGACTGGAGCCGACGCTCGGAATCGAACCGAGGACCCCATCATTACGAGAAGCGCCAGACCGTGCCTGGGAGGCCGATGCAGCCTCCCCAAAGGCGCATGATACCCATAATCC